>NZ_JBFRGZ010000010.1:0-148011 GCF_052115605.1 Arthrobacter sp. 2MCAF15 | reverse complement strand
CAACACCAGCATCAAGCACATCAAACGAACCGCCCGCGGCTACCGAAACGCCGGGAACTACAAATCGATTATCCTCATGAGAAGTGCCGTCCGGACGGCGGCATGACACTCATCCGGGAATCACTTTCCCCACGAACCGTGAAGAGCCCGTAAACGACGACCACCCCACCTCAAAAGCGGGTACTTAAGAGATACAAGCCTCTTTCTCCGGGCGGGCACCCGATGATTCACAAGCTGGAGCTGTAACCGACGCTTCCTCAGCAGTTGAGGGCGTGTGAGGGAGGTTGCCGCAGTGCCGCTCGAGTTGACGGGCCATCATGACCTGGATCGAAAGTACGCACCACGGCTGCGAAAGGTTGAGATCTCTGGCTAAACTCCGGGCACTCGATCACTCGGGAACTGTTCAAGAGAATATTCCAGCTAAGGTACCGCTAGCAGCAGCCAAAAACTTCTCTATTCTCCCGGACTTCTCGCGTAGCAACGGACGGCCTAGGAGCTTAAGTGACTCAACTAGACCCCTTCCTAATACAATGTCGTATTTCGCGGCCATAGCCGAACATACGATTATTCTGTTCCGTGCAATGTAGTAGTAATAGGTCTTGCTCCGCAGTGAACCATCGCTGACAGACGACCCTCCCTCCCTGTGCCAGACCTGCGCCTGAGGAACGATGCCTAATTTCATACTGAGCTCCGTCGCTCGAATGCAGAGCTCAGCATCCTCCCAGTAGAGAAACAGGTCCTCCCTAAAGCCCCCGAGAGTGTCCCAGGCCGATCGTTTCATCACGATGGACGCGCCACTTAGAAACATGGTGGGCATTGAAGGTCCAGTAGAAAACTCCTCTGGTCGACTACCGTAACCTATATGAGAGCACGCACCTTTGGCGGGATCGAGCACACCTCCCGCGAACCAGACTTTGCGGTCAGGGGCGGCACCATTCGTAATAAGTGGCGAAACAATATCGAAAGCCTCAAGTGCTTCGAGAAGTTTAAGAGTTGTTCCAGGCTCAACTTCACAATCAGGATTAAGAAGCCAAATTACTTCGTCAGGAGAAGCGTGATTGTAGCTCCTAGAGACCTCATTCATCCCACCACCAAAGCCTAGGTTGACATCCGCAGTAAGGAACGTGGCATTCTCAACTCTAGATACCAATTCCATGGCAGCAATTTTGTCGTCGGCATCCGATCCATTATCTAAAACAAAAATCGCATCAATAGGTTCACACATCAACGACGAAAGACACTTCTCCAAATATTGACTGGAATTGTAGTTAACGATCCAGACACTGACGGGAGACTTTCCCATTGAAACGTCGCCTCTACTATTCATTTCCATTGTAGACCACCCCAGTTTTGCGAAGGCCGCCAAGGCCGCCGCTACCAATTCCCGCTTGAGTCAATTCTCTTCCATCCCGCATCTTTAACAGTTCATCACTGCCCCAAGCTAATGCGCCAAAGAGAAAAGCCTGATCCATGCTAAAAATTGACGTGTAGTAAGTGCTGCTCACGATGACCAAAGATACTCCAACGATCAAACGATTACTCTCACCCGACATAGTTCCGTGGATTGAATTCTTTATTGTAGCTGCATATAGAATCCCGACCATGGCCACGCCAACGGCACCCAAGAAAACTGCCGCTATGCCCACCAAGTTCTTGGGAGACAGCGTTGCGTCACTCGCAGCGAAGGACTGATTAATCATTTCTGATAGATCACGGATCGGAAAAAAGTCAAGAGCGGAACGGGTCGAGTTCTCAACAAGTTTGGGTAGCCATTCAAGGTAAGCTGCGTAGCCCATCCCCAGTGGATGCTGACCTACGGCTGCAAGGGAGGCATCGGCCCACATGCTTCTGCTGGCATCCGATGTACCTTCGGTTTTGAGTCCCAGCTCCGACCATAATGCGCTGCCGAGGAAGTAGTCCAAGCGAAAGGAAGAGACCACCGCCAAAGCAGCGAGAACGGAAGCCCAAAACAGAACTACGTTAGCCGTCAGATCTGCCTTTCTCGATTTTAGCCAAATCAAAAACGGAATGACGAGCAAAGAGACGTAGATAGTAAGGTTGGTTCCCCTGCTTTCAGCGACTACCCCAATCATTATGAGGCCTACAGGGAATAGGACTACTGCCATCGTTCGCGTGGAACGCATGGCAATAAGTCCTAGGCATACAATCAAACCGGCCCCGAGAGATGATGCTTCAAATCGTGTGCTGCGGACTCTTTGCTGTAAATTCTGATAGGAGTGGATTAGCTCATTCTGGTCCACCCCCTGGTACCCGAGATGGTACAGAAGTGCCCCAAGCGTCATGGTGGCGATTGCCGCGATTGCACCGGCCTGGACCGCCCTGGGCACCACTCTCGAAAGAATCGCACCCGACACGAGCATCAGTAGCCAGACGCCTACGGAAACAGCAACTTTTATACTTTTTGCGATGGGGTTTTCGCCCAACACATCCGCCGCCAAGAAAGGAAGCGTTATCAACGTAATAAGTATTCCGTACGAAAATACCGCAATGATTACCCGCGAAAGGCGCAGACGACGGAAACGAGGGTCGCGCGAGGCCAGAAATCCGGCAATTATGATCGGCAGCCAGCCTGGTGACGCTAGCAGTCCCCCACCCAGGCCACGAAAAACAGCGACGTCGTCAACGGCAAATAGTGCGCAGCCGGCGAACGTGAGCCACCAAATCAAACGCCTGTGCCTGACGAGAGGGAGTGTGTGTAAGCTATTCACTGACATGCTTTGGTCGAGCTTTTCTCTGCACTATTCGACAAATTCTGCGATGCAATTAGACCCTCGTTTCCTGAAACATATCAAGTAGTGATTGTGCAATTGCTTGACTCGAAACGGAGCTAGCACGCGTGGAGAGTTCATGCGACCGCTCCAGCCATACGCTGTCGTTTTCAAGCAACATTTGGCAACTTGCTGCGAACTCTACTTCATCATCCGTAATCAAGAATCCAGGGGCCAAATGTGTCAACCCCCTCGCGCCAGTCGTCGTCGTTACAATGGGTATTCCACGGATAGCAGGTGGCCCGACTTTTATGTTTACGCCACTGCCGCTGAAAACCGGATTCACAAATACGCGCCCTGACATATAGAGCGGTTCCAGATCTTCCACTTCTCTGTGAAAATTAACACCTTCGCATGCGAGAAGGAACTGCGACAACTCTTTGCTCGCTCTTCTTCCAGCAACGTGGATCTCGGCGTGAGGAATGGCGGACCGGATGCGCGGCAAGACCCGTTTGCAAAACCATTCAAGTCCGGCGACGGCCTGTGGCATATCCAATGCTCCAACAAACAAGAGCCGAGCACTCGGGGGTGGCGTGTTCGAAATATTAACGTTGCAGTCCTGTTCACGGAACATGACTGCAGGCACGAATTTCGGTTCTAGGCCGAATCGCGTGTAGGCAGCGGAGTCATCCCTGGAGAGGATTGCAACGGCCGTTATGTCAAGATAGATCTTTTTGAGTACGCGTTGGAGGCGAATCGCTTCAGCCAAGTAATACAATTTCCTCAAGCCAGTAGAACTCTTCGCCAGCGCGTGCATATACGCCACTTCATCATTGTGGCTCCGCAACATTACTTGGAGGCCGCTCGGACCAGCTATGCTTTTGGCCAACGGAATCGTCCATTCGTGCGAAGCAATGACTCCCACCGTGTCGTCACGACAAAGGCTCACGGCCAGGTCTCTGGAAGCCGTCCTACGACTTTTCATCTGATACGGGGCCATGGGGTGGAGAGCACTTGTGGCGGCGAAACCAGACCGGTGAACGAAGACAACTCGCGACGCTAACTCCTCGTGGCGTGCCACGTCATCTAGCGAAATCACATTCCTGTGCGACACCACTAGCGTTAACTCACAGCCGGCGGCCACAAGCGCCTCGCACTCGCCCAGTAGCGCCGAGCGTCCTCCGCTGTTGGTTGGATAGAGAACATCGTCAGTGACAATGATTATGTGCATGGGTGACCTACCTTGAATCGCGTGACACTTCTGCTCTCGAGTTATGATGCAGGTCAACGTGTCCGGGTTGAATTAGACGTCGACTATGAGCCAATTTGAGCAAAGCCGTGACTTGAAAACCTAAGACAGCCATCTCCGTGACTGCGATTGCCCAGGCTACTCCCACTGCCCCATATTCCGCTCCGAGGACCAGCACCATCGGGACTGATACGACAAGTCCGACGATGGTGGAGCTTGCAGTCGTCCATGTTCTACCCAAGACTGCCAGGATCTGTATTCCTGTACATCGACTGAGCACGACAGCGCCGATTGCGAGGCCGAATGAAAATACGGCACTCCCATCCGGCGACACTTCGCCTGCAAACAAGAGCTGAATCACCGATGGCGCAAGCAGCCAGAAACCGAAAGTGCTAATAAGAGCTAGAACGGCGTTCATCCACAATGCCAGGACCATGCGGCGACGGCGCTCTCGGCCGACGGCAGCAGGAACCCAACCTTGCAAGGCAAGATTAAATGGGGCTAGTGCGGCCAGGGCAGTGCGACCAACCCTGTCGACAGCTGCATAGGACGCTACTTGTACTATCGGAGCAACTGTGGCCATTAGTGCCGTCGGCAAAGCAACATATGCGCTTGAAGCCACCCGCGTCACGAAAGCAGCACCTTGGACGCGCCATGTAAATGCCAGTTCCTTCCACACACTTCGTACTTCGGTCCTTCCTGCTCCCTTGGGCAGCCAAAGCAAAGGAATAAACGGAAGGACAAAGGACGCCGTTAGTTGCGTCAGCGGAAGAGCAATCAGGGGGGCACCACTTATCAGAAGGACAGCGCCCGCCACCGAGGAAGCGACTCTGGGGATCGAGTCCAACAACAGCATCCTGATTGAGGCTCCTGTTCCTACATAGAACCACGCCGCTGACATACCGCCCATGGCCATTGCAATTGCCGTTAGGAATGCCTCAACGCCATAAACAGGATTAATAAAGTGGACGACAACACCGATTGCAGGAAGGCTAAGCAGGGCCACACATCCGCGCTCGAGTAAGCTGCGGCGAAATGCCGAGCTTCGCCCGTCAATGCTCTCTCTGGCCACCTGGATCGGCCCCGCTACCGTCCAGCCAAGTTCGATAACAATAGCGGCTGCTACTCCTAACGACTGACCGACCGCAATACTTGCCCAACCGTTGTGTCCAAAATTAACACTTATCGCGGGGAGTGTCAGGATAGGAACTATGATTGAAAACAGCGGCCCGAGCGCAAAAAATGCGATGCGCACGGGCAATGAAGTTTGCCAATTAGACTTATTCGCACTAGCCAAGACTCGGCCTTACGTCCTCAGTATATATGGAATAGAGACTGTCCCGTAGCCGGCTTTCCACGATCAACTCCTCAAAATTTCTGTGACGAGGAGAACGAACAGACCCTACCCAAACAGCCTTCAAGAGGATCCAAAGAAATGCTAGCTTGTTGGGGGCCGCTAGAAACTGCGATTTTACCGCTCCTCGCAATTGCCTAAAAATCACCTTGGAATCATACGTGCCGTTCAGCCTTGTCTCTTTCATCCACCATATGAGGTTTCGTATATTGAAAAAATTTCTTCCAGCATTATAGTGCTGTGGACCAATATTGGTCACGAAGTGAGTGATTTGTGCCTGAGGCACGCTAAAGGCCACACCGAACTGTTCTAGACGGGCCGTGTATTCTATATCGTCGTGCCAAATAAAAAAATCCTCCAAAGGAAGATGTGTCTTCTTCGCCACTTCAATCGATATTAGGGGACCGACGAAGGTGGCCGCCTTTACGGGCAATAATCCATTCTCGACGGAAGGATAGACTTCGTCGAAATTCCGAGATACGAGGGGGAAGTTCCGAGGGCCCACGTCGCCCGCTGCATCGTTGACCCGCGGACACGTGAAACTTATCGGTCGAGGGAAATCCATTCCAAAGGGCTGGAGCAAGAGTTCCAGGGAGTTGTTGTCAGGAACAGCATCATCATCCATCAGCCAAACGTAGTCGAAATTGAGCGCGGCGGACCAGGCAATTCCCTTAGCAAATCCGCCAGCGCCTCCGCCATTCGTTGACGACGCTACGAGTGCAACGTTTCCCCCCAGGCTCTGAACAAGTTCGCGAGAGCCGTCCGTAGATCCGTTATCTACGATAATGATTTTGTCCACCGGTCTCGTTTGCTGCTGGAGGCCATGGATGACTTTTTTCAGTGTCTGAATCCGATTGTAGCTAACGACAACGGCCGCGACATGTGTACTATTTTTCAAGATTTTCCCAATCTTCGAACCCGATCACCATTTATCGCTTCACGCAACGGCTTTGATGCCTGCGATCTTCTCCACCATGCGTGAGACGGTTTTCGCCGAATCACCAAAATCTGCTCCATCAGCACTTAGCGACTGACACTGGTAACGCAGGTCGCTCAATAGTTTTGGGTCCTTGACCAATGACGTAAGCACCCTGGCCAGATCAGAAGGGGTGGGTTTACACGCAATTCCGCCGCCGCCTCTCAAGATCTCCGCCGTTCCGCCCAGTGCATACCCCACCACCGGAATCCCGAGAATCAATGCCTCTGCCGTCACCCTGCCGTAGGCCTCATTCTTGGAACAAACTACGGCCACATCTGCGTACCGATATGCCTCCAATGGATCATCAGTGAAACCCCGGTGCCTAATCCATTCGCCGATGCCGTTTGTCCGACACCACTCTTTCATTTCCGAAATCTGCTCTTCGCGCGAATAGCCAAATAGAGATAATTCAACATCCGCTCCGGCCGCGCGAGCTATCGCTACGGCCTTTATTGCATCAGCTTGTCCTTTTTCGTCGGAGTAAGAACCAAGCATGACCGCTCGGATTCTCGATGACGGCTGATCGCTGGCGTGGTCATCAATTCTTATATTTTCTCCGACGCCAAGGTCACGCCTTACATCCGGATAGTCAACCGTGCAGTGCTCATTCATTTGACTGGCGACGAACTCTGACACCGCAAAACGAAAAGTAGATAAGCTTTTGATGAATTTAATTAGAAGACTCTTTGGGATAACAGAGTAGAGTTGCGTGTTTGTCAGGATTGACTCTCTAATCATCACGAATGAGGGAATCCGACAGATTCGTGCGGCAAGGATTGGTCCTGGAATTACAGACGAGTTAACCACTACAAAATCGGGAGATAAGCGACGATAGAGGATGGAGTGGGGAATCGCCTCAATAATTGACACTAATGTTCTGGGAACTGATTTGACAGAGAAGCCTTCGCCGTGCATCCACGAGTGGGTTGGGACGACTATTACCCGAACTTGAGGGAACGACGTTTCTATCTTCTGTTTCAAGGGGCCGGGCCTTGGGACGGTGACGACGACCTGATGTTCTGCTTCACATGCTGCGGCAACGATGGCGAATAGCGACCGTTCAGCTCCAGCTAGTCGTTCACTATGAGACACGATGACGAACTTCATTTTGTCTCCAGGTCCCCCCGATAGATCAGTACCCGAACTTCTGGATCCTATAGTATAGTGAACTTCTTTTCCAATCAGTTGACCATTCACCATTAGCATGCAGCGTTATTCCGGTCGGTGCCACAGACCTGAGTTGGACGTCCTAACGAGGTGGCGGACCAAGGTCTGGCCGAACTACGGCGCCGGTTTGGGGCCGCACTGACGAACAGCCCGCCAGATCGATCGGTCGCACTCGCGCTAGTCGTGATCGACGACACGTTGTCGGTGCTCGCGTGAGTTGTCTGCCACCCATTCGGAGAGCTCTGATTCGAAGCGCTGTTTTGAGAATCTACTTGCGCATTCGCTAATTTTCGATCGATCCAAAGCGAGGCAAACGCGGATTGCATCAAACAGAGATTCATCATCGTCGGGTTGGAAGTGTGACCCGGTGAGTCCTTCCAGAACTGACTCGCTTGCCCCGCCAAAGCCATTGGATGCGACCGGTGTGCCGGCTGCGATAGATTCCACCGGCATGATGCCAAAGTCTTCCACAGGAGGGAACACGTAGACCGCGGCCTTCTGATATAGGGCTCTCAGCATGGAATTTGACGGGCTTAAAACGAAGTGGACTGGGACGGATGACGACGACGCTAGATCTCGTAGGCGTGCCTCCTCTGGGCCGCCTCCGGCGATCACGACTGGCATACCTGTGAGCTCGCCAGCCCGAATGGAAAGATCCAACCGTTTGTAGGGGATAAATCGTGATGCGCCCAAGATGAAATCGGCTGGCAATGCATCCAGCGCTGCCTTCTCAGACGGTGCTAAGAGCCGCGACCAGTCCGGTACCGCGCGTATCTCTTCTACGTCTACTGGGGGGTAGATGACCCTCGCATCACGGCCCCAGTTCTTCCTGATTCGATCTCTCACGAACTCGCTGTTTGCGGCTAAGTCGGTGGCCTCCCCTGCCCGTCGCCTATCCAAAGGCTTCAATAGGGCGGACACGAGTTTGACGGCCAGATTCCGTCCACGGCTGTCAAACGTTGGTTCCCAAATGTATCGCGCCGGCGTGTGAACGTACACTAACTTTGCTGTAGCGGCAGGTACTGCCACATGGTGCGCAAAAAGGTGCGAGCTTACGATCACAACATCAACAGCCTGCGCTCGGGCTTTGGTCCACCGCCAAACGAGAGGCATCAGCGGGAGGCATAGGACTTTGCGGCCGTGAAACGGCTTTGCGGCAAGCATTGTCTCCATTACGCGACCTGGGCCTGGAATCTCCACGTCTCGGCCTCTCCACAAACACAGCAAGTCCGCACCGTGAAAATGCTGTCTGATGGCGTTCGCAACGTTTTCGGAACCTCCGATAGATGCAAACCATTCGTGAACGACCAGGACACGACGTGGACCGCCGCGCAGAATCTCATTGGACATGCCGATACCTTCTTCTGCGCACCTTACAAGAACCGTTGCGCTCCGAGGCGCGCTTTGTAGTATCACACACCCGTTAGCATCGGCGCTCTGCGCCTGGGTGTACTCAGCCAGCAGGTTGGTTGCATCTGCTGACGGGTGGTCGTCCTCCGAGGGCGCTGTGGTTGCGGTGGTGGTTGTAGAAGTCTAGCCAGCCTGTCAGGGTCTGTGTGCGGTGGTCGCTGGAGTCGTAGGCGTTCTTGTAGGCCCAGCCTTCCTGCAGGGTGCGGTTGAACCGTTCGGCCTTGCCGTTCTTCCATGGGCTGCGGGGTTTCGTGCGCCGGTGTTTGGCGCCGAGATCAGCCATGGCCTTGGCGAAAGCAGCGGACCGGATGTAGGCGAGGGCGTTATCAGTCATGACCTCCTGCACGGGTGCCCCGTTCGCGGCCATGAACGCCGCGGCGTTGGTCAGGAACCGCGCGCAGGTCGGGCCCTTCTCATCCGGGAGGACCTCGACGTAGGCCAAGCGGGAGTAGTCATCCACGGCAACGTGAACGTAGTCAAAGCCGATCCCGCGGCCCTTTACGGCCTCGCTGCGGCCGTGAACGCGCCAGCCGCCTCCCTTAGGGATTTTCCCGAGCTTTTTGACGTCGACATGCAGCAACTCCCCGGGGGTGCCGCGTTCGTAACGGTGGCCGGTGGCCCGGCCGGCCCGGATGCGTTCGCCGCTGATCGGGTCCAATTCCCATAACCGGGGCAGCCCGGCCCTGGCGATGATCCGTGAGACCGTGCGGGCCGGGACGTCGCAGCGGGCGCCCAGCTCGACCGGTCCCTCGCGATGCTCCTTACGGGCCGCGAGTACCTCATCGATCTTCGCCCCGGAGGTGGCGTGYGGGCATGAACGCGGTCGCGAAGGCTTGTCCTCCATCCCGGCCCAGCCGTGTTCGACATAGCGTTTGAACCAGCGGTGCGCGCAGGTGCGGGATACCCCCATTTCCTTGGCCACGTGGGAGAGCGGGCGGCCCTCCAGAACACGCTAAACCAGGATCGTTCTACCGGAGGGAGCCAGCCGGGCATTACGGTGCACCATGAAGACCTCTTAGTCGTTAGGTGTGTGTGGTAACCACCAACCTAAGAGGTCTTCACCCTTTCACCGCGTAACCAACGTCCTGGCTGAGTACACCTAGGCCACATCAGGCCCTTCTTCGTGTGCGCCCACGCCAGCTGCGTCATGTGACGAACAGCGGCATCACTTGTGGATCCCGGAATCCTAGGTTGAACGCAACGATTAGGCAGCTAACGGAATGCTTACCACCTAGTTCGGATATCGAGGGCCCAGGGACACAGTAATATACAGTGCATTTGCTGAGTGGTTCAGTACATGGGGGTAGATGTGGAAAAGAAGCCAGTGCCGATCCCTTGGAGACCGAAGTATGCGCGTCGCCTCAGACTGGTCGATGCTTTCGTCGTGGTGTGGGCAGTAGCCGGGGCGTTCGCTGTGCGCTTCGGGTTGCCTGAGATCCAGGGAGCTAGGGACGCCGGGGTTGACTACCTGTTGTTGTCGCTAGGGCTCGTGCTTGCCTGGTGGCTCATGCTGGAGTTCTGGGGGTCCAGGGATGCACGAGTCCTTGGTTGGGGAGCGGAAGAATATAAACGGGTCATTTCGAGCTCGGCTTGGCTGTTCGGTTTTGTTGCAGTAGTGTCATACGCTTTGAGAATCGACACCGCCCGAGGGTTTGTGGGGCTGGCTTTTCCAGCAGGTGCTCTCGGCTTGGTTGCCGGACGATGGCTCGTTCGCCAACACCTGAGTCTCGAAAGACGCGTAGGTAAGAGCAGCGCACGGGTCCTGATCATAGGCGGCCCGTTGTCCGCGGCCCACCTCGTACAATCACTTGCCAGCACGCCTGCCGCAGGATATCTCCCCGTCGCGGCTCATCTGCCAGGTGCGCTGCTAAGCACTGATGGTCACCGAGACTTCATAGTTCCCGTAACAGGCACTCAGCCGGATTTTGAATCCATTCTGGCTTCCATACTGTCAACAAATGTCGATGCCGTTGCGGTCTCGGCCGGTGTAAATATTCGCCCGAAGGACCTGCGCCAGTTGGGCTGGGAACTGGCCGCCCGCGACATAGGTATGATTCTGGCGCCGGCACTCACAGATGTGGCGGGCCCTCGAATCCACACGCAGCCAGTCGCCGGATTGCCATTGATTCATGTTTCCACGCCTAAGTTGACCGGGGGCAAGAAGGTTGCAAAACGAGCCTTCGACATCGCCATCGCTGGCATTCTGGTCGTGCTTCTCTCTCCAGTCTTCCTAGTGCTCGCCCTCTTGATTAAGTTGACTGATTATGGACCGGTTTTCTACCGCCAGGAGAGAGTTGGCCTGCGGGGCACGACCTTCAACATGTTGAAATTCCGATCCATGAAGGTTGATGCAGACACGGAACTCGCGAGACTCCTCGCGGCACAAGGATCTGGCGATACGCCCTTGTTCAAAGTGGAAAATGACCCGCGAATAACTCCGCTGGGTCGTGCTCTCCGCAAATACTCTTTAGACGAACTTCCTCAACTCCTCAACGTACTGGGCGGAAGCATGAGTCTGGTTGGTCCGCGACCCCAGCGAGAAGGCGAGGTTGCGCTATACGACGATGCTGCACACCGCCGGCTCTACGTCAGTCCTGGGATGAGTGGCCTATGGCAAGTCAGTGGCCGTTCCAACCTGAGTTGGGAAGAAAGCATCAGGCTGGACCTCTATTACGTTGAAAACTGGTCGCTCATGGGAGACGTAGTAATACTTTTCAAGACTTTCAAGGTAGTCTTCGCAAGCACAGGCGCAGTCTAACTCTGATGTCATACCGATAGATGAGGCTTAGAGCCACAGCTCTCGCAATTGGGGGCAAAAAATCAAATGGAGTGTCCTTTGTCGGTTTTGCTATGGCGTTCGATCCTCGGCAGAGCCGATCGATGCATGGATCTGCCGAACCTCGGCAAGGCAGGGAAATAATCGCAGATGAGTGACGACCAGGAAACCCCGGTTGATGGCCCTCACGTAGGGAAGGCCGACCCGTCCCAGAGGCCGCTGATGAGCCGCCGCCGTCCGTGGGCTACGGCGGCTCTGTGTCTAGTCGTCGCAGCGATATTGTCCATTGCGGCAGTTGTGTGGCTCGGATCAAGAGCCACCATCATCAAGACTGAACTTGAAGCCACATCGCAACTCCTCCCTGAGCTCAAGGGCAATATCGCCGCCGGCAAGCCGCAAGAGGCCCGTGCGACGGCCACTCAGCTTCGCGCACACACCGCGGCGGCACGCGACACGGCCGGCGATGCGCTGTGGTCCCTGGCCGCTGCTGTTCCGTGGTTCGGGGCAAATTTCAGCGCCATTACAGAAGTCGCGCGTTCAGCTGACGATGTGGCCACACTGGGCGTGGACCCGCTGGTGAATGTTTTCGAATCCCTCAATTGGGAAAGCCTGCTGCCGAGCAGTGGCGGGACAAACTTGGGACCGCTACAACAGGCCGCCCCGAGCGTTTCCTCTGCAGCCCACGCGGTGCGGGCGTCATCCGAACGACTCAATGCCATCGATGCCAGCGGCTTGATTCCTCAAGTCGCGGAACCCTTGGCGCGTGCCCGCGAACAGCTGGAAGCTGTAACCGGAGCGCTGGATGCGGCGGCCGATGCTGCCCGGACTGCCCCGGGGATGTTGGGGGCTGGAGGCCATCGCAGCTATCTGCTCATGATCCAGAACAACGCCGAAGCCCGAGCCTCTGGTGGCATACCCGGAGCGCTCGCTGTACTGAGGCTCGAAAACGGCAAAATGACCCTAGGCGCCCAAGGCAGCGCGGCGGGCCTCGGCGCCATGTCCCCCGTAGTGTCCGTAGATGCCGAGCAGCAGCAGATCTATTCAGCACGTCTGGGCGAATACATGCAGGACGTCAACCTCACACCCGATTTCCCCACCGCTGCCACCACGGCGCAGGCCATATGGGAGAAGAAAACCGGACAGCCTGTGGACGGCGTTATTTCCCTGGACCCCGTGGCGCTGAGTTATATCTT
Source organism: Arthrobacter sp. 2MCAF15 (assembly GCF_052115605.1). Taxonomy (NCBI): domain Bacteria; kingdom Bacillati; phylum Actinomycetota; class Actinomycetes; order Micrococcales; family Micrococcaceae; genus Arthrobacter; species Arthrobacter sp. 2MCAF15. Next base: position 135,154 of record NZ_JBFRGZ010000010.1, on the reverse strand, counting down.
GGCGGCAACGGGTCCAGTGCGGATCACTAACCCTGAGCTGATCGCCGCTGCCCGCGGCGGACTCCCCGCCGAGCTAAATGCCAAGAATGTGGTGAAGACGTTGGTCTCAGACGTCTATGCAAAAATCGCGAGCCCCGAACTGCAGGACGTCTATTTTGCAGATGTTGCCAAGGAAGTCTTCGGCGCCCTATCCGCTGGAAACGGTGAGGCTAAGGGCTTGCTCAAGGGCATCGGCCGTGGCGCTGAAGAGGGACGCGTCCTGCTGTGGTCCGCCACGACCTCCGAGCAAGATGTCATTGCCAACTATCCGCTTAGCGGCGCCATCAGCGGCCCCAGCATCTCGCCCGCACAATTCGGTGTCTACTTGAACGACGGCACCGGCGCGAAAATGGACTATTACGTGAAACGGACCGTGCAGTTGGTGCAGGAATGCAGCGGCGACGACTATGGCCAGACCAAAGTCCGTGTTACGAGTACCAATACCGCCCCGGCAGACGCGGCAACGTCCCTGCCGGCGTACGTGACAGGCGACGGCATATTCGGCATAGCACCCGGCACGGTCCAGACAAACGTGATCGCCTACGGCCCCGTCCAGGCACAAATCGAAACAGCCAGCGTGGACGGCCAGAAGGTCGGTTTCGCGGCCCATCAGCATGCCAACAGGCCGGTGGGAACGGTCACCGTCACGTTGGCTCCGGGACAGAGCAACACGGTCGAATTCACCTTCGACAAGATTATCCAGCACACCGAACCCACAGTGGTGGTCACGCCAACCGTTCAGGCTGTCAAAGACGTGGTGCTGGCGGCAAAACCGGCCGATTGCGTTCCGGCCAAGTAGACACCGGGTAAACAGTATGTAACTCGACTTGATTCACTTTGGTAACAAGCGTTTTGGGTGCTACTGTCTGCTTTGGGCTCATCGATTGAGATTTCAACCTGCGGTTATCCAAGGGACCGGGAATCTCCACTTAGCGTGACACTAGAACTTACGGTCTCAGGGGGACACATTGAATAAATCACTCGCAGCAATCGCGCTTGCCGGTTCCATCGCGCTCATGGGCGCCCTTCCGGCAGTGGCGGAAGACTACCCGGCGCCCACCGTCCAGGGGACCGTTTCTGACGGCACCGTGACGCCCGGACAAACCTTCACCTTCTCCGGAACCGGTTTCCTTGCCGGCGAACAGATCAATATCACCGTTACCCTTACCCGCGCACCGCAGGCTATGGGCGGCGGCTCCGCAGGTGCAGCCAGCATGGCTGTTCCGGCGAAGATCAACCTGCCCATGGGCACGCAGACCTTCTCCACCACCGCTGACGCCAACGGCAAGTTTGCCTTCCCCATCAGCCTGTCCGAAGCTGGCACCTACACCCTCACCGCGACCGGTGTTACTTCCGGCAAGACGGTGACCTCCAGCGTGACCGTTGCCGGCTCAGCCACGGGTACCGGCACCGGAACTGTCGCCGGAAACGGCACCACCAACGGCACCGGTAATGGCACCACCAGCAGCTCTTCAGAACTGGCCAACACGGGCGCCAGCTCCAACCTGATTCTGTGGTCCCTGGTGGGCGCAGGCGCACTGGCCGCCGGCGCTACCTCAGTGGTTGTGGTTCGCCGCCGCGCCAAAGCAGAGGTCGCAGCCTAGGCTTTAGGACAACACGCACTAAAGATGGTGGTGTGGTTGATCGGGAAACCGGTGAACCACACCACCATTTTTGTGTTAACCACGTCACAGGGCCTGTCATGGTCCCGTTGTGGTATTTACTAGGGCTATGGGGAGACCTGAATTTACGGGGAGACATTGGCGCACGAAAAGAAAATGGCAGCCGGACTTTTCCATACCGCTGCCCACCCAACAGTCACTCCCCTACATCCTCTTGTCGCTACTGGCCGCCGCCGCCCTGGGCACTGCGGCTTTGGCCGTCCTGCAGACCTCCTAGGTCCACTGTGAGGGCGCTGGGACGGCCCCGGCTGTGGCAAGGGGTTCTGGGCGGAGCCTTTATCCTGTTGGCGATTATCGGGTTTTGGCCCAGCCCGGTGGACCGGCCAGTCCAAGGCGAACTTGCCGGAGTACTGCTACTACTCCACGCATACGGGTTTCCTGGATGGTTCAACTACGCGTTCGTGGAGGCCTCCGCCAACGTGGTGCTCTTTATCCCAGTGGGAATGGCGGCCACCTTGGCCTTTCCCGGCAGGAAATGGTGGCAGAACGCAGCCCTGGGGCTACTGGCCTCCGCGTGCATGGAACTGGGCCAGTTGCTGTTCCTCAGCAGCCGCTTCGCAAGCATGCTGGACGTTATGACCAACACTGCAGGGTCGGTGGCCGGCGCCCTGCTTGCCGCCGCCGCGCTCAGGGCCATAAAACTACAGCAGGCCCGACGCATCCCAGCGCCGGGCCCGTCGAAGACTTCCGTCTAGCCAGGCCGGCCTAGCTAACGAACTCCTTCATCCAGGCCCGAAGCTCTTCGCCGAATTCCACCCGGTCGGCGGCGATCGAGATGACCGCCTTGAGGTAGCTCAGTTTGTCTCCGGTGTCGTACCGGCGGCCCCGGAAGACCACGCCGTAGACGCCTCCGCCCTCGCAGTCGGACACGGCGAGGGTCTGCAAAGCGTCGGTGAGCTGGATCTCCCCGCCGCGGCCTGGCGGGGTGTTCTCCAGGACGTCGAAAATCTCCGGGTGCAGGACGTACCGGCCGATCACGGCCAGGTTGGACGGGGCATCGGCGACGTCGGGTTTCTCCACGAGCCGGTTGACCCGCACATGGTCCTGGCCCGGCACCGCCGAAATGTCGGCGCAGCCGTAGGCACTGATCTCCCCCGGATCCACCTCTATCAGGGCCACGACCGAGCCGCCGGTCCGTTCCTGGACGTCCATCATGGCGGTCAGCAATTCGTCGCGTTCGTCAATCAGGTCATCGCCCAGCAGGACGGCGAAGGGTTCGTAGCCCACGTGCTGACGGGCGCACAGCACTGCATGGCCCAGACCTTTGGGGTCGCCCTGGCGCACATAGTGCAGCGGGCCCAGGCTGGAGGCGTGCCGGACTGCTTCCAGCCGGTCAATATCGCCCTTGCGTTCGAGGGCGCTTTCCAGCGCGGGCTCGCGGTCGAAGTGGTCCTCCAGCGCCCGCTTTTGGCGCCCGGTAATCATCAGCAGATCGGTCAGCCCGGCCCGGACGGCTTCTTCCACAACGTATTGGATGGCGGGCTGATCCACCACCGGCAGCATTTCCTTGGGCATCGCCTTTGTGGCTGGCAGGAAGCGCGTTCCCAGTCCCGCAGCGGGTATGACAGCTTTAGTTACAGATCTCCCCAGACTCATAACCGAACTTTACAAGCGGGTTCCGGAAATGAGAATGCTTCGAGACAAAGACGAGTACCCGGGAATATCTGCTGTGGGCCCTGGGTGGCCGCCCGTCAGCCCTTGAAAACCGGAGTGCGCTTCTCCTGGAAGGCGCGGAATCCTTCGGCGTAGTCATCGCTTTTGCACAGCCGTGCCTGCTCTGCGTTCTCCTCGGCCATCGCCTCCCACAGCCCCAGCCGCTGGTCCCGGATGTGCGCAACGAGCTCCTTGCTGGCCCGGAACGCTCCCGTGGCGCCGGTGGCGACGTTGGCGACGATGGACCGGGTGGCCTCGAGCAGTTCTCCCGCAGGCATGGCCCGGCTGAACAGGCCCTGCGCGACGGCGTCGGCGCCGCTCATGAGCTCGGCCGTGTAGATCAGGTCCAGGGTCCGGTGCATGCCGAGGCGCTCGGTGAAGTACCAGTGGCCGCCGGAATCGAGGGTGGCGCCGAGCTTGGCGAACGGTGAGCCGAACTTGGCATTCTCCGCCACGTAGACCACGTCCGTGGCCAGCAGCAGGCCCAGCCCCACGCCCAGGCAGGCGCCCTGGGCCGCGGCGAACGTGGGCGCCGGGAAGGCGCTCATCTTCTTGAGCAGCGGCTGGACGAGGCCGCCCAGGTATGCCTGCGCGTCGTCGCTCTCCGGGGTCACGCCGGCAATGTCGCGGCCGGCGCAGAAGGCGCGTCCCTCGCCGCGGAGCAGCAGTGCCCGGACCTCGCCGCGGGCGGCGGCGTCAGCGGCGTCGTCGTACGCCCGGGACAAATCCGCCAGCGCCTGCTCGTCGAGGGAGTTCAGCTTGTGCGGGGCGTCGAGCACTACCTCGGCGACGCCGTCGGCGATGGACAGAGAAATCATGGGACTCCTTGGATTCGAAAGGCGGGCGTCGAAAAACCTAGACGTCGAAGTCGACAGTGACTTCCGGGGTGGTGGGGTGGGACTGGCAGGTCAGGACGTAGCCCTTGTCCAGCTCGTCCTGCTCCAGGGCGTAGTTCTCATCCATGGTGACCTTGCCGCTGACCACCTTGGCGCGGCACGTGCCGCAGACACCGCCGGCGCAGGCGAACGGCACATCCGGCCGGACCCGGAGGGCTGCGTTGAGGATGGATTCCCGGGCGTGGGTGGGGCTGGTCACGTCGCCCTGCAGGCCGTCCAGCTTGAACGTGATCTTGTAGGTCTCCTTGGACTCGTCCTCGATCACGGGCCGGCCGATGTTGCCCTCGGGGCGGTCCGGCTTGCCGGAGGTGAACAGCTCGAAGCGCACATGCTCGGGGGCGACGCCGCGGGCGGCGAGCGTGTCCCGGCACAGCTGGACGAGCTCGAACGGGCCGCAGAGGAACCATTCGTCGACGTCGTCCGCGTGGATGGCGGTGCCCAGCAGCGCCTGCAGCTTCTCGGCGTCGATCCTGCCGCTGAGCAGCGGCGCGATCCGCTGTTCGCGGGAGAGTACGTGGTGCAGCGCCAGCCGGGCCGGGTACTTGTCCTTCAGGTCCGCGAGCTCCTCGAGGAACATCACGTCCATGGCGGCCTTGTTGGCGTAGATGAGGTCGAAGCGGGTTTCCGGGTGGGCCGCCAGCAAAGTGCGGGCGATGGCGATCACGGGGGTGATGCCGGAGCCGGCGGCGATCGCCACGAACGAGCCGGGCTCCCCTGCCAGCTCTTCCGGGTGGTTCATGGAGTTCATGACGTTCTGTTCAACGGGCTTGCCGTCGCGGCCGTGCTTGGAGACAAAGGCGCCCATGGGGCTCATGACGTCCAGGGCGTCGCCGGCCGTCAGTTCGGCGTTGGCCCACGTGGAGAACAGTCCCCCGAGGTCCTTCTTGATGGCCACGCGGATTTCGCTGGAGCCGTCCGCGAAGTTGCGCGGCTCGGCGCAGATCGAGTAGCTCCGGCGGATCTCGTGCGGCTGGCCCTCGGCGTCGGGCAGCGTGGTGCGCAGCGCGACGTACTGGCCCGGCAGGTAGTCGAACTGGCCGGCGAGCCCGGCCGGGACCCCGAACGTCACTTCGATGGCGTCGTCGGTGAGCCGGCGGACTTCGTCCACCGTCAGGGTGTGGAAGGACGCACGACGGCGGCCGGTGGCTGCGGCCGACTCCGCGGCGGTCTGGCGGACAACCTTCATGGAGGCACCTGTTCCTTACAAAACTTTGAAGTAGTCGAACGGTTCCTTGCAGTCCTGGCACACATAGAGGGCCTTGCAGGAGGTGGAACCGAAGCGGGTGAGTTCTTTGGTGTTCAGCGATGAGCACTGGGGGCATTTGACGGCGAGTGAGAGCCGGACGGGCCCGGCGTGCCTGGTGGCCGCCGAATGGCCCGACGGCGGGGCGATCCCGTACTGTTCCAGCTTGGCCTTGCCGGCCTCACTCATCCAGTCCGTGGTCCAGGCCGGGGAGAGGACAAGGTCGACCCGGACGCTGGGATACCCCGCACCGTGGAAAGCCGTGGTGAGGTCATCCCGGATGGCGTCCATGGCGGGGCAGCCGGAGTAGGTCGGGGTGATGGTGACCTGGACCGCGGGGACCATGCCGTCGTCGTCGGTGCTCGGTTCCTTCGAAACCTGGACGTCGCGCAGGATGCCGAGATCCGCAATGGTGAGGACCGGGATTTCGGGGTCGCAGACTGTGGCAGCCACCGCCCAGGCCTTCTGTTGGGCGGTGTTGCCCTGGGCGGCGTTGCGGCGCTCCGCGGTTTCCGGGTCCGAGACAAACATTTCCATGATGCCTACCAGCTGGCTCCGGGGTACTCGCGGGCGAGCACCTGCATCTCGGCGAGGAGGTAGCCGAGGTGCTCGGAGTGCAGGCCGCGGCGGCCCCCGCCCGGTGAGGGCTGCACGTTGGGGACCTCGAGCTCCGCTTCGGCCAGGACCTCGCCGGTGAGCCTGTCGAAGTCCTCGCGCAGGCTGGACGGCTGCGGCGCGGCGCCGGCCTCGCTGAGGCGTCCGGTGAGCTCGTCGTCGCGGAACAGTTCGTCCACGTAGGGCCAGATGACTTTGAACGCGTGGATCATTTTTGCGCGGGACTCGTCCGTGCCGAGGGCCAGCCGCAGGACCCACTGGGCGCTGTGGTCCCGGTGGTAGTCCACTTCCTTGACCGCCTTGGCGGCGATGCCGGCCAGGGTGGAGTCAGTGGAGGACGCCAGCCGGCGGTAGAGCTCGAACTGGTAGTAGCTGACCACGAACTGCCGGGCGATGGTGACGGCGAAGTCCCCGTTGGGCTGTTCGAAGAGGGCCGCCGAGCGGAACTCGTGATCGCGGCGGAAGTAGGCGAGGTCGTCTTCGCTGCGCCCGTCCAGTCCGCCGGCGTAGCTGAGGAAGGACCGGGCGTGGCCGAGCTCGTCCAGGGCGATGTTGCCCAGGGCGACGTCCTCTTCGAGTTCGGGCGCGCGGGAGATCCAGTGGCCCAGGCGCTGGGCCAGGACCAGGGCGTCGTCGCCCAGGCGCAGGGCGAACTCGGCGGCGTCCTCACTCGGCTTTGCGGTGCCGCGGCTGACGGACAGCGCGATGTCCTCGGGGCGGAGGGCGTTGCCGGGGGTGATGCGGGTGGCGCTGGCCGTGCCGTCGCCGCTGGCGCCGGCTACGCCGACGGAGATCTCGCCGTGGCCGCCCGTTTCTTCTGCAGTTTCAGGTGTGCTCACAGGTGCTTCACGCCCTCGCTCTTGGTGTAATACGTGGCGTGGCGGTAGTCCTTGCCCTGCGGGGATTCAAAGAAGGAGCCCTTGGAATCGGGGTCGCTGGAGGCGATGGCGTCGGCCGGGACCACCCAGATGGACACGCCTTCGTTGCGGCGGGTGTACAGATCGCGGGCGTTGCGCAGGGCCATGGCCGCGTCCGGTGCGTGCAGGGATCCTGCGTGGACGTGGGACAGGCCGCGGCTGGAGCGGACGAATACTTCCCAGATGGGCCAGACGTTGCCTGCGTGGGTCTCGGGAGATGAGGAGGTCATGCTGCGGATACCTTTTCTGCTTGCTTGCGGCTCTGTTTTTCGGCATAAGCCGCTGCGGCTTCGCGCACCCAGGCGCCGTTCTGGTGTGCCTCGCGGCGCCGTTCCAGGCGCTGGGCGTTGCAGGGGCCACGGCCGGCCAGGACTTCGTGGAATTCAGCCCAGTCCAGCGGCCCGTGCTCCCACTTCTTGGTTTCCTCGTTGAACCGGATGTCCTTGTCCGGCAGCGTCAGGCCGAGGACCTTGACCTGCTCCATCATCATGCCGACAAACCGGTTGCGCAGCTCGTCATTGCTGAACCGCTTGATGTTCCAGGCCATGGACTGCTTGGAGTTGGGAGAGTCGTCATCCGGCGGGCCAAACATCATCAGGGCCGGGGCGTACCAGCGGTTCACCGCGTCCTGCGCCATCTGCTTCTGTTCGGGGGTGCCGTGGGAGAGTTCCAGCAGGATCTCGAAGCCCTGGCGCTGGTGGAAGGACTCTTCCTTGCAGACCCGCACCATAGCCCGGCCGTAGGGGCCAAAGGACGCGCGGCAGAGCGGCACCTGGTTGGCGATCGCGGCGCCGTCGACCATCCAGCCGATGGCACCCATGTCCGCCCAGGTGCGGGCGGGGTAGTTGAAGATGGAGGAGTACTTGGCCTTGCCGTCCATCAGGTCCTGCATCATCTGATCACGCGGCTGGCCGAGGGTCTCGGCGGCGGAGTAGAGATAGAGGCCGTGGCCGGCCTCGTCCTGGACCTTGGCCATGAGGATGGCCTTGCGCTTCAGGCTCGGGGCGCGGGAGATCCAGTTGGCCTCGGGCTGCATGCCGATGATCTCCGAGTGGGCGTGCTGGGAGATCTGGCGCAGGAGCGTTTTGCGGTAGGCCGGGGGCATCCAGTCCCGCGGCTCGATCCGGGAATCTTCGGCCATGACCTTGTCGAAGTAGGCCTGCCCCTCGGCGTCGCGCCGGGCCGCGTCCTCGGGGCTCGGTTCATGCCGTTCCGGCGATGGCTCGGCGGGCACTGACTGCAGGGTCTGCGATGCCATGGTTGCTCCTAGTGAATTTCCGATAAATAATTACCGACCGTTCGTTCAGGATATGCGGAAGGTCCGAGATGCGTCAAGGACGGTTCCAAGACCACCGCAGGGAAATTCCTAGCATGCCGACTTGGCGTCCCGACCATTGCCGTACCTCCTATACCTAGAAGTGCTAAGCCTGATACCCTTCAGCTCTAGGTATAGGAGGCGCGGTGCGCATTGACAAGGACCTGGTCGCCGCTTCGGCCACACCTCTGGTGCTGGGCATTTTGGCCGAAGGCGACCTGTACGGCTACGCAATCCTCAAGCGGGTCGCTGAGCTCTCGGGCGGCGGCATGCAGTGGACCGACGGGATGCTCTACCCGCTTCTGCACCGGCTCGAGCGGCTCGGTTACGTATCCTCGCTGTGGGGTACTTCCGAGGCCGGGCGCCGGCGCAAGCACTACACCATCACGCCGGCGGGCCGGGACGCCCTCGCCGACCGCCAGGAGCAGTGGACCGTCGTCGCGGACGCGCTGCGCCAGGTGTGGCAGACCACTCAGGGACCCGCGGCCGCGACTGAGGGATGGGCGTGATGGCGCCGCACGCTGAGCTGGAGGCCCAGATCGACCGGTGGCGCGGTTACGTCCAGCGCAACCAGGCGATCTCCCCCGCCGACGTCGACGAGCTGGAGGACCACCTGCGCGGGCAGATCGCCGACCGGCAGGCGACCGGCCTCGATGACGAGGAGGCCTTCCTAGTGGCCATCAAGCGACTGGGCAACCTGGACGCCGTCTCACGCGAGTTTGCCCGCGAGCACTCCGAGCGGCTGTGGAAGCAGCTCGTCCTGGTGCCCGAGGGTTCCGAGGACGCCAACACCTCCCGATGGCGCGAGCTGGCCGTCGTCCTCGCGCTCGCCGTCGGGGCCGGAGTGGCGGTCAAGGCCGGAACTGCCTGGATCGAAGACAGCGCGGCCCTGATGCGCAATCTGGGCCTGCTCGTCTTCCCCTTCGTAGCGGCGTACTTCGCGTGGAAGCGGCGCTTCACCGGCGCGGTTGCGGCGGCCCTGATCATCCCGTTTGCCGCCCTTGCGCTGGTCCTCAACCTCTACCCGTTCGCCCCGGACGGCGCCACCGGGATGCTCGCCGCCCTGCACGCCCCGGTCATCCTGTGGGTACTGACCGGTATGGCCTACGTCGGGGGGAGATGGCGGTCCGACAAGCGGCGCATGGATTTTGTCCGTTTTACCGGCGAGCTCGCGATCTACTACACGCTGCTGGCGCTCGGCGGCGCAGTCCTGATCGCGCTCACCCTCGCGACGCTCCGGGTTGTTGGCACCGACTTCCAGCCGGTCCTGGACGGCTGGGTCCTGCCGTTCGCCGTGCCCGGCGCCCTCGTGGTCGCCACCTGGCTGGTCGAAGCCAAGCAGCAGGTGGTGGAAAATATTGCGCCCGTCCTCACCCGCGTGTTCACGCCGCTGACCGTTGCCATGCTGCTGGTCCTTCTGGCCGTGCTTGCCACCGCGGGCGGATTCGCCGGGATCGACCGCAACCTGCTGATCCTCATGGACGCGATCCTGGTACTGGTCCTCTGCCTGCTGCTCTACTCGATTTCCGCCCGCGACCCGCTCGCCCCGCCCGGACTGTTCGATGCTGTGCAGTTGGCCCTGGTCATCGCGGCCCTTGCGGTCGATGCCGTGATGCTGACCGCCATGCTGACCCGCATCGCCGAGTTCGGCTTCAGCCCCAACAAAATCGCCGCGCTCGGGCTGAACCTGCTGTTGCTGGTGCACTTGTTGCGTGCGGCCTGGCTCGCCGTCGGATTCCTGCGCGGGCGCCGTCCCTTCGCCGCGGTCGAGCGCTGGCAAACACGCTACCTGCCGGTCTACGGCGCCTGGGCAACAGTTGTGGTGGTGGTCTTCCCGCCCCTTTTCGGCTTCGTCTAGTCGATCGTTGCTGTCAGCGGCGGTCCCCGAAGTCCACAATGTCGACGTCGAGCGGAATCTCGGCGCTGCGCGGGCTAGGGGTCGGGAGCAGTCCCTCGTTCCACGTGCCCTCCAGCGTCGTGGCAGCCGCCCACCGCTGCGCGTCCATGCGGCCTTGGAGCCTGAAGTGGTCGACGACGAACGGCAGTCCGTCCGAGCCGAGCACCGACCTGCCTTCCGTGATCTGGAAGTGCAGGTGCGGCGCCGAGGTGTTACCGGTGTTGCCAACCCTGCCGAGCGTCTGGCCGGGCAGGACATTCTCGCCCACCCCAACGGCCACCGAGCCCTTCTGCATGTGGGCGTACGTGGCGTACCGGCCATCGCTGTGGCGTACCGTGACGTGGTTTCCGAGGACGTTCCCGAGTGTGATCGTGGCGGGATCGGGCAGCCGACCGGGGATCTGGTCGTCGAGGGTATTCAGTGCGTCCACCACGGTGCCGGCCGCAACAGCCACAATGTCCGCACCATATGCGGTGTAGCTGCGCACATCGGCCGTGTCGCCGTTGACCAGCCGGCCTTGGCTGTCGAGGCGGATCCAGTCGATGGCAAAGCGCTGCGCGGCGTGCAGGGCTCCGTTGATCGGCAGCACCGTGGCCCGGTGCACGCCGTCGGTGGAGCAGCAGCCGTTCCCGGCCACCCAGCCCCCGCCAAGCAGTGGAGGCCCGACCTCGGTGGCGGCGCCGTCGAGCGGGACGGGCGCGGCAGTGTAGGCAGTTGGAGCAGAAGCGCTGCCGCCACCGACCGGTGCCGTGAGGACGTGGAGGCGGTGCACCAGCGCGCCCGGAACGTCCGCGCGCCGGTCGAAGTCGAGTTCAATGAGCACCAGGCACGCTCCGTTCGGCTCGAGCGCCGGGCTCGTGGTGGGCCTCGAGCCCAGCGTCCGCAACCGGTGCTGGAGGTCAGCTCCCGAAAATGCCTCGACAACCCGGCTCCCGCCAGCGGCGTCCACGACGTCGATGCCCTCCAGGGTGGCTGGCTGCGGCCGGACGTTCGTCAGTTGAAGCTCGTAGACCACGTGCCACCGCTCGTCCGTCCCAAGCACCGCCGTGCTCGAGGACCCCAGGGTGGTGGCCGTAATCGGTGAGAATTCGTCGGCAGCGGCGGACGGGACCTCGAGCGGCTTCGAGTCCGGACTCTGTTGGGCTCCTGGACTGGCTGGCCGGTCGGATCCAGAGGAGACCAGAAGGAGAACAACCGCCAGCGCGACGCCGATCGCCGCCACGAAGGCGATGATTGGGCGCCGGCCGGACGCGTTCATGGAGAAAGTTTAGTCCTTCGCGGTGCCGTCGAGGCCGGCCCGGATCCTAGACATAAACGTCCGTCTTCCGGTCGGTAACCCCGTGGAACGCATCCGGACTTGGAAATATTCTGCGGCCGCACAGTGTCCACCGGCGTGGCAGCGGAGAGAAACCCGCGACGGCGCGCAGGGACGATAAGCTCGGACACTACGTCGCATCCGTACGTCCGAAACCATGAATCTCGTCAACGGAAACTGGAAACCTTGGAAACGTCCCCACCCATCCGGATCCTCACCGTCTGCACCGGCAATATCTGCCGCTCCCCCGTAGCAGAGCGCCTGCTCCGGGCCGGGCTCGACCAGGTGAGGCCCGGCGCCTTCCGCGTGGAGAGCGCTGGCACACGGGCCATGGTGGGCGAGGCTGTCCAGCCCAGCTCAGCAGACATCATCCGGAACTACGGCGGAACACCCGACGGCTTTGCTGCCCGCCAGCTGACTCCGAAAATCCTGCGCGACACGGACCTGGTGTTGACCATGGCCGCACGGCATAGAGGCGAAGTGCTGCAGATGGATGCTTCCCTGCTCCGACGCACTTTCACCATCCGCGAGTTCGCCCGCATGCTAAAGGTCCTTGAACACAGAGACAGGGAACAGGGCGGCGGTGCACAGGCTCCGGCGGCGGAGGACCTCGCGGCCTTCTGGCGTGGGTTGCCGGTCCGGGCCGCCGCGGTACGGCATCTCGCCCTCGCGGAGGACGCGTCAGAGAACGACGTCGTGGACCCATACCGCCGCGGCGAGGACATGTACCGGCAGATGGAGGACGAGCTCGCGCCCGCCCTCCTCACTGTCCTGCGTTTCGCCCGGCACAACAGCTAAAGCGGCCGCAGCGGGTGTTGCAGCCCACCGCAGTTCAACAACAGGACAACTCAGCCCTCCACGGCGCCGTCGAGGCCGGCAAATTTTTTCCGCCAATGTGTTGCGTCTGGTCCACCGATCATCCAGACTGACTACAGATCCGCAGGATATCGCTTCCGCCGATCCAGCCCGCCGATTTCAATGGCCGGCCCCGCCCCATCAGAGAATGCCGGGCACCCCCTCAGGAACCACCGCTTTCGCCTCGCCGGCTGCGCCGGCCCCGAAAGCCCGTCCCACTGAGAGTCCCGGTACATCCCGCCGAGAAAGAGACCACGATGATCAAGCGCCACTCGGACGTCGTCCTGGAAGTCACCGCCCACGACCCGGACACCGTCGAGAACGACCTGAACGCCGCCGTCGAGATAGCCCGTGAACACGCCATGAAGGAATGCCGCCACGGCATCCTGGTTACCCAGCACGGATACACCACCTACACCGTCGCCGTAAGCCGCGATGTCCCCTACGGGCAGACACACGAACGGCGCGAAGATCCGGCGGCCCACAGGGGCTAAACCCTAAGCGGCCGCGGCCAGCCGCCTGACCCGGGGAACCGCGGCCGCTTCCAGCGGCGCCACGATGCTGAGCTGGCATTCTGACTGGAGCGGGTCAATGGCGGCCGGCAGGTGGTGGGAGGCAGAGCACTCCCGCAGCTGCTCCATGGCCGCCGGCTCCACCACAGCATGGCTGACATCCAGCACGAGGTGGAGTCCTTCTTTCAGGTGGTTTGCCCGCTTGACCACCACATAAAGGGCCTGAAGGCTCTGGGCCGTCACGTGTCCCTGAGCCGCTACTTCCGCCTGACCGCAATCGAGGTCAAGCCTGACAAGAACCCGGAGTTTGTGGTTCAAAACGATTCCCCTGTTCGTGCATGTACCGCTTGGCCGCGACGCTGCGACCGTTTTGGCCGCTACGCTGCGACCGCAACCCAGCCTAGGCAGAGACTGTGACGTAGGCAACAGTTAGCTTCATATCCGGGAAACCTGCGTTATCTGCCGGTACGTTCGCCGAAAAGTGTTGATCGCCGCGCCCGGTGTACTGTATTGGGGGCCGCCACAGCTCCCGTACGGCACCTGGCGCTGCTCCAGATATATGCCGGGCACGCGCCCCGGCCGACTTTGAGGAACTCATGACACACCCCTTCGAAAGCCCAGACGACGTCCGCGGGACGGAATTCCGCGAGCGCCGGCGGCCCGTGAAGAAACGCCGAGGCCGCACGGTGCTGATCGCCGTCGCCGTCGTGGTCGCTCTTGTTGCGGTCGTGGCTGGAGGCTACCTCTTCAACCTCGCGCACACGTTCGACTCCGGCAGCAGCAAGATTGACCAGGCGTTCCCGGACGAGTCCACGCGCCCGAAGAAGACCGACGGGTCAAGGAACATCCTGGTGATGGGCAGCGACAGCCGCGGTTCCACCGAGTCAGCCGCCGCGGGCGGCACGCCCACGGATCAGCGCGCGGACACGCTGATGCTCGTCCACATCCCTGCGGACCGTAAGAACATCTACACCATGTCCATCATGCGGGACCTCTGGGTGGACATCCCCGGGCACGGCGAGGCGAAGATCAACTCGGCGCTGGCCCTGGGCGGCACGCCCCTGATGGTGCAAACCGTCGAATCAATCTTCCAGCAGCGCATCGACCACGTGGCGATGATCGACTTCGAGGGCTTCAAGGGCCTCACAGACGCCCTGGGCGGCGTGACCGTAACCACCAAGCTGCCGTTCACGTCGAACGATTTGAAGGGCCAGTCCTTCGCCCCGGGCCAGCACACGTTCAACGGAACCGAGGCCCTGGCCTTCGTGCGGGAACGCCACTCCTACGCGGACGGTGACTACCAGAGGGTGCGCAACCAGCAGGAGTTCCTGCGGGCCATCATCAAGAAGTCGCTCGCCGGGCAGACGCTGAGTAACCCCTTCACAATCAACAACATGGTGGGCGCCGTCTCGCCATTCGTCAGTGTGGACAAGTCCCTGGATTCTGGAGCGGTAGCAGGGCTGGCACTCGAGCTCAAGGACATCAGGCCGCAGAACATGGTCACGTTCACTCTGCCGACCGGCGGGATCGGAACGTCCACGGACGGCCAGTCGATCGTGCTGACCGACCCGACCGCCATCAGTGACATCTCCGGGTCCATGGCCGCGGGCACCATGGGCGACTACGTCGCGGCCAACAAACTCGAGAACGGGAACTGATTCCCGCCATCTGACTCCCGCCACGTGTACGCCCCGGAGCGGGCCCTTGGACCCATCCTCCGGGGCGGGCAGTGGTGGTAGCGTCCGTTCATGGGGAACGCTCCGGAGCCAGCAGCCGCGGCTTCCGCGGCGTCCCCGCCCCCTCCCCCGGCTCCTGCGCACGGCCGCCGGCGTCGGATAATCCTGCTCCTGGCGGCGCTGCTTGCCGTCGCACTCGCCGTCGGGGCCTCGGCCTATGTCCTCTCCCGGCCGCGGCCCGCGGACCCAGTACCGGCGGGAACCGCCGCCCCGGCTGCCGCGCCCGCGCCGGCAGCCAGCCACGCGCCGTCGACCGCACCCACGCCCTCGACGCCGCCCAGACCCACTCCCACGCCGGAACCACCCGCCGTCGCGCTTAACATCCTGCTCGTGGGCAGCGACAGCCGGGACAACCAGCGCGCGGCGGCGGCCGCCGGGAGCGTCTCCGACCAGCGTGCGGACGCCCTGGTGCTGATCCACCTCCCCGCGGACCGGCAAAGCGTCTATGGCATCTCGATCATGCGGGACCTGTGGGTGGACATCCCCGGCCACGGCCAGGCGAAGATCAACTCGGCCCTGTCCCTCGGCGGCCTGCCGCTGATGGCGCAGACGGTGGGCGCGCTGCTGGGCCAGCGCATCGACCACACGGTGATGCTCGACTTTCAGGGGTTCGCGGCCCTGACCGACGCGCTGGGCGGAGTCGACGTCGACATCAAGCAGCCGTTCACCGGCACGGTGGATGACAGGGTGCATTTTCCGGCGGGCGTGCACCGGCTCAACGGGGTGCAGGCCCTGGCCTTCGTCCGCGAGCGCCACGCCTTCGCCGACGGCGACTACCAGCGGGTCCGGAACCAGCAGACCTTCCTGAAAGCCGTCATCGCCAAACTGTCCTCCGACGGCGCGCTGGCGGACCGCACAACCGTCCGGAAACTCGTCACCACGGTGCTGCCGCACGTGACCCTGGACGCGAGCTTCACCCTGGCCTCGCTGGAAAACCTCGCCCTCAGCCTCCGCAGCACAGCCCCCGGCCGCGGCGCCTTCTTCACACTGCCGACCGCCGGCACCGGGTTCAGCCGGGACGGCCAGTCGATTGTCCTGCAGGCCCCGGCCGCAACCGCCGCGGTCTCCGCCGCGCTCGGCTCGGGAACGCTCGCCGGGTACGTGGCGGCCAACAATCTGCAGAACGGCAATTGAGGCGCAGCTTTTGGGTAGATTGGGTCCATGACCCAGACTCCCGCGCAGCCCTCCCCGCAGCCTCCCGTCGCCCGGAAAGTTCCCTCGGTGCGCACCCACCACGGCGACGCGTTCGAGGACAACTACGAATGGCTGCGGGACAAGGAATCCGCGGAGGTCGTGGACCTGCTCAAGGCAGAGAACACCTACCAGGAGGCCGTGACCGCGCACCAGGAAACGCTGCGCGAGTCCATCTTCCAGGAAATCAAGGGCCGCACCCAGGAAACAGACCTCTCCGTCCCGAACCGCAAGGACGGCTGGTGGTACTACACCCGCTCGGTCGAGGGCAAGGAGTACGGCATCCACTGCCGCGTCCGCGGCCAGGAAACCGCGGACCGCGTCGCGGACTGGACTCCCCCGGCCGTCGAGGCCGGCGTCGCCATCCCCGGCGAGGAGGTCCTGCTCGATGGCAACCTCGAGGCCGAGGGCAAGCCGTTCTTCGCCGTGGGCGGGGCCGCCACGACCATCGACGGCACGCTCTACTCCTACGCCGTGGACAACGCCGGCGACGAGCGCTTCACGCTCCGCATCAAAGACCTGCGCACCGGCGAGCTGCTCCCGGACGTGATCGAGAACGTTTTCTACGGCATCTCCTTCTCCCCCGACGGCAGCCGGATCTTCTACACCGTGGTGGACGACTCCTGGCGCCCGTACCAGGTGAAGTCCCATGTGCTGGGCACACCGGTCGGCGAGGACACCGTCATCTACCAGGAGGACGACGTCGCCATGTGGCTCGGCTTCGAGCTCTCGGCCGACCGGCGGCACCTGGTGCTCAGCATCGGCTGCTCCGAGTTCAGCGAAACCCGCCTGCTGCGCTTCGATGACCCCGACGCCGGCCTGCGCACCGTAATCTCCCGCGACGAGCGCATCCTGTACGAGGCCGAACCGTTCCTGCTGGCGGACGCCGCGGGCGCTGGCTCTGGCGCTGGCGCCGGCGCTGGCTCTGGCTCTGGCTCTGGCCGGGAGCGGATCCTGCTGACCCACAACAAGGACGCCATCAATTCCATGGTCTCGCTCGTGGACCCGGCCGAACTCGACAAGCCGATCGCCGAGCAGCACTGGGACACTGTCATCGCCCATTCCGACCAGGTCCGGGTCAACGGCGCCGGGGTCACCTCCACCCATGCCGTGGTCTCCATCCGCAAGGACACCATCGAGCGCGTCCAGGTCCTGCCCCTGGCCGGCCTCGGCACTCCGGAGCAGGGCGCCGCGGTGGAACCCGCGTTCGACGAGGAGCTCTACACGGCCGGCGTCGCGGGCTCCGACTACGAGGCCCCGGCGATCCGGATGGGCTACACCTCCTACTTCACCCCGTCCCGGGTCTACGACTTCGTACTGCCCACCCCGGAACGTCCGGCCGGTGAACTCCTGCTGCGCAAGGAGAGCCCGGTGCTGGGCGGCTACTCGCCGTCGGACTACGTCGCCACTCGGGAGTGGGCCACCGCCGCGGACGGCACGAAGGTTCCGCTCTCGGTGCTGCGGCACGCCTCCGTCCGGCAGGATTCGACGGCGGCCGGCCTGGTGTACGGGTACGGCTCCTACGAGATGAGCATGGATCCGGGCTTCGGGATCCCCCGGCTGTCCCTGCTGGACCGCGGCATCGTGTTCGTGATCGCCCACATCCGCGGCGGCGGCGAGCTGGGCCGGCACTGGTACGACGACGGCAAGAAACTGCGCAAGAAGAACACCTTCACCGACTTCATCGCGGCCACGGACTGGCTCGCCGGATCCGGCTGGGTGGACCCGGACCGGATCGCGGCCATGGGCGGCTCCGCCGGCGGCCTGCTGATGGGCGCGGTCGCCAACCTGGCACCGGAAAAGTACGCGGCAATTGTTGCGGCCGTACCGTTCGTGGACGCGCTGACTACCATCCTGGACCCCGAACTGCCGCTCTCAGCACTGGAGTGGGAAGAGTGGGGCAACCCGATCACGGACCCTGAGGTCTATGCGTACATGAAGTCCTACACGCCGTATGAAAACGTCCGCGCCGTGGCCTATCCGAAGATCGCCGCGGTCACCAGCTTCAACGACACCCGGGTGCTCTACGTGGAGCCGGCCAAATGGGTGCAGCGGCTGCGCGAGGTGAACACCGGAAGCGAGCCCGTTGTCCTGAAGATCGAGATGGAGGGCGGCCACGGTGGCGCCTCGGGCCGTTACGTGCAGTGGCGCGAACGGGCCTGGGACTACGCGTTCGTCGCCGATTCCGTGGGCGCCACCGAGCTGCTGCCCGGAGCCGGGCTGAAGTAAAGCGGGTTCCCTGCCCTCGTGGGCTCCTCACGGCGCACGAGGGTGGCCTGTTTCCCGACGCGGGCCTGGTGTAGCCTGTGGCGACCTGAACGATGACCATGGGGGGCACCATTGAGTGAGAACATACCGCCGGTCCCGCCGGCACCGCAGAACCCGGACCAGCAGCCGGTCCCGGACCAGCCATCGGCGGGGTATGGGCAGCCGGCGCCGCAGCCTTATGCCCCGCCTTATGCTCCGCCTTATGTTCCGCCAGGGTACGTACAGCAGCCGGCGCCGCCTTATGCGGCGCCAGGGTACGTACAGCAGCCGGCGCCGCCTTATGCGGCGCCAGGGTACGTACAGCACCCGGCGCCGCAGCCTTATGCACCGCCTTATGCACCGCCAGGGTACGTACAGCAGCCGGCGCCGCAGCCTTATTCACCGCCTTATGCTCCGCCAGGGTACGTACAGCAACCGAACCACCAGCAGATGCATTACGTTCCCTACCCGTCCGCGCAGCCGTTCACGCCCCCAGGCCAATGGGTTCCTGCCGGCCCCACGGAGCCCAGGGCCTCCGACTACCGGGTCGCCTCGAGCATTGTGGCGATCGTGTTGGGAGTCTGGCTCTTCATGCTGTTCCTCACCGGCATCTCAGTTGGGGCCGGCTTCGCTCCCTTCCTATTCCTGATGGCCGCGATCGGCACGCTCGCCTCCGCTATCTTGCTCCTGGTCAAGCGGCGCGAACGGCTCCGCGCGGCGCCCGTCTTGCTGCTGGGCTGGAGCTCATGCGCACTCATGATGTCTTTCATCGTGGCCTTTGGCTTTGGGGTCCACAGCGCCACATTCATAGCGCCCTTGCTTGCGGCGACGGTCATCATCGTCATAGGGATCGGGTTGTCCCGGGAGAAGCCTGGCCCTGGCATACGGTGATCCCGAAGCGAAGGGCTGCGGCGATGGCGCCTAACGAACTGCTGCCGGGAGCCGGGCTGAAGTAGTGCGCCGGCGCGCCGGGTCGCCTCGGGGTTCGCCCGTTCACCCATTCGCCTCACCCGTTCGCCCCACCCGTTCGCCCCACCCGTTCGCCCCACCCATTCGCCCCACTCATTCGCCCCACCCATTCGACACGGATGGCCGCTATGAGACCCCTCTTGGCGGCCATCTGTGTCAAATGGGTGGGGACGGGGCTGCGAGGCGGGAGGGGTCGGACGTGGTGAGGCAGTGCATCCGGGATCATCTGGGAGCCCACTACCGCCCAATTGGTCATCATGCTTACTATTTACTGGCATGATAGGCACTTCGACGTGGAACCCGTCCGCTGGGGGCGGGGCGTCCGAGGGCTTTTACCGGGCACACGGTGCCGGAGATGGAGTTTATTGTGGGAGTTGAGCAGGGAATGACCCCGTTGACCGATGATGAGCTGATGGCGGAGGGCGGCACGGCCCTTCCGGACAAGGAGGTCGCCTCCGTCCTGGACCTGAACGCCGACCTGAACCTGGGCATCAGCGCCGCCGCGCCGATCGACCTCGGCATCGCGGCCAACGCCAACGTTGCCGCCCCGATTGACGCGGCTGCGTCGGCAAACGTTCTCTCCTTTGGGTCCGAATCACAGGCGCTCGCCGACCAGGGAACCATCATCGATCAGGGCGTCACGGGCGATGCCACAGCAGATTCCACCCAGGACAGCGTCATTGGCCAGGGCACCGGCACGGATGCCTCAGCTGCAGCGGATCCCGGCGCAGCTTCCGCCGCCGCGCCGGCCGCCGCGGATACAGCCCCGGCTTCCGGCAGCCCCACCGACGGCGGCATCCTCCCCGGTGGCACGGCCCCGGACCTGGGCGGCGCGCTGCCCACGGATGCGGCCGGAGCGGCCGCCGGCGCCGGCGCCCTGAACGGCAACCTGCTCAACGTCGACGTGAACCTGGACGCCAACGCGGGCATCGCCGCACCCATCAACGGTGCGGTGGCCGCCAACGCCAACGTGGCTGCACCGATCGACGCCGCCGTCGGCGCCAACATCGGCTCAATCGACAGCAACGCGTTCGCCGTCGCCCATCAGGATGCCATCATCAACCAGGACATCCATGGCGATGCCACGGCGTCGGCTGACCAGCAGTCCGACCTGAAGCAGTGACTCCCAGATGAACAGTGCGCACGGAGGGCCGTCCGGGCAGGACGGCCCTCCGGTCCCGGCCGCCGCCAGCGGAGTCGGCACAGCCGCCGAAGCTGCCGGCCCGGCGTCGAACGTTGCCGTCAGCGTGCAGGACGTTCCGGTGCAGGAGGTTCCGGTGCAGGAGGTTCCGGTGCTGGCCACCGGCGTCCAGCTGATCGGCGAGGCGAAGGGATCCGGCTACAAGGAGCCGCCGTCCCTGGTGCGCCGCGCCGACGGGCAGACCATCCAGCTCACCCGGCTGCTGTACCTGGTGCTTGAGGCGATCGACGGCCGGCGGGGCGCCGAGGAAATCGCCGGGCATGTGAGCAACAGCTTCGGACGGCTGGTCAGTGCCGGGAACGTCAGGACGTTGATCAGCTCCCAGCTGCTCCCCCTGGGCCTCCTGCGGCTGGCGGACGGGTCCGAGCCCGCGGTGAAGAAATCGAACCCGCTGCTGGGGATGCGCTTCCGCTACTCGGTGACCGATCCGGACCGCACCCGGAAGCTCACGGCGCCGTTCGCCAGGCTGTTCAACCCCTTGATTGTGGTGGCCGTGACCGCCGCATTCCTGGCCACGTGCTGGTGGGTTTTGATGGTCAAGGGGCTGGCCTCCGCCACGCATGAAGCCTTCGCCAACCCAGGGCTGGTGCTTCTGATCCTGCTGGTCACGGTACTCTCGGCCGGGTTCCATGAGTTCGGCCACGCCGCCGCCGCCCGCCGCGGCGGAGCCACACCCGGCGCGATGGGCACCGGCTTGTACCTGATGTGGCCGGCCTTCTACACCGACGTCACCGATTCCTACCGGCTGGGGCGGGGCGGCCGCCTGCGCACCGATCTTGGCGGGCTGTACTTCAACGCGATCGTGGCCGTCGCGATCATGGGCATCTGGTGGGCCACCGGCTTCGATGCACTGCTGCTGGTGGTGGTTACCCAGATCCTGCAGATGGTCCGGCAGCTGATGCCGCTGGTCCGGTTTGACGGCTATCACATCCTGGCCGACGCCACCGGTGTCCCGGACCTGTTCCAGCGCATCAAACCGACCCTGCTGGCACTAGTGCCCTGGCGAAAGACAGCCCCAGAAGCCAGGCTCCTGAAACCGTGGGCGCGGGCCGTGGTCACCGTTTGGGTGCTGGTCACGGTACCCCTGCTGCTCTTCAGCATGGCCACCATGGTGCTGACCCTGCCGCGCGTGCTGGGCACCGCCTGGGACAACGGCCTCAAGCAGCAGGCCATGCTCTCCCACAGCATTGGCGCCGGGGACTTCGCCGACGCCGCCGTGCGGGTGCTCGCCATCGCCTGTTTGGCACTGCCGGTGCTGGGCGTCTTCTACATTCTGCTGCGCCTGGTCCGCCAGCTGGCCACGGGGCTGTGGCAGAAGACCCGCGGCAAAGCTTTGCAGCGCGCCACCGCAATCGTTGCGGTCGCGGCTGTGGCGGCCGGCCTCGCCTGGGCCTGGTGGCCCGGCGCCGACACTTACCGGCCGATCCAGTCCTACGAGCGCGGCACCCTGGCCGACGCCACCACGGTGGTCTTCCCGGCCGCGTCCACGGCCCGGATGGCAGAGGGCCGGCCGGGACGCACCGTTGCCCTGTGGCCGGAGGGTGCCCGGAAACCCGCCCGCGACGAGCCGCAGCTGAGCATGGTCCTGGTGCCCCGGGCGGCCGGCACGTCAGGCACGCCTGGCACGGCCGGCGCCGCGGCGCCGACTGCCCCTTCCTGGGTGTTTCCCTTCGACAGGCCGGCCGCCCCCGACGGCGACGGCAACCAGTCCCTCGCGGTCAACACCACCGACGGTTCCGTGGTCTACGACGTTGCCTTCGCCCTGGTCTGGGCGGACGACGGCGAGACCGTGGACACCAGGAATGAGGCCTACGCCTTTGCCAGCTGCGCGGACTGCGCCGCCGTGGCGGTGGGCTTCCAGGTGGTCCTGATCGTGGGCCAGACCAATGTGATCGTCCCGGAAAACCTCTCCGCTTCGGCCAACTACAACTGCCTCCGGTGCCTGACCTACGCCCTGGCCAGCCAACTGGTACTCACCCTCGACGGGCCCCTGAGCAGCGACGGCACGGCCAGGCTCAACGCGCTGTGGCAGGAGATCGCCGCCTACGGCAAGGATCTGCGGAACCGGCCGCTCTCGGAGATCCAGGGCCGGCTCAGCGCGTACAAGGAACAGATCATGGCGCTCATCAAGGCCGATCCCAGCGCCACCCCGGCCGGGTCCTCCGGAACGGGCCCGACACCGGGTGCAACGCCCGGCGCCACTCCGGGTGCCTCATCCGAAGCCACTCCGGGTGCGCCGTCCGGAGCCGGCAGCACCGGCTCGCCCGGGGCCACGGGGACTTCCGGCACGGCGGCGCCGTCACCGGGAGGCAGCGGCGCCACGGGGACTTCCGGCACGACGGGGACTTCCGGGACGACGGCGCCGTCCGGCGGCGCTGTGCCGACCGCGCCGCCCGGCGGTCCGGCGTCGTCGGCTCCCGCCCCCGGCTCCGGTGCCGGCTCGGGTGCCACGGCGCCGGCGGCGGAGCAACCGACTGCGCCGGCTCCGGCATCGGGCACTGCCCCACCCGCGCCCGCGTCCACCGCGCCGCTGGCACCCTAGCGCGGGGACCAGAACCGCGGCCGATCTGACGCAGATGGCCGGAATGAGGTTGTCATTCCGGCCATCCGCGTCATATCGCCGCTCCTGTCAGGTCGGCATTCCCTCAAATCGGGGCTTCCCCGCGCCCTGAGGCTCCGAGAACCCCGTTACCGGCCCTTCCATTCGTCCGAGAGCAAGGCGTACACCACTTCCGTGGCCCATTCGCCCTTGTAGTGCCATTTGTCCACCTGCCGTGATTCCAGGCGCATGCCGAGCCGTTCACAGAGCGCCGCCGAGGCCGTGTTCAGGGCATCGAGCTTGGCGTCGATCCGGTGGAAGCCCAGGTCCTCAAAGCCGAGCTTGAGGATCGCCGCGGCGGCCTCCGCCGCGTACCCTTTTCCGCGCGCCTCCGGGGCCAGGCTCCAGCCGATCTCGGCCTGCCCGCGGCCTTCCAGCCACTTCAGCACCACCTCGCCGAGTAGCCCGGGCGAGTCCGCGGCCTCGATGGCGAGTGCCACCCAGTCGCCCTCCTTCTCGAACTCGAAGTTGGCGTACCGTCCCACGGTTTCCATGGACTTGGAATAGCTCTTCGCTTCGCCAGGCAGGAACCGGGCGGTTTCGGGCAGCGAGTGGTAGGCGTGGAAGGCATCGAGGTCGGAGGCTTCAAAGCGCCGCAGCACCAGCCGTTCGGTGCGGAGGGGCAGCGCGGGCAGGGGTTTGGGGTCCGTCATTCCCCCAACGCTACCCGTCGCCCAACTGACTCGCAGCAGGGGCCGTTTTGGGGGCTCAAAACGGCCCCTGCTGCGAGCTAGTTGGGCGGTTACGGGGCAACCGATGCCCGGGCGACCACGGCGGCCGTCGCCTCGGCGATGGCCCGCTCCTCGTCGGTGGGGACCACCAGGACGGGCAGGGCCGACGTCGGAGTGGAAATGACCCGGGGTTCCCTGGACCGTTCCCGGTTCAGCCCGGCGTCGAGCTCGACGCCGAGGGCACCGAGCCGCTGCGCCACCAGGGCGCGGAACTGGTGCGAGTTCTCACCGATCCCCGCCGTGAACACGAGGGCCTTGGCGCCCCCGACGGCCACGTGGTAGCCGCCGATGTACTTCGCGAGCCGGTAGGACGCGACCGCCAGGGCCATCGCGGCCTTGGCGTCACCGGCCTCGGCGGCCTCCACCACCGAGCGCATGTCGTTGTTCCCGGCCAGGCCCTTAAGCCCGGACTGCCGGTTCAGCATCGAATCCAAGTCTTCGGGAGACCAGCCGGTCCGGCCCAGGAACACCAGGATGGACGGATCGAGGTCGCCGGAGCGCGTACCCATGACCAGGCCCTCAAGGGGCGTGAATCCCATGGAGGTGTCGATGGACTGGCCGCCGCGGATCGCCGTGACCGAGGCGCCGTTCCCCAGGTGGGCGATGACGGCGTCGAACTCCTCCACCGGAACATCCAGCAGCGCCGCCGCCCGGTGCGCCACGTATTCGTGCGAGGTGCCGTGGAAGCCGTAGCGGCGGATCCCGTGGTTCGTGTAGAGCTCCTCCGGCACCGCATAACGCCAGGCGTGCTCGGGCAGGGTGCGGTGGAAGGCGGTGTCGAACACGGCCACCTGCGGCAGCTCGGGCCACTTCTTCGCGATCGCGCGGATGCCCAGGACGTTGGCGGGGTTGTGCAGCGGTGCGAGGGGGTTCAGCCGTTCAATGGCCCGGGTGATCTCGTTGTTGACCAGCACCGGCTCGGCGAAGCGCTCCCCGCCGTGCACCACCCGGTGGCCCACGGCGTCGAGCACCCGGTCCCCCAGCGCTGCGTGGATGGCCGCGTCCACCTGTTCCAGCGCCTCCGCGTGGTCGCGCGGGCCCTCGGGCTGGCCGTCGCCCTCACCGCCGGTCCCCATGCCGATCTTTTCGACCAGGCCTTCGGTGAGCACACTGCCGGCCTCCACGTCGCGCACCTGGTACTTGAGCGAGGACGAGCCGGAGTTGATGACGAGCACAAGCATGGGGCCTCCTAAGCCTTGGCTTCGACGGGCTGTTCGGATGCCGGCTGGTCCTCGGCCGACTGGGCCTGGATGGCCGTGATGGCCACGGTGTTGACGATGTCCTCCACCGTGCAGCCGCGCGAGAGGTCATTGACCGGTTTGCGCAGGCCCTGCAGCACCGGCCCGACGGCGACAGCACCCGAGGACTGCTGGACTGCCTTGTAGGTGTTGTTGCCGGTGTTCAGGTCCGGGAAGATGAACACGGTCGCCTGCCCGGCCACGGACGAGCCCGGCATCTTGGACGCGGCGATCGCGGCGTCCACGGCGGCGTCGTACTGGATGGGGCCTTCGACGGCGAGGTCCGGCCGGAGTGTCTTCACAACTTCGGTGGCCTGCCGCACTTTGTCCACCGCCTCCCCGGTGCCGGACCCGCCGGTGGAATAGGACAGCATGGCGACCCGCGGCTCCACGCCGAACTGATGGGCCGTCTCGGCCGAGGCCAGCGCGATGTCCGCCAGCTGCTCGGCGTTCGGGTCCGGATTGACCGCACAGTCGCCGTACACCAGCACCCGGTCCGGCATCAGCATCAGGAACACCGAGGAAACGATTTTCACGCCGTCCCGGGTCTTGACGAACTCCAGGGCCGGCCTGATCGTGTGTGCCGTCGTGTGCGCCGCCCCGGAGACCATGCCGTCCACGACGCCCAGCTGCACCATCATGGTGCCGAAGTAGCTGCCATCGAGCATGACTTCCAATGCCCGGGCCAGGTCCACGCCCTTGTGCGCCCGCAGCTCCGCGTACTTCTGGGCAAACTGCTGGCGCAGCTCCGACGTCGCGGGGTCCACGATGTTCATGCCGGAGAGGTCGATGCCCTGGGTGGACGCCAGCTCCCGGACCGCCGACTCGTTGCCCAGGATGGTGAGGTCGCAGACGTCCCGCCGGTGCAGGATTTCGGCGGCCCGAAGGATCCGCACGTCGTTCCCCTCGGGCAGGACGATGTGCCGGCGCTGCAGCCGGGCCCGTTCGATGAGGTCGTGCAGGAACCGCAGCGGCGTCATCCGCTCCAGCCGCGGCAGGTGCAGCCGCTCCACCAGCTCGGCCTCGTCCACGCGCTTCGCCCACAGCCCCACGGCCGAGGCCACCTTGCGGCGGTGCCCCGACCAGATCTCGCTGCGGACCTCGGAGACCCGTTTGGCGGTGGTGTAGGTGTCGTCCGGGGCCGCGAACACGGGGAACGGCGCCTGCGCCAGCAACGAGTAAATGTTGGGGTCCGGGGCCAGGCCGCCGGTGAGGATGAGCGCCGACGGCACCGGGAACTCCGGCGAGAAGGAGGACGCGAGGCACGCGACCATCACGTCCGCACGGTCGCCGGGGACGATCACCAGGGCGCCGTCGTCGAGCACGTGCAGGAAGTTGGCCACGTTCATGGCCGCCACCTTGATCGCGTGCACGTCGCGTTCCATGTCCGGCCGGCCGGCGACCTGGCGGATCCCGAGGGCCGAGGCCACCTCCCCGGTGGTGGGCCGGGCGATGTCCTCCAGCTCCGGGAAGACGTACACGGGGCGGCCGGACGCGCCGGGCTTCACGGCGGCTGCGATCCCGTCCACATTCTCCGGGTCGGCACGGTTCACCATGATCGCCAGGAGGCTGCAGCGTTCCGCCGCCAGTTCCTTCCGGGCAACCTCGACGGCGTCGGCGGCCTCCGCGACCGTGAGCCCCTTCGCGCCCACCACGGCCACGATGGGGGCCGCCAGGTTGTTCGCGAGGCGGGCGTTGAGGTCGAATTCGACGGCGGCGTCCTGGCCGGTGAGGTCCGTTCCCTCCACGATCACCACGTCGCAGTGGCGGGACATCTCGGCGAAGATCTCCACGCACCGGGAATCGATCTCCGCCCTGTTCCCCTCGGCCAGCAGCGCCCGGACCTCGGCAACCGTCAGGCCGCCGCGGCAGCGCTCGTCGTCGAGGTCGAATCGGGCCTTCATCAGGGCCACCATGGGGTCCGCCGCGGCGTCGTTGCCATGCACCACAGGCTTGAAGAATCCGATCCGGTCCGCGTGCCGGTGCAGGGTGTCCGCCAGGCCCAGCGCTATGAGGGACTTGCCGGAGCCCGGGGTGGTCGCGCTGACGTAGATTCCTTTGGCCATGATCCGCCCTTTGCTGTGCTGGTGCAGGTCCTCCTATCCTGTCACCTCCTGCGGCGACCTGGGCCAGTCAGAGCGTGAGTCAACCCACTAGGAATGGCTGGGGGCCACTGCTTCCGCCGTTTGACCGGCGCGGCGCAGCATCAGCGCCGTCCGGCGCACGACGCAGACCAGTTCGCCGTCCTGGTTGTAGCCGCGGTGTTCGATGCCCACAATTCCGGTGTCCGGACGCGACTTCGATTCACGCTTGTCCAAGGCCTCGGTCTCCACACGCAGCGTGTCACCGAAGAACACCGGCTTGGGGAACTCGATGTCCCGGAAGCCAAGATTTCCCAGGGTAGTGCCGAGGGTGGTGTCCTGGACGGGGATTCCCGTGACAAGGCCCAGGGTGAAAATGCTGTTGACGATCTGGCGTCCAAACATGCTCTTCTTGGCGAACTCCGCATCCAGGTGCAGCGGCTGGACGTTCATGGTCAGTGCAGTGATCAGCAGGTTGTCCGTCTCCGTGACGGTGCGGGTGACGTCGTGCTTGATGACGTCTCCGACGGTGAAATCCTCGAAATACATTCCGGCCATGACTGGCCTCCTTTTGCTTGGGTGGGTTGTAGGTAGCGGTTATGCAGCGGCGAGGGCGAGAGCCTCGCGGGCGTGGTTGGCGTGTGCCAGGTCAATGTGGTCCCCGCGGTAGGAGACGGCCCCGTGGCCGTTGCGCTGGCCTTCCTCGAAAGCCTCGATCAGGCCCTCGTAGTAGCCTTTCAACGTCTCGGTGAGGCCGTATTCCTCGTTGGCGATCGGAGCGTGCGAGGGGTGGATCAGCACCTGCCCGGTGTAGCCCAGGCCGCTGTTGTCCTGCGCGAAGCTGCGCATCCCCTCCAGGTTCCGCACCTCCTGCCAGAGCCCCAGGACAATGGTGCGGATGCCGGCGGAACGGGCCGCCACCACCACTTTGCTCCGGAGGTACAGCGTCTCCATTCCCGCGGCGGTCCAGCGGAAGCCGACCTCCCGGGAGACGTCCGCATCCTTGGCGGCCGCTGCCATCACCCCGCCAACCCGCGGGCCGGCCAGGATCTCATCCACTTTATTGATGGAGGCGGCAGTTTCGAGGGAGGGCACCAGTTCAACGGTTCCGCGGTCGATACCGTGATCGAGCTCCGCCGCCGTCACCAGCGCGTCGAACCGGACCACGTCATCGCGGGAGAACAGCTTGGGGAGCAGGAACGCGGTCAGGTTGCGGTGGGTCACGTCGGCCACGTCTCGTCCGAAGAAGATGGTGTCCAGGGCGTTGGGCCGGACCAGGATGCCCTTTGAGCCGTCGTGGGCTTCCAGGGCTTCGCGGGCGTTGGTGCGGGCCAGTTCCTTGTCCTGCCCGGGGACGGAGTCCTCCAGGTCGATGATGATGGCGTCGGCCTCGGAGTTCAGCGCCTTGTCGATCCAGTCCCGTTTGTGGCCGGGGACAAACAGCAGCGAACGGTACGGCTTCATGCCGCCACCTCCTCGGTGATCTTGGTCAGCAGGGTGCCGGCGGCCATGGAATCGCCCACGACGGCGGTGATCTCACCGACCACGCCGGAGGCCGGCGCGGTGATGGGGTTCTCCATCTTCATCGCTTCCAGGACGAACAGCACATCGCCCTTGGCCACCCTCTGCCCGGCGGCCGTGTTGATCTTGATGATGGTGCCCTGCATCGGTGCCTTGACGGTTCCGTCGCTGACTTTCTCGCGCTTGGCCCGTGCCTGCCGCGTCCGGCCGGTGGCGGCCGCCGGATCTGCGGCTGACGGATCGGCCAAGGCGGGGGCGGCGTTGGCGTAGCCGCCCGCGCTGCCGTAGTCGTTGAACGTGGGGATGATGTAGAAGCGTCCGCCCACCTCCACATTGGCGCGGTCCACGGGCTCGGGTTCCGTGAAGTCAACGGTCTCTTCCAGCCACAAGGTGCTGAAGCGAAGCTCCTGGAAATCCGGGTGCGCAACAATCGTCTGTGCGGCGGGGGCCGTGGTGGGTACGCCCTCGATCTGCAGCCGCTCCAGGCCGCCGAGCAGGCGCTTGATGGCCGTCTCGCGGTCCGGGCCGTAGGCGATCAGCTTGCCGATGAGGCTGTCGTACAGCGGCAGCACCGTGTCGCCGGACTCGTAGCCGGCATCGAACCGCAGGCCCTCGCCAACGGGTGCGGTGAGGAGGTCCACCGGACCCGGGGCGGGCAGGAACCGGCCTTCCGCGACGTCCTCGGCGTTGATGCGTGCCTCGATGGCCGCACCCTTGGGCGTCAGGTTGCCCATGATGGACAGCTCCTCGCCCGCTGCCACGCGGATCTGCTCAGCGATGAGGTCCACACCATGCACCATTTCGGTGACCGGGTGTTCCACCTGGATGCGGGTGTTCATTTCGAGGAAGTAGAACTTCTCGTCCTCCACCAGGAACTCAACGGTGCCGGCGCCGACATAACCAACCTCGCGGGCCAGCCGGACGGCGGCCTCGCCCATGTTCCGGCGCAGGGTGTCGGAGAGACCGGGGGCCGGGGACTCCTCCACCAGCTTCTGGTGGCGGCGCTGCACGGAGCAGTCGCGGTCACCCACGTAGACGGTGTTTCCGTGCGTGTCGGCGAAGACCTGGACCTCAACGTGGCGTGCGTGGGTGAGGTACCGCTCGAGGTAGACCTCGCCGTTGCCGAAGGCCGCTGTGGCTTCACGGACGGCGGCGTCGAAGGCTTCTTTGGCCTGTGGTTCGGAGTCGATGCGGCGCATGCCGCGTCCGCCCCCACCAGCTGAGGCCTTCACCAGGACGGGGTAGCCGTGTTCGGCGCCGAACGCCTCGACGGCGGCCGCGCTGGCAATGGCTCCATCGGTGCCCGGTGCCAGGGGGACCTGGACGCGGATCGCCACATCGCGGGCAGCCACTTTGCCGCCCATGGTGGTGATGGCATGCGCGGACGGTCCGATGAATGTCAGGCCCGCGTCCGCAACGGCCAACGCGAATTCCGGGTTCTCGGACAAGAAGCCGTAGCCCGGGTGAATGGCCTCGGCACCCGACTCGAGCGCCGCCGCGATGATCTTGGGGATGCTCAGGTAGTTGCTGCTGGCGGGACCATCGCCGAGGTCAATGGCAGTGTCCGCCGCCCGGACGTGCATGGACGCGGCGTCCGCCGTCGAATAAACGGCAACGGACTCGATACCCAGGGTGCGGCAGCTGCGTGCCACCCGGACGGCGATTTCGCCGCGGTTAGCGATCAGGATTTTAGTGAACATGATTGTCCTTAGAGCTAGGGCGCCGGAATCAGCGCAGGATGCAGGCGTTGCGGCATTCGCCGATGCCGTCGATCGAGGTGGTGACGACGCTGCCGTCGGTGAGGAATTCCTTGGGAGTGCGGCCGTCGCCTACGCCTCCCGGCGTGCCGGTGAGAATCACATCGCCCGGGTGGAGCGTGGTGATCGCGGAAATGTAGCGGACCAGGTCAACGGGGCTGAACACCAGGTCGCCGGTATGCGCCTTTTGTTTGGCGGCACCATCCACCGTGCAGGAAATCTCCAGGTCCGGCGCGTTTCCGGCGTCATGGGCCGTCAGCAGGAACGGCCCCAGCGGGGTGGTGGCGTCGAAGGTCTTGCCCTGCAGCCACTCGGGCGTCCGGCGCTGGAAGTCGCGGGCTGAGATGTCGTTTGCCACCGTGAAGCCGGCGATCGCCGCCGCGGCTTCCTCGGCCGAGGCCCGCGAGACCCTGTTTCCGATAACGACGGCGAGCTCGGCCTCCCAGTCCACGGATTCGGAACCCGGCGGCAGGACGATGGGATCATTGGCGCCGATCAGGGCGTCCGAGAATTTGGCGAAGAGCGTAGGGTGCTGCGGCAGTTCCCGGCCCATCTCAAGGATGTGCTCGCGGTAATTGAGCCCGACGCACACAATCTTTCCGGGGGCGGTGACCAGCGGCGCGAAGTCGGCCCCGTCAATCGCAAGGCGTGTGCCGTCGTCGTACTGGTCCACTGCCGGCGAACCGGCACGGAGCCATTCGCCGACGTCTGCAAACGGCAAGAGCGCCAGGGCACCGTCCACCTCGACGGCTGCTGCGGTGCCGCCTTCAATCCGAATGGTTGCGAGCCTCATGCGCCCCATCCCAGATTCGATTTCAGCTGAGCCTTGACGAGCTTTCCGGCCGCGGACCGCGGCAGCTGGTCGGCACCCATGAAGACGATTTTCTTTGGAATCTTGTAGCCTGCCAGGTGCCCGCGGAGGAAGGCGGATAGTTCTTCGCCGTTCGCCTGCAGTCCGCTGCGGAGCACGACGACGGCCCGCACTTCCTCGTCCCAGCGCGGATCCGGGACACCAACAACAGCTGCTTCCAGGACGGCGGGGTGCAGGTACAGCGCCTGCTCGATCTCGGCGGAATAGACATTCTCCCCACCGGTCTTGATCATTTCCTTCAGCCGGTCCCGGAAGAAGTAATACCCTCGCTCGTCCTGCACCGCCAGGTCTCCGGTGTGGAGCCAGCCGCCGCGGAAGGCCTCGGCGGTAGCTTCGGGCCGGCCGTAGTAGCCGGTCATCAGGGACGGGCCCTTGACGCAGATCTCGCCGAGTTCACCCGGGGGAACCGGCTCGCCGAACGGATCCTGGAGCTGCGCCTCGGCCAGCAGGTACTCGGTGCCGATCGAACCGTCGACGGCGGGATCCAGCATGTCTGCCGGCTTCAGCCGGGTGACCATGGGCCCTGCCTCGGTGAGGCCGTAGCGGAAGTACAGTTCGGCGTCGGGGAGCAGGTCAGTGAAAAGCTGCTTGTCCGGCATCCGCAGCAGGCCGGCGCCCGTATGGACCGCCTTAAGATAGGTCTTGATGGCCGGGTCCGCAAAGACGCCGTTTTCCATCAGCCGGCGCATCATGTTCGGGATGAGGAACGTATTGGTGACCCGTTCCCGCCCCACCAGATCCACAATGAGTTCGTCATTGAACTTCTCGGCGATCACGCTGGTGGCACCGGCGATGAAGTGCGGGACCAGCCAGCACAGCAGTGCCGCCGAGTGGAAGAACGGTGTGATGATCAGGCCGCGTTCCTCGGGGCGGCTGCCCATCCTGCAGTCGTACATTTCGTTGAATGCGTTGGCTGCTGCTGCCCTTTGGGAAATGACCACGCCCTTGGGCGTACCAGTGCTTCCTCCCGTGTAGATGATGCAGAGCGGGCTGTCCAGTGTGGTGACATCCTCCAGCGGACCGGATCCGGTGCGCAGGGCGTCGACCTCGGCACCCTGGCGAACCAGCCGCGGCAGTTCCTGCTCGGTTCGGCCCAGTATTTCCAGGGCCTCTACCGCGTTGGGAATGAGCCGTTCCTCCACCAGGATGATCTTCGCGCCGGTCTCCTTGATGCCGGCCGCGAGCTCCGCCGATGCCCAACGCCAGTTGTAGGCGACGTAGGTGCCTCCGGCGGCCGCGACCCCAAAGAAGACTTCGGCATTAAAGGTCGAGTTTCCGGCCAGCACCCCCACCGTGTGACCCGCGCCGATGCCGGCGTCCCGCAGGCCCCTTCCCAGGCCCCATGCGCTCTCGGCGAGCTCGGCGAAGGTCAGCCGGCGGGCGCCGTCGACGATGGCTTCGCGCGTCGGATAGCGCCGGTGGTTGAGTTTGATCCACTCACCAATCGTTCGCATGCTTGCTCCTCGGTGTGGCTGGTGCGGGTCCGGCAAGCCGGACTCCACAGGGCTTATTCTTCAACGAACAAGCGTTCGTTCGAAAGTCTAGTATGAGTTGATTCCGTCCGCAAGGGGGCTCCAGCTCCACGCCTGGGGGCGCCGATCGATCGGCAGGCGGGTGCGGAGAGACATCCCCCGGCGGCTCTTGCGCGAGATCCACATCACACCCTACACTTCGTACGAACGCTTGTTCATGAACGAACGCTTGTTCTTCTCCATCGCACCCCGGGTATATTGCCCCATAGGGTCCGAGCCCTCCCTGACGAAGAGGATGCGGAGTGTGGTTGCGGCTCGCTGCACACGACGGAGACCGGCGAACGCCACTGACTTTCCACCTATCCAAGGAGTGAGTTCCAATGTCGGAATTGACAAATCCTGTTCAGCCCCCGCCGCTCTTGGAGCGCGAAGCACCGACGTTCGATCCGAAGACAGCAAGGACCGCCGTGGCGAGCGGCACGTTCGGCACCGCACTGGAGTGGTTCGACTTCGCGGTGTACGGCACCCTGTCGGCAACCCTCTTCCCCCAACTCTTCTTCCCCAGCTTTGATGCGAACTCGGCGATCCTCGCCTCGTTTGCCACCTTCGGGGCCGGCATGGTGGCCCGACCCCTCGGCGGAATCGTCTTCGGTGCCCTGGGCGACAAGATCGGCCGACGCAACGTCCTGATGTTCACCCTTATCCTCATGGGCGTGTCCTCGGTGCTGATCGGCCTGCTGCCCACCTACGCCGTGGCGGGAATTGTTGCCCCGACGCTCCTGGTGGTGCTTCGCTTCCTCCAGGGCTTCGCCCTCGGCGGCGAGGCCACCGGCGTTCAAGTGCTCGTCGTCGAGCACGCGCCCACCAACCATCGAGGCTTGTTCGGCGGGATCCTTGCCACCGGCTCTCCGCTGGCGCAGACCTTCGCCTCGATCACCCTTACCGGGCTGGCGATGTTCCTTTCCAAGGACGCTTTTGCCGCATGGGGCTGGAGGATCCCCTTCCTGATGGGTGTGCTGTTGCTCGTGGTGGGCGTATTCATCCGCCAGCGGGTCGAAGAAACTCCGGCTTTCAAGGAGAACCAGAGGAAAGCTGCCGAGTCCCTGGTTCCCCAGGAGCGTGCCCTGGCCGTGATCGCGAAGAAGCCGGGAACCGTCATCAAGCTGGTGCTGTCCTGGGCTGCGTCCGCGGGGCTGTTCTGGATCAGCGTCACCTACGCCGTGAACTACCTGACCAAGGAACTCGGTTACGAAAACTCGATCACCTTCGGCCTGCTGCTCGTGGCCAACCTGATCTCCATCCCGGCCGCTATTTTCGGCGGCAAGCTCAGCGACCGCATCGGCCGCAAGAAGACCTTCCTCCTCGGCCTTGCCTTGCAGGGTGTAGCTGCCGGCACCATGTTCCCCATCATGAACTCCATGAACTACCCCGCCAGCGTCGCGATCATCGCCTTGGCCCTGTGCGGCATCCAGGTAACTGCCGGGACCCAGGCGGCGTTCTTCTCGGAATCGCTCCCGACGAGCATGCGCTACACCGGCTCAGCCCTCGGCATGACCCTCGCCGGCCTAATCTTCGGCGCCCCCATCCCGTTCATTGCGGCCTGGATCTTCCAGAACACCGAGAACGGAACGGCCGCCCTCACGGCCATCGCCCTCAGCCTGGTGTTCATCTCAGTCATTGCCACGCTGACGCTGCCGGAGCGGTTCAAGCAATCGCTGCACGAGGAGCACTGACCGCCGCTCGTCTGACGTCGATGGCCTGACGCGGCAACCCAGCTTTAAGACCGGAACGCCCGGCTGGATAATCCAGCCGGGCGTTCCGGTTTTTGGCGGTGCCCGAAAACGGCGCGAGGCGGTGCCTCGGCGGCCTATGTGGCTGAGCTGTCCAGGACCACCCGCCCGACGCGTTCGTCAGCGTCCACGACCTTCAGCTCCCGCAGCGCCAGGCGCGTGTAGATCCGGACAATCTCCTCGAGCGAGAACCGGCCGCCGTGCTTGAACCAGCCTGCGATATGGGTGGCCTGGGCTACAAAGCTGTAAACGTGGATTTTGGCGTCGATGACGTCCGCGAGTCCAGCCTGCCCCGCGGCGGACACCAGGGCCTCCAGGAACGATTCGTAGTCGGCGCGCTTCTTGATGACCACATCACGTGCCCCCTGGGGCAGCGAGCGCAGCTCCGCGTTGCCAATGAAGACTTCCTGGGCACGTTCCGCGTGGAAGGTGATGTGCTCAGCCAAGGCAGCCTGGAGGAGATCGACACTGTCCCCTCCGTCGGCGTTAGCGACAGCTTGCCGGACGCGCTCGAGCAGGTCATCGATGATGCCTCCCATGATTTGCAGCAGGAGGTCTTCTTTGCTGTCGATGTGGTTGTAGAGGCTGCCGACCTTGAGCCCCGCGGACGAGGCCACCTGCCGCAGCGTGGTTGCATCGTAACCACGCTCGAAAAAAAGCTTGGCTGCGCCTTCCCGGATGGTCTGGGCAGTGTTTCGTTCCGCTCGGACGGTCATCTTGACCTCCCCCTCAGTGATCGTGTCGGTCATATCTCCGTCAATCCTAACAAGCGTCCGCTTTTAGGGGCGGGATATTGACATGGCTTCCAACATCCGCCAAACTCACTTTAGACGTACGAACGCTCGTAAGCCAGTAGGAGACATCCTTGGAACGCCAGAGCACCCTGTTTGACAGCTTCTCCCTCGGAGGCCAACCGCTTCGAAACCGTATTGTGCTGCCACCGCTGACCCGCAGCCGCGCCGACGATGACGGCGTGCCTACGCCACTCATGGAGGAGTACTACGGGCAACGTGCCGGTGCAGGCCTGGTGATCAGCGAGGGTGCCGTCATCACGCCCCAGGCCTCGGCCTACCCCCGGGTTCCCGGGCTCTACTCCCCGGATCAGGTGACCGCCTGGCGGCCGGTAGTGGAGGCCGCAAAGCGGGAGGGCGCCGTGGTCTACGCCCAGCTGTGGCACGTGGGAAGGCAGTCCCATTCCAGCGTCCAGCCGGACGGCCTGCCTCCCAAGGCGCCTTCACCCGTTGCCATCACCGGTTACCCGTACCGCAGTGCGGCCGGCAGGATCCCTTACGAGACGCCCCGCGAATTGACAACGAAGGAGATCGCCGGGATTGTCCAGGCTTACGGAGCGGCGGCCCGGAACGCGGTCCGGGCCGGATTCGACGGCGTGGAGCTGCACGCCGCCAACGGCTACCTGATCGATCAATTCCTCAACGACGGGTCCAACCGCCGGACCGACCACTACGGCGGCTCCCTCGAAAGCCGCATGCGGTTCTTGCGCGAGGTAGTCACCGAGGTGGCCCGCCACCTTCCCATGGAACGCATCGGCGTCCGCCTCTCGCCGTCCTCGGTTTGGATGGACGCCAACGACTCGGACAAACGCACCCTGTATTCCTCGGTGGTGCGCCTTGTCAGTGACTTGGGAATCGCCTACCTCCACCTGGTGGAACCCGAGATCGCGGGGTCCACCACCGTGGACCGGCCGGCCGCCTCCATCCCCACCGCCGAACTGGCAGGATTGTTCGACGGCGTCGTCATCGTCACGGGCGGACATGACCAGGTTTCCGCCGAACAGCTCCTTGCCGACGGAATCGCGGACCTGGTGGGCTTCGGCAGGCTGTTCATTTCCAACCCCGACCTCCCGCACCGATTCCGGGCACAGGCACCTCTGGAGCCCCTGCGCCCCACGGGCATCTACGGTGGCGGACCCGAGGGCTACACCGACTATCCCCGCTGGCAAGAAGCATTACCTGACCCGCTGTTCCCAACGCCGGGCGCTCCGACTCGAACTCCTGAAGGAGACACAGCATCATGAGCAGCACTTCCCTCAATGTCCTGGTGACCGGGGCGGGCGGCGGCATGTGCCGCGGCATCAATGCCCGCCTCTCCGGCTCCGGCCACACCATCGTCTGCGTGGACCTCGACGCCGGGAGCAGCGAGGCGGCCGCCCGGGCCATCCGCGACTCCGGCGGGAAGGCCGTAGCGTTTGCCGCCGACGTGGCGGACGAGGCCGCCGTCGGCACGCTGCTGGCCGAGGTGACCGCCAAAGTAGGCCCCGTGCAGGCGCTGGTCAACGCGGCCGGCATCCTCGACCGGAAGTACCTCGCGGACAGCACCGCGGAGACCTTCCGGCGCGCCCTGGATGTGAACCTGGTGGGTCCGTTCAACCTGATCAAGGCGTTTTCCCCCGGAATGATCGAGGCCGGCTGGGGGCGGATCGTCAACATCGCTTCGATCGCCGGCGTCACGGGCTACCCGTACCCGAGCTACGCCGCCTCAAAAGCCGGACTGGCCAACCTCACGCGCTCCCTCCTTGAGGACTTCTGGGGTACCGGAATCACTATCAACTCGGTCTGCCCCGGCGTAGTGGACACCCCCATGGTCATCCAGGAGGTCCGTGACCAGGTACGCCGCCGCGTCCCCACCCAGACCATCGTTGACCCCGCCGAAATCGGCGCCATGATCGCGTACCTGCTGACGGACGATGCCCGCAACATCAACGGCGCGGACCTCCTGATCGACGGCGGCGCCACCAGGCTCTTTTCGCTTTTCAATAACCATGCAGAGTAAGACGATGCAGACCAACGGCATCACCATCACCGGGACCGCCCAGAAGGAGGCCTGGCAACGCCGCGTCCTCCCGCCGGTCGAGGTGGTGGCGCCCGGCGTCCACAGCGTTCCGGTTGCCTTTCCCGGAAATCCGATGCGCTACACGCTCTGCTACGTGCTGCTCGACGGCGATGAATGCGTGGTGGTGGATCCCGGCTTTGACAGCGACGAGGGACATGGCCAGTTGATGGCTGCCCTGGGCCTTCTGGACGTGGGGCCGCGTGAGATCAGCGGGATCGTGGCCACCCACTTCCCCACCGACCACCTCGGGATGGCGGCGCGCCTTGCGCGGGGCTCCGGCGCGTGGATCGCTTTGGGGCAGCAGGAACGCCGGCACATCTCCGCGTTCGATGACGCCCACGCGGAATCGGAACGGGACCGCGAGCGCATGCGGACCTGGGGCGTGCCCGAGGGGCGGGTGGCCGAAGCCGCCATGAGCCCTCAGGGCCTCCACGATATGCGCCGCCTCGCCGACCCCGACCGGCGGCTGGGCGACGCTGACACCCTGGCCGCGGCCGGACGTAACTGGCGCATCATGGAAACACCGGGCCACACCCCGGGGCACATCTGCCTGTGGGATGACGATGGCGAACTGGTGTTGTCCGGCGACCATGTCCTCCCCCGCATCTCCCCCAACGTGTCCCTGGAGATCCGCGGCGACACCGATCCGCTGCGGCACAACATTGAGTCGCTGCAGCGGATCGCGGGCAACGACCACTACGAGGTCTGCCCTGCACACGAATACCGGTTCCGTGGCGTGGGCCACCGCGCAAGGGTCCTCGAAGAGCACATTGCGGCGCGTTCACGGGAAGTCCTGGACGTCCTGGCCAAGGGCGCGCCCACGGTGCACGAGGTGGCCCGGCAGCTCACATGGTCCCGGGGCTGGGAGTCGCTTGGCGCGCTGCAGTTCAGGCTGGCCCTGAGCGAGACGGCCGCCCACATCCGGTATCTGGCAACCTCCGGCGTCCACGCGGGGGTGCCGGGGCTGACCCCGGTGGTTTAGGGCTGGATTCACGCAGACCAAAAAGATCCCCGGGCTCCGTAGAGTCCGGGAATTTTGGCCGGGCGGCATTGCCAGCTGTCGGCGCCCATCAGATGATGACGAGTTCCTCGGCGACGCGGGCATGCAGCCCGGTCAGGACACACTGGACCCTGTCCACGTGGGCCGGCAGCATGCTGGCGGCGGCACGTGCGGCCGCCTCGTCGGCGAAGCCGAAGGAGATGGCAACCTCAGGAATGTGTTCCTCGCGGCGCAGGGCCGCGCGGACCAACAGATCCGCCCCAGGAACGAGCACGTTCACGCCCTGGCCGAGGGCGCCGTCGAATGTTGTAGACAGCTGCCCCGCCCAGCGGTCAACCGCCTCAACGTCGTTGTCAATTCCGTCGCGCCAGCGTGCCAGCACCCAAAGCTTGAACGGCCACGGGGCGTGGGGCGCGCCGGCGGTCACCGGTCCCCCCGTGAGGCCACTGAGGAATTGCTGCTCATCGACCATCAGGCGGTCCGCCACCGTGGAGTCGAAGGCGGCGTGCACGACGTCGTCGGCGGCGAACCACAGCTCCACGATGCCGTCCACGCGGTACAGGCCAGCCCCGAGTCCCGGCGCGGATTCCAGCACATGGTTCTGCCGGTAGTCCGTCACGCCGGGCAGCTCACGGGCAATCTCCGCGTGCGTGGTGGACCAGTGCGTGCGAAAGCCGTCGCTGGCCAGGCCGTCCCGCTTCTCCAGGTAGGTGATGCGTTTGGGCACCGGTCAGTCCCCCGCGGCCGCTAGCGGCACGTCGACTTCTTCGGCAAGGAACCATTCGACGCTCTCCAGGAAATGGTGCTCATGGTCGAACAGCTCCTTACCTTCGGAGCCTCCGTACGCGGCCTTGACGTCGGCCACCGAGCGGAACCACAGTTCTGCCATGCCGCTGTACGGCCAGGCCTTCCGGTGCTCGATTGCGGGGTTCTGCCGGTACCGGATGATGCCCGGGAGCTTGCGCACGTAGGCCGGGTGCTCAACGTTCCAGAAGTGCAGGAACTCCTCCCGGGTCAGTTCCGGCTTGGCTTTGATGACGGCGACCACCTTGATCATGGGTGCGCGCCTTAGGCCGGGGTGACGGCCTGGCGCCGCTCCACGGGGACCATCTTGCGCTTGGAGTACAGGCCCAGCCGCCTGGTCAGATCGGCGCGCAGCTCGTTGGCGGGGACCACAGCTTCTACAGCGTTCGCGTTGGCGATCTTGAAGACGTCGATGCCTTCTGCATACTCGGCTTGCTTGGCCAGGATGAACGCCTTGCGCTCGGCCGGATCCTCAATCTCGTGGATCTGGTTGTAGTAGATGCCGTTGACTGCGGCGTCCGGCCCCATCAGTGCGGGACGGGCCGTGGGCAGTGCGATGACAGCGTCCGGGTTCATGGGGGCACCGGACATAGCCAGGTAGCCGCCGCCGTAGGCCTTGCGGACCAGGACAGTGATCCTCGGAACCCGGCATTCAGAGACGGCGAAGATCATCTTGGCTCCGTGCCGGATGATGCCCTGGCGCTCCACGGCAGATCCAATCATGTATCCCGCGATGTCAACGAGGAAGACGATGGGGATGTTGTAGGCGTTGCAGATCCAGATGAAGCGGGCAGCCTTGTCCGAGGAGTCGGGGAAGATGGAGCCGCCCATGTGCCTGGGCTGGTTGCCCACCAGCCCCACCGGGCGGCCGTTGATGCGGGCGAAGCCGGTAAGCATCTCGGGAGCGAACAGTTCCTTGTACGGGAACCAGGATCCTTCGTCCACGAGGGATTCCACGAATTCCTCCATGTCGAAGACCTCGGCCTCGCGCAGCGGAACGATTTCCTGCAGGGTGCGTCCGGGGCGCGGCTCGATTGCGGGGGCCAGCGGCGCGGGGGTTTCCCAGTTTGCGGGCAGGAAGGACAGCCAGACGCGGATTGCGTTGAGGGCTTCCTCGTCGCTTTCCACCAGGACATCGCCCAGGCCGGAGACCGTGCAGTGCATCTCGGCGCCGCCCATTTCCTCCAGCGTCACCTTCTCGCCGGTGACCATTTCCGCCAGGCGGGGTGATCCCAGGTAGGCGGTTGCGTGCCCGCGGACCATGATGGTCATGTCGCAGAGCGCCGGAACGTAGGCCGAACCCGCAGGCGACGGGCCGAAAAGGGCACAAACCTGGGGAACACGACCGGAAATCTGGACCTGGTTGTAGAAGATGTTGCCCCAGGCGTGGCGGCCGGCGAAGCTCTCGAACTGTTCGTCGATGCGTGCACCGGCGGAGTCGAAGAGGTAAACGATGGGGATGCCGGCGGCATCAGCGTTCTTCTGCGCCTGGGTGATCTTTTCGAACGTGCGGTTGCCCCAGGTGCCGGCCTTGACGGAGTAATCGTTGGCGATGACGCACACTTCGCGCCCGTCAACGCGGCCGAACGCGATGACGACGGCGTCACCGGGCAGGCCTTCCTCATAGCGGGCGAGGAGCCCGTCCTCGATGTAGTTTTCGTCGTCGAACAGGATTGCCAGGCGTTCCCGAACGAGGAGCTTTCCTGATTCTGCGATCTTCTTGCGGTTCTTCTCTGAACCACCGAGGCGGGCCGAAGCGAGCTTCTCGGTCAGTTGTTCGTGCACGGTTGCTGCGGGGACTCCGATGTCCGGCACCGGCGCGGGGGCGACGATCGTAGCTTCACTCATGTTGAGCCTCCAGGAATTCGAGTTGTTGTTCCCTAATTAGTATACGAACAAGCGTTCGCTAGTCTAGTCTTATTCCAGGTGACTTACGATTCCCCTAGGCTCCGACCTCATTCACCCGAACAGGAGAGAGACATGCACAGCATTGATCCCCAACTGGCCGGCACCACGCTGCCGCAACCCAAAGGCCGCCCTGACCACTACTGGGAAGATCTGGTGGCAGGCGACGTGGTCCGCACGGCAGGTATGACCATCACGGATGCACACCTGGTCCAGTGGGCAGGCCTCACGGGCGACGTCGTCTCCCTGCACCTGGATGAAACCTATGCGGCAACGACGCCGTTCGGACAGCGCATCGCCCACGGGCCGCTGACCATGTCCCTGGGCCTGGGCCTGATGACCCAAACAGGCTATTTCAGCAACGTGGTCGCATGGCTGGGCCTGGATGAAGTCCGTGCCCTCGCCCCGGTGTTCATCGGGGACACCATCCATGTTGACGCCACGGTAGCCATGGCGCGCGAGACCAAAAAGCCGGACCAGGGCATCTGGAAAATTGATTACTCGGTACTGAAACAGGACGGTTCCACCGTCATGACATTCAGCAGCAGCTTCATCATTAAAAGGAAGTAGGCCATGACAATCCAGGACAATTTCCGCCCGGCACCGCCGGCCGAAATCTCCGAGCCCGACGAATTCGCAGCGCTGCGGACACGTGTGCGCGCCATGCTCGCCGAGCACGTCACGCCGGAGCGGCTCAACAAGTTCGACGAAGCCGAAGAATACGACGTCGAGCTCTACCGCGAGATTGGCGCCGCCGGTTTGATCAAGCTCGACGGCGAGCTCCACGGCCAT
Source organism: Arthrobacter sp. 2MCAF15 (assembly GCF_052115605.1). Classification (NCBI taxonomy): domain Bacteria; kingdom Bacillati; phylum Actinomycetota; class Actinomycetes; order Micrococcales; family Micrococcaceae; genus Arthrobacter; species Arthrobacter sp. 2MCAF15. The sequence goes on along the minus strand of NZ_JBFRGZ010000010.1, from coordinate 93,460 downwards.
GGACCCAAACACCAGGCGCAGGCGGTGGTTCTTGAGGAACTCGGCGCCGGCCCCACGTCGGTGGCCGTGAGCATGGTGGTCCAGTACATGGGCGTCCAGCTCCTTCACACCTATGGCAACCGCCAGCAGCAGGAAGAGTTCCTGGCTCCCCTGCACGCCGGCAAAGCCAAGATGTCCTTCGGACTGAGCGAGCCCGACGGCGGAACTGACGTTGCCCGGGCCATGAAGACCAACGCCACACGCCTGGACGACGGTAGCTACTCCATCTCCGGACAGAAGAAGTGGATCGGCGGTGCGATGGACGCGGACTACCTGATCCTTCTGGCCCGGACCAGCGAAACCACCCGCTCCGCCATTGACGGCATCACCATGTTCTTGCTCCCCCGCTCCACGCCCGGGATCAGGACCGAAGTCATCGACACCATGGGCATCCGCGGCCTTGCGCAGTGCGACGTCTACCTCGACGACGTGCGGGTCCCGGCAGCGAACGTCCTGGGTGAACTGGACAGGGGATTCCGCCAGGTTCTGGATACGCTCAACGGCGAGCGGCTCAATGGAGCCGCGGTGGCTTTGGGGATCGCCCGCGGAGCCATGGAAACCGCCATCGGATGGGCACGTCAGCGGCACGCTTTTGGCCGCCCCGTGGGCTCCTTCCAGGGGCTCCAGCACAATCTGGTGGATGCCAGCGTGAAAATTGAATCCGCCAGGCTCCTCCTGCGCCAGGCAGCAGAAGCGTCCGACGGCAGCGAGGGAACCAATGAGACCTGGTCCGCCATGGCCAAGCTCGCGGCGTCCGACGCAGCAACCACCACCACCGACGTTGGCATGCGGGTCATGGCCGGCTGGGGGTTCTTCCGGGGCCTGCCCATGCAGCGTTACTTCCGCGATGCCCGGCTGTACACGTTCGCGCCGCTTACTGACGAGATGACGCGCAACTACATCGGCGAGAAGCACTTGGGACTTCCCCGGTCCTTCTGACCGGCACCTATCAACGACAAGGGGCGGCTACCTGTTCGGTAGCCGCCCCTATATTTGGACCAACGACAACAAAAAGGGCGACTACCCTTTGGTAGCCACCCTTTTGCTTGGGGGAAATCAGGAACGGTAGTCGATTTCGAGGTCCACGACGTTCTGTTCGCGCAGGTTGACGACGATGTTGTCCGGCGTACGGGTGGTCATCCAGACCAGTTCCTCGGTCTTGCTGGCGTTACCCTCGATGTGCGGCATAAACGGCGGCACGAAGACGAAGTCACCCTCTTCCAGGTAGACGATCTGGCTGTAGCCCTCGCCGTAGCGGATGAAGCCACGGCCCTTCAGCACATACCCTCCCGTGTTGGCTTCCCCATGGTGGTGGGCATCCGAGATCTCCCCAGGACCGGTGAAGACCTTGCCGAACCAGAGTCGCTCAACCGGACTGCTTTCCTTACTGACGCCGGAGATGCGGCGGGCATTCAGCGTCTGCCCCGGCGCCGCGGCCAGTTCGTCCGCTCGATTCACGCGGAACAAGTCCACGTTGCGGTTGATGTCAAAGGCCACTTCAGTCATGGCAAATCCCTTCCAAGGTTTTTGAGTTGCCGCCGGTTTCGTCGTTGCAGCCGGGGCCCGAATTCAGTATGTGTCCTTCGCATCAGCTAGTCAAGACGTACGCTTGTTCGTTCAATCTCGGTCGCAGCGGGAGCGCCGACGCCTAGCGGCCCTTGACAGCTTGGTCCAAAATGGGATTACCTAATGAACATTCGGTAAATAAAGCTGGAGGCAACGACGCATGGCTGAACTGACGGTTTCCGGGGGCACCCACCCCATCCTGAAAGACGACTACGCCTCGGAATGGATGGGCATCGAAGTCCTGGCGCTGGACGACGGGCATTCCACGATCCGCATGACACTCCGGCAGGAAATGCTCAACGGCTTCGGCATGGCCCACGGCGGAATGATCTTCGCCTTCGGCGACACTGCCTTCGCACTCTCCTGCAACCCGGCCAATCCGCTCCCGGGCGAGGATTCCAACATCACAGTTGCTGCCGGCGTCGACATCAACTTCCTGAAGCCCGCCTTCCGCGGACAAGTGCTGACCGCCGTCGCGAACCGCCGCGCCAGCACCGGACGCAGCGGGCTGTACGACATCCAGATCTACGCCGCCGACCCCGCGGGCACGCCCGCGGCACCGCTGTCGGTACCGGCCGGCGCGGCCCCCGCAGCCACCCTTCCGGGCCAGCTCCCCACCGATATCGCCCCGGGCGAACTCATCGCCGAGTTCCGCGGCCGCAGCCGCACCATCTCCAAGAAATAGAAACAGGGAACCACAGATGACCCAAGAAACTGCCGCCGCCACCACTGACGCTGTCCTGGACCGCGAGGAAACCATTTCCCGCGACGAACTCGAGGCGCTCCAGCTCAGCCGCCTGCAGCACACGGTGGCCTACGCCTATGACCGCGTCCCCCTGTACAAGCGCAAGTTCGACGAGGCCGGCGTCCACCCGACCGACCTGCGTGAACTCTCCGACCTCGCCAAGTTCCCCTTCACCACCAAGGAAGATCTCCGGCTCGAGTACCCCTTCGGCATGTTCGCCGTGCCGCAGAACGAGGTCGCCCGGATCCACGCCAGCTCCGGCACCACCGGCCGCGCCACCGTGGTGGGCTACACCAAGAAGGACCTCGCCGACTGGGCCAAGCTCGTGGCCCGCTCGCTGCGCGCCTCCGGCGTCCGGCCGGGCATGAAGGTCCACAACGCCTACGGCTACGGCCTGTTCACCGGCGGCATGGGCGCCCACGCCGGCGCCGAGGCCCTCGGCTGCACCGTCATCCCGATCTCCGGCGGCCAAACCGAACGCCAGATCACGCTCATCCAGGACTTCAAGCCCGACGCCATCCTGGCCACCCCCACATACCTGCTCACCATCGCCGACGCAATGATCAAGCAGGGCATCGACCCGGCCTCCACGTCGCTGAAGTACGCGGTCCTGGGCGCCGAGCCGTGGACCGAGGAAATGCGCCACGAGCTCGAAGTGACCATGAACATCAAGGCCTGCGACATCTACGGCCTCTCCGAGGTCATGGGCCCGGGCGTCGCCGGCGAAGCGGTGGAAACGCAGGACGGCAGCCACATCTGGGAGGACCACTTCCGGCCCGAGATCATCGACGCTTTCGACCCCTCGGTGGTGCTGGGCGACGGCGAACCGGGCGAGCTGGTCTTCACCTCGCTCACCAAGGAAGCGCTGCCGATCATCCGGTACCGTACCAAGGACCTCACCCGGCTGCTGCCGGGCACCGCGCGCCCGGCGCACCGCCGCATGGGCCGCATCACCGGCCGCAGCGACGACATGATCATCCTGCGCGGCGTGAACCTCTTTCCGTCGCAGATCGAGGAGATCGCCCTGCGCATCCCCGAGCTCAGCCCGCACTTCCAGCTGGAACTCACCCGGCCCGAGGGGCACCGGATGGACCAGATGACCGTCAAGATTGAGCGCCGCGACGCCGTCACGGCCGAGGGCGCGGCGGCCGCCGCCAAGGTCCTGCAGCAGCAGATCAAGATCCATGTCGGTTCCTCCTGCGCCGTGGACGTCGTCGACCCGGGCTCGCTGGAGCGGTCCAACGGCAAGCTGCGGCGGATCTACGACATGCGACCCAAGGGCTGACCCGGCCCCGCTTGTTCAGCCACCCGGTCGGCCCGGCCGGCGTGTCCTGCGAGGCCACGCTAGCCGGGCTGACCGACCGTTCATGAGAAACTAGCGAGTATGCCCACCACAGCACCCACCACCAAGCGCGGCCGTCCCGGCTATGACCAGCAATCGGTCCTGCTGATCGCCGTCGACGTCTTCAACCGCCACGGCTACGACGCCACCTCGATGGGCATCCTCGCCGAGAATCTGGGCATCTCCAAGTCCGCGATCTACCACCACGTGCCGTCCAAGGGCGATCTGCTCAAGCTCGCGCTGGACCACGCCCTCGGCGGCCTTGAGGCCATCCTGGACCGGCCCGAGGCGCAGACCGGCTCGGCCGATGCCCGGCTGGAATTCGTGGTGCGCCAGACCATCTCGGTCCTGGTGGAACGCCTGCCGTTCGTCACGCTGCTGCTGCGGCTGCGCGGAAACACCGAAATCGAACGCAACGCCCTGGAGCGCCGGCGCACCTTCGACCACAAGGTCGCCGCCCTGATCTCCGAGGCCCGGGACGAGGGCTCGCTGCGCCAGGACATCGACCCCCGCACGGTCACGCGCCTGCTTTTCGGCACCATCAACTCGATCGTCGAGTGGTACAAGCCCGGCGGTTCGCTCTCCCCGGAGAAGCTGGCCGACGACGTTATCACCATGGCGTTCCACGGCCTCCACGTCCCCGGCTGACCCTGGCCCGTGGCGGCCCGGAGTCGCATTGACGCCGCGGCGCCCCGGGTCCACGCTGTGAGGATGGCCACCAGACTATCGAAGGTGCTAATTGGCGCTTTCCCCCACCTGCGCTACGAACCCACTGCCAAAAGGATCCGCGCGAGCCTGGACGGGACCCCCCTCGTCGACACGACACAGGCCTGGCTGGTCTGGGAACCGCACCGGGTCACCCCCATCTTCGCCGTGCCGGAGCAGGAACTGATGGCGGATCTCACCCCACCGGCCCTCCCGGCGGCCGCGGTGGAGGAGCATGCCTTCGCCCTCCGGCAAGGCGAGGCACGGACCTCCMTGGACCCCGGAACAAAGTTCGGCAAACACACCTGCGCCGGAGAGGAACTCGACGTCGTTACTGCGACGGCAACGGCCCCCCGGGCCGGCTTCCGGCCCGAGGACCCCGACCTGGCCGGCTACGTCGTGCTGGATTTCTCCGCCTTCGACTGGCTGGAAGACGATGAGGAAATCATCGGCCACCCCCGGGACCCGTTCCACCGCGTCGATATCCGCGCGTCGAGTTTGGATGTGGAGGTGGCGCTCGACGGCGTGACGCTCGCCCGGACGACCGGCGCGCAGTTCCTCTACGAGACGTTGCTGCCGGTGCGGTACTACATCCCGCCGTCGGACGTCCGGCTGGATCTGATCGAGGAGAGCGCAAAGCGAACCGTCTGCCCCTACAAAGGCCAGGCGAGCTACTGGAGCTACCCGGGGTCGGCGGAGGGCCGGAACGTCGCGTGGAGCTACGACCGCCGGTACCGCGACGCCGCCCAGATCCACGGCCTCATCAGCTTCTTCAACGAGCGCGTGGACCTGAGGGTCGACGGCGTCCTCCAGCCGCGCCCCGTGACGCCCTGGTCCCGTCGGGACAGTGCGGGCGGCCCGGGCGGCCCGGGGGCACTTTGACGACTGCTGCCCGCTGATCGCCGGCAAATATCGGCGGGTCCGCGTCAATGTGGCCCCGCCCGGCAGACTCGGCCATAGAAGAAGCGCCCCGGCTCTCGCCGGGGGCGCTTCTTCTGTGGCGCTACTTCTGTGGCGCTTCTTCTGTGGCAGACTACCCAGGGCTGGGCTCAGAGCTGGTAGTCAGCTGCCGTGGTGATGTCCTCGTGCACGCACAGAATGTTGTGCTCGGAATCCATGAACCAGGCGCACTTCTCGGAATCCGTCGTACAAATATGGTTCTCGGTCTTGAGATCCGGGAGATCGTAGTCCTGGAACATGACTCCCTTTGCTTCCATCTCCTGGACGGTGCGTTCGATCTCGCTGACTTCGAAACTCAGGGTGGTGTGCTCTGAATGCTTTCCATCCTTGACTGGCATGAGCTGCAGCATGGGGCCGCCTGCCGAGCCGAACAATTCGCTTCCGTCGTCTGCCACTCCCCGGTGCGGGAGGCCGAGCGTCTCGGCATAGAAACGCCGGGCGCGTTCTGCATCATCGACTGGCAGGACTGTTGTGGCTTTGTTGAGTACTAGGGTCATTTCGCCACCTCCTACGAGCAAGATTTTACGCCGCAGCGGGGTGGAAAGAGCCTGCAAATTGGCCCGCTGACACATGCCGGCCGCCTGCCCCTCTCCGGTTGCTCTATCACTTGTGGCTGCCATTTCGGTCCTTTGGCAACCACAAGTGATAGAGCAACGGGGTAAGGAAGCGGCTACTTCTCGACGAGGGTCAGGACGTCGTACGTGGCCACGATTTCGTCGTTCTGGTTGGTCAGGACGGCGTCCCAGGCCACCTCGCCGTATTCGTCGGTCTCGCGCGGGGTGATCTTCTTGGCCGTCAGCGTGACCCGGATGGAGTCGCCAGCGGCCACCGGGGTGATGAAGCGCAGGTTCTCCAGGCCGTAGTTGGCCAGCACCGGGCCCGGCGCGGGCTCCACGAACAGGCCGGCCGCCCAGCTGAGCAGCAGGTAGCCGTGCGCCACGATGCCCGGGAAGAACGGATTGGCCTCGGCGGCCTCCTGGTTGGTGTGGGCGTAGAAGGTGTCGCCGGTGGAGTTCGCGAACTTGGTGATTTCATCCAGCGAGACTTCGCGCAGCTCCGAACGGATGGCGTCGCCGATGTGCAGCGTGGCCAGGGACTTCCGGAACGGGTGCTGGCCCTCGGTCTCGAGCGTGAAGTTGCGGTCCGCGCCGGTGTGCCAGACCCCGGTGACGGCGGTCAGCATGTTGGGCGAACCCTGGATGGCGGTGCGCTGCATGTGGTGCATCACGGAGCGGATGCCGCCAAGCTCCTCGCCGCCGCCGGCGCGGCCGGGCCCGCCGTGGACCAGGTGCGGGACCGGGGAACCGTGGCCGGTGGAGCTGCGGGCGTCCTCGCGGTTGAGCATGAGCACGCGGCCGTGGTGGGCGGCAATTCCGGTGACGAGTTCGCGGGCAACCTCGGGATCGTTCGTGCAGACCGAGGCGACCAGCGAGCCGCCGCCGCGGGCGGCGAGGCGGACGGCGTCGGCCAGGTCCGTGTAGCCGATCACCGAGGACACGGGACCGAAGGCCTCGAGCGAGTGGACCTCCTCGGCCTCCGGGTTGGCCCAGCTCAGCAGGACCGGTGACATGAAGGCACCGCCGTCCACGACGCCGACGCTTCCGTCCGCGCTGGTGACCTTCGGCGCGTCGAGCGTGCCGTAGGCAAGCTCCCCGCCGGCGTCGAGCATGGACTGGACGGCGGCGCGCACGTCGGCGAGCTGCTCGAGGGAGGCCAAGGCACCCATGGTGACGCCCTCCGCGCGGGGGTCACCGAGCACAACGCGTTCGCGGACGCGGTCCCCCACGGCGGCGACGACGTCGGCCACCAGTTCCTGCGGCACGATCGCGCGGCGGATGGAGGTGCATTTCTGGCCGGCCTTGGCTGTCATCTCGGTGACGAGGGACTTGATGAAGGCGTCGAATTCCGGCGTGCCCTTGACGGCATCCGGGCCCAGGATCGCGGCGTTGAGGGAGTCGGTCTCGGACGTGAAGCGGACCCCGCCCTTGACCACGTTGGGGTGGGACTTCAGCGTGTTGGCAGTCGAGGCGGAACCGGTGAAGGCAACGAGGTCGCGGTAGTCCAGGTGGTCCAGCAGGGTGCGGACGGAGCCGGAAATCAGCTGCAGCGAGCCCTTGGGCAGGATGCCGGATTCGTCGATCGCCTTGACCACGGCGGCGGCCACGTAGCCGGTGGGGGTGGCCGGCTTGACGATGGTGGGAACGCCGGCGAGGAAAGCCGGGGCGAGCTTCTCGAGCATGCCCCAGACCGGGAAGTTGAAGGCGTTGATCTGCACGGCGACACCGGGGATGCGGGTATAGATGTGCTCGCCGGCGAACGAACCGTCCCGGGACAGCACCTCCATGGGGCCATCCACCACCACCTGGGCGTTAGGCAGTTCCCGGCGGCCCTTGGAGCCGAACGTGAACAGGACTCCGATGCCGCCGTCGATGTCGATCATGGAGTCGACTTTGGTGGCACCGGTCTGGGCCGAGAGCGCGTAGAACTCCTCGCGCCGGCCGTTGAGGTACTGCGCCAGCTCCTTGAGCTTGAGGGCCCGCTGGTGGAAGGTGAGGGTGCCCAGTTCCGCCTGGCCGATGGTGCGGCCGTAGTCCACGACGCCGGCGAGGTCGAGTCCCTCGGTGCTCACCTTGGCCAGGAGCTCGCCGGTGCTGGCGTCCAGGACCGGCGCGGCACCGGCAGCGGAGGCGGCGTCGGGGGTCCACCAGGAACCCCGGATGAAGCTGGGGACGATCTCTACAGTGTCTATGGTGGGTACGGCTGTGGTGGTCATCGTTGACGGGTCCTTCCATCGCGGGGCAAGATCAACACGGCCGGAACATTACTGACCGTCCGTTCGGTAATATGTTCTAGAGTACATGAATGAGGCCTGCCGCACACTAGCCGCGGCGGCACCGACCGGCATGGCCCTCCGCCGGCCGGCAACAAAGGAGACGCAATGACGCCCGAGACCGGCAGCACCGAGATGTGGAAAATCACCCTCGGGGAACTCGACGAGAAAATGGGCGTGAAGATCCTCGAGGAGTCCGTGGACCGGGTTGTGGCGACCATGCCGGTGGAAGGCAACCGCCAGTCGTTCGGGCTCCTGCACGGCGGCGCCTCACTGGCAGTCGGAGAGGCGGTAGGCTCCTGGGCCGCCGTCATCCACGCCAGCACGCTGGGCAAGACGGCCGTTGGCGTGGACGTCTCGGCCACGCACCACAAATCGGCCCGCGAGGGTCTGATCACCATCACGGCGACCCCCATCCACCTGGGCGGCACCCTGACCACGCACGAGGTGCTGATCACCAACGAGGCGGGCCAGCGGCTCTGCACCCTGAGGATCACCAACCTGCTGCTGGACCGCAAGGGCTGAGCCCCGGCCCGCGAGTTCGCCGGAACGCTGCGGGCCCGCCGGTTATTTACGGCGTATTGGCACCGTACCGGCGAACTCGGGCGCACTCCGTACCTCGATATTCCACAGCGACGTAGGGCCGATTGACCCGGAAGGCCCGCTCCCCGGACTGTTAGCTTGGGAGTGCCGAGTCGCCCGGCACCGCCGGGTTTCACCGGTCGCACCGGAAAGGGTCCGCCATGCTCTCAGACACCTCGCGTCCCGTCATCCAGGCAACGCTTCCTGTGGTCGGCGAGCACATAGAGGAGATCGCCAAGCGCTTCTACAAACACATGTTCGAAGCACGGCCTGACCTCCTGGACGGCCTCTTCAACCGGGGGAACCAGGCAGACGGCCGCCAGCAGCAGGCACTCGCCGGATCCATCGCGGCATTCGCCAGCACGCTCGTGGAGCATCCTGACCAAGTGCCGGATCATCTGCTCTCCAGGGTGGCGCACAAGCACGTGTCGCTAGGACTCAGTCCGGACCAGTACCAGGTTGTCCACGACCACCTCATGTGGGCGATCGTGGATGTCCTCGGGGAAGCCGTCACTGACGAGGTCGCCGCGGCCTGGGACGAGGTCTACTGGCTGATGGCAAACCTGCTCATCAACAAGGAGCGCGGGCTGTACAACGCCGTGCACCTGTCCCCGGAGACCATTTGGCGGACGTGGAGGGTGGTGCGGCGGATCCAGGAGACCGATGACGTCATCTCCTTCGTAGTTGAGCGGACCGACGAGCGCGACGTCAAGCCGTCCCTGCCCGGGCAGTACGTCACCATCAAGATGACCATGCCCGACGGCGTGCAGCAGCCGCGCCAATACAGCCTGACCAAGGCCGACGACGGCCAGCACCGGCAGTTCGCGGTCAAGCGGGTCCACACTCTTGGGAAACCCGACGGCGAGATGTCCACGCTGCTCCACAACAACGTCCAAGTGGGCGACGAGGTGGTGCTCTCGGCCCCGTTCGGCGACGTGGTGCTGGAGTACACGGACCGGCCCCTCGTCATGGCCAGCGCCGGAATCGGCATCACTCCGATGGCCGGAATGCTCTCCCATCTTGTGCAATCCGCTTCGCAACGCCAGGTGATGCTCCTGCACGCCGATGACAGCGAGGCATCCTTCCCGCTCCGCGCGCAGGTCGAAGAGGATCTTGCGAAGCTGGCGGACGGGACACTGAAGACGTGGTTTTTGACCCCAGCAGAGGCCGGAGAGTCGTCCCGAGCAGCGTTTTCCGGCTTCATGGACGTCACCGCCGTAGAGCTCCCCGACGACGCCGAATACTACCTCTGCGGTCCCCTGCCGTTCCTGAAGTCGGTTCGAAGTGCCCTGATCGCCGGTGGCGTCGCTGCCAAGGACATTCAATACGAGGTATTCGGCCCGGATCTCTGGTTGGCTGATTTCCAGTAGCCGCGGCTCGCTGCCCTGCACCCCCGAGCCCTCGAATTCGCCGGAACACTACGGGCTCGCCGATTAATTGCGGCGTACTGGCAGCGTTCCGGCGAACTCGAGCCAGGAGCCGGAGCGCGGTAGGCCCGCAGCCCGGGTCCCGGTAGCCAAGGCGCGGAGGCCCGGAGATGCTGCTAGCGGCCTGCCCGGAGCCGGCCGAAGGCCACCAAGGCCGCGCCGAGCAGCAAGGCCGCGGCGCCGAGACCGGCAGCTGGTAGCAGCCCCGTGGCGCCCGTGCTGGCCAGCTGGTCCCCATCGCCTGGCGAACCGCCCGGCGTTTGGCCGCGCGCAGTCACGGAGGCGTCCGACGGCGGGACGGGAGACGGCGCCGGGGCGGCCGGCGCGGCGGGGGTCACCGGTTGCTGCGCCGCTGGTTGCTGGTTGGCCGGCGGGCCCGGGGCTGCGGGCTGGCCCGGCGCCGGGGTCTCGTCAGGGCTGCCCGCCGAAACGGCTGCGGCGTCGACGGTGAACGCCACGGTAGCCGGCAGCGAAGCGACACCGTCGATGGCTTGGGTCACCGTCAGAGTGTGCGCTCCGGCGGCCAGTTCTGCGGGGAACGGGACACTCCACTGGGCACCGCCGGCCAGGTTCCGTGGAATCCGCGGCTGAAGCTCGGCCAGCGTCCCTGCCGCTGACCTGCCGGAGCCGGCCTGCGCTGATCCAACGGGCGCACCGTCCACCGCTACGGTCACTGTGGCACCGTCAATGGCTGTGCCGGAGATGCCGGCGGGCAGGGCGTCCTGGCGCACATGTCTGCCATCCCGGGGGCTCGACACCGCCGGAGCCGGCGGAATGATGGAGAGCGTGCGGGTCACTGCGGGACTGTCAACTTCTCCGGGAGCCGTGAGCACCGCCGTGAGCGGAACCTTCCCGAAGACCGGCTGGTCTGCCACCTTGATGCTCCACCGGCCGTCTGAAGCGACTGTGCCCCTTCCGGTGAAGCCGCCGGATAGCCGTACCGTGCGGCCGGCTTCACCGGTGCCCTCGATCGTGTCGACGGCGGTAAGCGCCGGGCCTTCCGTCGGAGAGGTGATGGCAGGGGCGGCGAGGACGGACACGTCGACCGACAGGGAGATTGCCCCGGAGCGGCTGAATCCGTTCACCGTTTCAGCCGAGAACGTGTAATGCCCGGCCGACGACGGCGCGGCGACCTGCCAGTTTCCCGAAGCGTCGATTGGTACTGCCACCGATTGGGCGGCCTTCTGGCCAGATTTCTGGCTTTGGACCGTGATGCGGACTTTGGAATTGGGAGCCACCACGGAGGCCGGGCCGGCGTCCACATGCCCGGTAATGGGCTCGCCGGCCGTGACCGCTCCGTTGGCGGCCTTCGTGAGCGTTGGCTTGGTCAGGAACAGCTGCAGCTGGACACCGCCGGGGACCCGTCCGGTGGCGTCCTCGAGAGTGGTAGCGATGGCCCGGGTCTGTACGCCGTTTTCGCTCTCGGCCCCGGTGTGCATGCCGACCGCGAAGTTCCCGCTGATCCAGGGTCCGCCGGAGTCTCCGGGGCGGGACTTGACGGTGCTGGAGTCGAAGCCGTTGAGCGCCCGGAGGTCGTTGTTGTAGTCCGGCGGGAGGGAGTGCGGTCCGGCGATGACCCAGGTTCCCACCGAGTCCACGGTCCCGCACGACCAGCCGAGCGTCCGGCCGGACCGGCACACGGGCTGGCCCTGGAACGGGGCCACGGTTCCGACGATCTTTACCGACGTCGGCCCCGGGTTGGCGGGGTTGTCCCACCGCGTGATGGCGGGCTGGAGATCCACGCCGCTCCGGATGCCCTTGAGGACGGCGATGTCCGTGCCGACGTTGGTACCGTCCGACGCCACTGTGGTGTTGCCCGGACCGCCGAACTGGCTGAACCCGAACGTCCCCAGGATCCCGGCGGCCTTGCCCGAGCCCGGGGTGGCTGAACCGGCGGCGCTGGCCGCCGGCGCCCCTGCTGGGTCTTCAATCCGGGCCTGTTTCGCGGCACCGTCATCGGCGCAGTGTCCTGCCGTCAGGACCAGCGGCTCACCCGTGGCGTCGTAGGCACCGAACCCGGCCGAGCACAGTGTGCGCCCGTCAATGATGTAGCCCTGGCCGCCAAAGAAGTCCCCTTCCGTGGCGACCCTCGATCCTTGTTCCAGCGCAACGTTTGCGTAGCGGGCCACGAAGTCGGCCGCGGACATCTTCGCCGTCRCACCCGGTCCTGCCGCCGGTTGCCCGGCCTGGCTGGCGTCGGCGATAGGGACGGCGTCAGGGCCGGCGTGGGGCTTGGTGCCCACGGCCGGAACAGGGGCTGGGACAGACTGCGCGGTGTTGGTGCCGCCGGTGCGGATGACGAAGTGGCCGTTGGTGTACGTGACCGCCTGCAGCCCGGCGGCCCCGACCTCGCGGACGTAGGCCTCGAACAGTTGCTGCGTGCTGGAGGCCAGGAGCTCCGCGGCAGACGGGACAGCAGCCGCGGCCGCAGGGGCGGAAAGCACGAAGTCGGCCGGGCCGGTCCCGTTCAGTTCGGCCACGCGGGCCAGGAGTTCGGGGCTGCTTCCTTCCACAGCGATCTTGCCGCCGGCGAGGCTGATCCCCACATAGCCGGGGAGGGCGCGCAGGGAGGGTGCGGCGTCGGCCGCCCGCCGGGCCAGTGCACCGGCGGCGTCGAATTCCGCCAGGGTCATGCCGAGGTCCCGCTGCACGGCCTCAGCCAGGCCGGCATCGCTGATGGGCGCAGTGGAAGTCTCAGTGGAAGGCGCAATGGAAGGTGCAGCGGAGGGCGCCGAGGACGAGTCAGCCGGTGAAGCATCAGGGAGTGAAGAAGCGGAAGTGTCCGACGGCGCCGGGGTCGCCGTCGTCGAGCCGGACGGGGCCGGGGCGGGCGTGCCGGAGCCGGCTTCGGCCAACGCCGGAACGGCGGACAAGGCACCGGCGGATACGGTACCGGCAAGCGCAATCGCGAGGGCAGCGGCCCGCACTATCGGCTGGAACTTCGGAGTCTTCACTGGGCCACCCTACCCGCGGGAGCCCTATCTGCCGAGCTTGGCAACGATAGTCGCGAGCTCCCCGGACGTCACCCCATGGCGGATCAGGTAGTCCGCGGTGTTCAGGGACCGGACAAATTCCAGCAGGCTTTCGCCCCGGGATTCCAGCAGGGGCAACAGGACGGCGTCGGGCAGGAACCGTTCGTGGGGATGCGGGACGGCGGCGTCCCGGTGGTGCTCGTTGATGCCCCGCATGGAGCGCTGGTAGCCGCGCACAATGGCCTCGTCACTGTGCCCGGCGAGGTCCTGGAGCATGGCGGCAATCATGCCGCTCCGGTCCCGGCCTGCAGAGCAATGGATGACCACGCCGCCGCCCGCGGCGGCCACCGCTTTGAAGACGCCGGCCAGCAGGTCCGGGAACAGCCTGGCGTTGTCGGCATAGGAGGCCGGGTCGTTCAGGTAGGGCACGCAGAGCGCGCGGAATTCGGCGTTGCCCGGGTCTTCGGTGGGGGCCATCACGACGTCGAAACCGGCCAGGGCGGCCGGCGCCACCGGCGGGTCGGTCTCCCGGCGCCGGATTTCGGTTTCGTTGCGGAGGTCGATGACGGTCCGGATGCCGTGGCGGTACGCCTGCCGCCAGCCGGCCTCGGTCAGCCATTCGCGGCGTCCCATCCGGTACACGTCCCCGGCCACATGCCACGCGTTGACGGCCCCGTCCCACTCCATCGCTCCGGGCGCCGCCGTCCCGGACCCGTCCGTTCCGCCAGCCCGCTGCAGGCCGCCGGCCGCCATTACCGGACCCTGGCCAGCCGGGCCTCCAGGCCGTTGCGGACCATGGGCCACTCGTGCTCGAGGATGGAAAACACGACAGTATCGCGCAGCGCACCGTCGCCGCTGCGGGTGTGGCTGCGCAGGATGCCGTCCTGCTTGGCGCCCAGCCGCGCGATGGCCTCGCGGGACTGGTGGTTGAGCCAGTGGGTCCGGAATTCGACGGCGGGGCAGCCCAGGGTCTCGAAGGCGTGCCGCAGCAGCAGCAACTTGGAGTCCGGGTTGCTGCCGCTGCCGTGTGCGGACGCCGCGTTCCAGGTGGAGCCGATCTCCACCCTGGGCGTGGCGGCGTCGATGTTCATGTAGGTGGTCATGCCGATCACCCGGCCCGGCCCGCCCGTGGCGGGGTCAAGGAGCCGCGTGGCGAAGGGCAGCATGGACCCCTGGTCCTGCAGGGCCAGGCGCCGCTCAATCTCGGCGGCCATCTGTTCCGGGGCGGGCACGCTGGTGTACCAGAGGTGCCACAGTTCGCCGTCGCGGGCCGCCTCGACGAGGCCGTCGTGGTGGTCCTGGCTCAGCGGCTCGAGGACGACGTATTTGCCGGTCAGGGTGATGGGGGCGATCGCGGGACGGTCCAGGGAAGTCACCGCACCATCCTAGGGGCACGGACCTGCGCCGGTCACTTGGTCCAGTCGAAGAAGCCCTTGCCGGATTTGCGGCCCAATTCCCCGCGGGCCACCTTGTCGCGGAGGATCTGCGGCGGGGCGAACCGCTCGCCCAGCGTGGACTGCAGGTATTCCGCGATGCCCAGACGCACGTCCAGGCCCACGATGTCGGTGGTCCGCAGCGGGCCCGTGGGGTGCTTGTAGCCCAGGACCATGGCGTTGTCGATGTCCTCGGCGCTGGCCACGCCCTCTTCCACCATGCGCATCGCTTCGAGGGCGATCGCGACGCCCAGCCGGGAGGAGGCAAAGCCGGGCGCATCATTGACCACGACGGCGGTCTTGCCGAGGGCCTCGACCCAGCCGCGGGCGGCCTGGGCCAGGGCCTCGGACGTCTGCTCGCCCATGACCACCTCGATGAGCGTCGACGCCGGCACGGGGTTAAAGAAGTGCAGCCCCAGGAAGTTCTGCGGCCGCTTCAGCTCACGGGCCAGTCCGTTGACGGACAGCGATGACGTGTTGGACGCAAGGCAGGCGTCCTCGGCAAGCCGTTCCTCGATGCCGCGCAGGGCGGTGACCTTCAGGTCCCAGTCTTCCGGGACGGCTTCGACTACCAGCTGCCGGTCCTTGAAGTCGTCATAGTCCACGGTGACCGCGAGCCGGGAGACCATCTCGTCCAGGTTGCCGTCCACGGCGCCGCGCTCAATGCTCTTGGCGGCGGCGGATTCGACCCGCTCGCGGGCGGCCTCGGCCGAAGCCTCGTCGCGCTCGACCACCAGGACATTGGCTCCCTTGATCAGGAATGCGTGGGCGATGCCTGCGCCCATGCGGCCGCCGCCGAGCACTCCGACGGTCGCGGGTAGGTTGGCGGGGAGTACGGAGTTGCCCATGGCTATTTCTGCTTTCCGGGTTCTGTGGCGGAGGTCTTGGCGGCTTTCTTGTCTGCTTTCTTATCCAGGAAAGCCTGCATGCGGTCGAACTTGGCCTGGGATTCGAAGAGGATCCCCTGCGCCAGCTGGTCAATCAGGGGATGTGCCTCGGCCGGGGCGTGGAACACGGATTTGGTGATCCTGACGGCGAGCGGGTCCTGCGTGGCGATCCTGTCCGCGAGCCTGTGGGCCGCGGCCATCAGCTCGGCGGGTTCATGGATTTCGGTAATGAGATTGACGGCCAGGGCACGTTCCGCGCGCAGCACGGCGCCGGCCAGCAGCATTTCCTTGGCGACCGGCTCCCCCACCAGTTCTTTCAGGCGCCAGCTGGCACCGGCGGCGGCCAGGATGCCGAGCCCGGTTTCGGGGTTGCCGATCCGCACGGACGGGGTGCCGATCCGGAAGTCGGCGGCGTACGCCAGCTCGGCACCGCCGCCGAGGCAGAAGCCGTCCAGGGCCGCGATGACGGGCATCGGCAGTTTGGCGATCCGGACGAAAATGGTGGAGTTAATGCCCTGCAGGGCATCGTCGCGGCGGCGTTCGCGCAGCTGACCGATGTCGGCGCCGGAGGCGAAAACCCCGTCGGCGCCGGCGATGATGAGGACTTTGGGGTGCTGTTCCAGGTGGGCACACACCGTGTGGAGCTCGTCGACCATCTGCTGGTCGATCGCGTTGCGGACCTCGGGGCGGTTCAGCACCACCACCACGCGGTCCTCGCGCTGGTCCACCAGGAGCGTGCTGAAGCCGGCCGGGTCGAGCGCCGGGGCCGCCACTAGACGCGCTCCAGCAGCATGGCCGTGCCCTGGCCGACGCCGATGCACATAGTGGCCAGGCCGATCTTGGCGTCCTCGCGTTCCATCCGCCCCAGCAGCGTAATGGCGATCCGGGAACCGGAGGAGCCCAGCGGGTGGCCCAGGGAGATCGCACCTCCGTCGCGGTTCACAATCTCCGGGTCCAGGCCGAGCCGGCGCATACTGGCCAGCGACTGCGTGGCGAACGCTTCGTTAAGTTCGACGGCGCCAAGGTCACCGACGCTGAGGCCGCTGCGCTTGAGGACCTTCTGGGTGGCCGGAACCGGGCCGATGCCCATGATTTCGGGCTCGCAGCCGGCGGACGCGCCGTCGATGATGCGGGCCCGGGCCGTGAGGCCAAGCTTCTGGATCGCGGCTTCGGAGGCGACGATGATGGCGGAGGCGCCGTCGTTGAGCGTGGAGGAGTTGCCGGCGGTAACGATCGAACCGCCCTTGACCACAGGACGGAGCCCGGCGAGCACGTCCATGGTGGTGCCGGCGCGGGGGCCTTCATCGGTGTCCACCACTGTTTCGCCCTTGCGGGTTTTGACGGTCACGGGGACGATTTCCTCGGCGAAGCGGCCGGCGGCGATGGCGGCCAGGGCGCGTTCGTGGGAGCGGACGGCGAAGGCGTCGGCGTCCTCGCGCGAGATCCCGTCGACCCGCCCCACTTCCTCCGCCGTCTCCGGCATGGAGTAGGTCATCTTGCCGTCGCGGGAGAGCTCGCCGGCGGTGAACTGCGGGTTGGCGAAGCGCCAGCCGATGGAGGTATCGAAGATTTCGCCCGGCTTGGCGAAGGCGGTGCGGGGCTTTTCCTGGACCCAGGGTGCCCGGCTCATGGATTCGACGCCGCCGGCGATCACGATGTCAGCGGCGCCGGACTTGATCATGTGGCTGGCCATGATGATGGCGCTGAGCCCGGAGGCACAGAGCCGGTTCACGGTGATGCCGGGGATGTGCAGGGGCAGCCCGGCAAGGAGGGTGGCCATGCGGGCCACGTTGCGGTTCTCTTCGCCGGCGCCGTTGGCGTTGCCGAGGATTACCTCGTCAATGGCGTCAGGATCGACGCCGGCGCGGACCACTGCCTCGCGGACCACCAGTGCGGCCAGGTCATCGGGGCGGACTGCGGAGAGGGCGCCGCCGTAACGGCCCACCGGGGTGCGGGCGCCGCCAACAAGAAAAGCCTCGACCATGAGAACATCCTTCACCAAGAAAGCGGGGCCGGCAGCAGAGTAATTTACCGACCGTTCGTTCTATAAAGATTACACGGCAGGGCAAGGGGGTCAACCGGACGCCGCCGGATTACGCGACGACGACGCCCAGGTGGCTTGCGAGCAGCGGCGCCAGCAGGGTGAGCTGGTAGTCGTCGATCACGAGGCCGGCCAGGCTGCCCAGGCCGCTGATCATGCGGAAGTCGGTGCCGCGGAGGTCGAAGTCCTTGAGCCGGGCTCCGCTGAAGTCCACGGTGCCGATCGTGCAGTTCTTCAACGCGACCCGGGTGGCGGTGCAGGAGCCCAGATCCAGCTCGTTGATGATGCAGTCGCTGATCTGCACGTCCGTGAGCTTGGATCCGCGCAGGTTCACGTAGTCGAGCTTGCCGCCGTCGATCCGCACCGACTGCCAGCCGCTTTCATAGAGCTCCGCCGATCCCCAGCGGGGGTTGCCGATCTCCACATCCCGCAGGCTGGCCCGGGCCGCCGTCAGCACCGGCGCGTAGACCTCGGTGAGGATGCAGTCACGGAAGGTGGCCCCACGCAGCTGCGTCTCGTTGAAGGAGACGCCGGCGAATTCGCACTCGGCAAAGTCAGTGCCGCCGAGCTCCAGCCCGTCCGCCGAGGCGCGGCTGTACCGGACGCCGTCGTACCGTTCCCCGCGGCGGAAGTCCGGGGCAGGATCGTCCCGCAACTCCCCCGGCCGGACCGGCGCCAGGCGGGGCGCGGTGACCCTGGGGGCTTTGTCAGCTGCGCGCCCGGCCATCAGAGGGATTCGGCTTTGGCGGCGATTTCCGCCAGGTCTTTCGCAAGCGCCTTGCGGGTAATGCGCATGCCGAGGGGACCAAACACGGTGAGCATGATCCTGCTGAACCGGGTGGGCTTGATGATTTCAGCGCCAAAGGTCAGCGTAAGGTCAGTCCCGCCGTCGCGCTCGGCCAGGGAGAACCGGGAAGTGTAGTCGGCGCCGCCCTGGAGGGCTTTCACCGTGGTGCCGCCCGCCCGACCCGGCGACGGCGGCTCGCACTGGGAAACCCCCATCTCCACGGTTTCCGAGCGCCCCATCATGGTGCGGGTTTCCTTCCAGCGGGTGCCCTCGGCATAGGGCCCGTCGGTGAGCATCTGGATCGCATCGACGCCGGACAGGGTGGCGGCAGATCCCGGAATGTCCGACACCACCGCCCAGACCGAGTCAGCCGGAGCATTGATGTGCTGCGTGAGCGTGGTCTTGTGGTCCATGATCTCGAGCCTATCGGATCGGCCCGCGGCACTGACTTGAATTAGTAAGCATGCTTTGTGTTAGGCTGTACGGACAGCAATTTGGACCGGAAACGAAAGGTGGCCTGAACCATGGGTATCGGAGACAAGATTCAGAACGAAGCGGAGCACCTGGGCGGCAAGGCTAAGGAAGCCGCAGGAACTGCGACTGACAACGACCAGCTTCGGGCCGAAGGCCAGCGCGACCAGGTTGTGGCCGACGCCAAGAAGGTTGGCGAAAACGTCAAGGACGCCTTCAAAAAGGACTAGTCCTTACAAAGTTTGGCGGCGCCGGATTTTCCTTTGGGGGATGTCCGGCGCCGCTTTTTTTGTGCCCGGTTTTACGCCCGGCCTTTGCCCCTCTTGGCCGCCAGCCTGCAAGAATGGCCGCACAGACCGACGGAGGGGACACCATGGCGGGAACAGGGACGGACCACGGCAGGCACGCGGGCCGGGACCGCAGCAACGTCGACCTGAGCCRGGCCAGCGTTGCCGCCGGCGGGTCGCCGGTCTTGCGCGGCTATCTGGCGGCCCCGGCGGGCGAAGGGCCTTTTCCGGCCGTCCTGATGGTCCATGAAGCCTTCGGCCTGGATGACATCACCGTCCGCCACGCTGACCGGATGGCTGCGGCGGGCTACCTGACGCTGGCCGTTGACCTGTACAGCGACGGCGGCGCCCGCCGCTGCCTCGTGGCCACCATGCGTGCGCTGGCGGCAGGCGAGGGCCGGGCCTTCACCGATCTGGCGGCGGCCCGGGACTGGCTCCAGGAATCCGGCCGGACGACGGGCAAGGTCGGAGTGATCGGCTTCTGCATGGGCGGCGGCTTCGCCCTGCTCCTGGCCAACGACGGCTTCGACGCCGCCGCCGTCAACTACGGCCGGCTCCCCAAGAACCCCGAAGAGACGCTCGCCGGCGCCTGCCCGATCGTGGCCAACTTCGGCGGCAGGGACCGCACGCTGCGCGGCGGGGCGGCGAAGCTCGAGTCCGTGCTCGACCGCATCGGCGTGGCCCACGACGTCAAGGAATTCCCGCACGCCGGGCATGCCTTCCTCAACGATGCGGAGACCGGCCCGAAGGTGCTGCGGCCGCTCTCCCGGGTCATGGGCATCGGCCCTGACCCGCAGTCCGCCCCGGAAGCGTGGCAGCGGATCGAGGACCACTTCGCCCGGCATCTAAAGGGCTGAGTACCTGAAGGGCTGAGTACCTGAAGGGCTGAGCGCCTGAAGGGTTGGGCACCCGCGCGCCGGATGGCGCGCGGGTGCTCGGATGTCACACGGTCTTGGTCAGCCCTGTCCGCAGGAGGGGCGCGAAGAACGCGGCGAGGTCCGCCGTCGCTGTCAGCGGCAGGACGTTCGCCACGTACTGGTCCGGGCGGACCACCACGATGACRCCGCCGCGGTCGAGGCCGCGCAGTTCGAAGATGTCCGCCGTGGGATCGGTGCCGTAGACCTTCTCGAGGTAGGTGAGCTTGAACGGCCCGACCTCCGGCTTGAACACCGCAGGCACGGCGCCGATGTCGATGCCTGTGTGGTCCTGCTGGTAGATCACCTTCACGTCGAACCACGCGTCACGGTCGGCCCCGTCGGGGGTGGCGGCGAGCGGGGAGTCCGGCGCGTTGGCCAGCCACGCGGCGAGGTCGGCGGTCGGCGACGGGGTTGCCGCCTGTTGTCCGGGCGCTGCCGCGTCCGCGAAGACGTAGATCCGCCAGCGGCCGTCCGCCATGGCCTGGTGGCCGAGCTGGACCGGGTTGGTGTCACAGACCCGCACAACGGGCGCGGACTTGAAGCGCTTGCCGACGGGGAAACCGGTGGCCAGGTTCTGATGTGTCGCCTCGGCGACGATCATCGAAGGCGAGTACTCGGTCATGAAACCCGCGGGGAACTCCGCGGTGCGCACGTAGAAGTCCTCGAGCTCGGAGGGGTTCTCGAACTCCTCGGGCTTCTTTGCCATCAGCGTCGACCACACCTTGTCGAAGTCGATCAGGTTCTTCGCGACGACCTGCCGCTCGGCCGAGTAGGTGGAGAGCAGGCTTTCCGGGCTGCGGCCCTCCAGAACGTGGCCGAGCTTCCAGCCGATGTTGAAGCCGTCCTGCATGGAGACATTCATGCCCTGGCCGGCCTTGGCGCTGTGGGTGTGGCAGGCGTCGCCGGTGATGAACACGCGCGGCGTGCGGGTGCCGAGCTGCTCCGGGAGGACGTCGTCGAACCGGTCGGTGAGGCGGTGGCCCACCTCGTACACGCTGTGCCAGGCCACGTTGCGCACATCCAGCGTGTAGGGCTGGATGATCGCGTTGGCCTTGGCGATGATCTGCTCGATGGTGGTCTTGCGGACGGCACCGTTGTCGCTTGCGGCCACCTCGCCAAGGTCGACGTACATGCGGAACAGATGCCCGCCTTCGCGCGGGATCAGCAGGATGCTGCCGCCGTCGTGGGACTGGATGGCGCACTTGAGCCGGATGTCGGGGAAGTCCGTGTTCGCGAGCACGTCCATGACGCCCCACGCGTGGTTGGCCTGGTCGCCGGCCATGGTGCAGCCGATCGAAGCCCGCACCTTGCTCCGCGCGCCGTCCGCACCCACGACGTACTTCGCCCGGACTATGCGCTCCTGGCCCTCGTCGGGTCCGGCCGTGTGAACCAGGGTCACGGAGACCGGGTATTCCCCTTCGCCGGTGACCTCCAGGCTGCGGAACTCGTAGCCGTAGTCGGGCGACATGCGGGAGGGCGAGTTCGCCATGAACTCGCCGAAGTAATCCAGCACGCGGGCCTGGTTGACGATCAGGTGCGGGAACTCGCTGATCCCGCCCGGGTCATCGAGGGTGCGGGCGCTGCGGACGATGCTCGAGGGGTTCTGGGGGTCCGGCTTCCAGAACGCCATCTCGGTGATGCGGTACGCCTCAGCGATGATCCGCTCGGCGAAGCCGAAGGCCTGGAAGGTCTCGACACTGCGGGCCTGGATGCCGTCGGCCTGGCCGATGGCGAGCCGGCCTGCGCGGCGCTCCACAATCCGGGTCGTGACGCCCGGGAACTGGGACAGCTGGGCGGCCGCGAGCATCCCTGCCGGGCCGGTGCCCACAATGAGCACGTCGACGTCGTCAGGAAGCTGTGTGGGGCGGTTGATGCCGGCGCCGGCGGCCGGCTGGACGCGCGGGTCACCGGATACGTAACCGTGATGGTGGAAATGCACGGGCTTTCCTCACTTCGTTGTGTGGCGGCCTGTCGCCGTCGTTCGTGTTCGATAATAGAACTTCGTGTTCTATTATTGAAATGTATTCCGTGATCCAGAACTGTACGGCAGACATGACGCGGGTTACAAGTGCCTTGAAAACCCCCAGGAACGAGGGGTTGACGATCGGCGTTTCCTGGGACATAGTCATCGTATACGATTTCGTACTCGATGAGGAGACATTCTTGGAACAGGTCACCGACCACATCCTGGCCGCGGCCCGCAAGGTCATCGCGGTGCATATCAACTACCCCAGCCGGGCAGCCCAGCGGGGCCGCACGCCGGAGCAGCCCTCCTACTTCCTGAAGCCCTCCTCCTCCCTGGCTGTCGGTTCGGCGGAGGCCCCGTCAACGGTGGAGCGCCCGGCCGGCTGTGAGCTCCTCGGCTACGAGGGCGAAATCGCTTTGGTCATCGGCAAGGCCGCCCGCCGCGTGGGCATCGAGGACGCGTGGAGCCATGTCGAGTGGGTCACGGCCAGCAACGACCTCGGCGTCTACGACCTCCGCTATGCGGACAAGGGCTCCAACCTCCGGTCCAAGGGCGGCGACGGCTTCACGCCGGTGGGCCCGGGACTGATCGCGGCAGACGCCGTGGACCCCGCGGCCCTGCGGATCCGCACCTGGCACAACGGCGAGCTGGTCCAGGACGACACCACCGAAGAGTTGCTCTTCCCGTTCGCCCGGCTGGTCGCCGACCTGTCCCAGCTGCTCACCCTCGAGGAGGGCGACATCATCCTCACCGGCACCCCGGCCGGGGCGTCCGTGGCCAAGCCGGGGGACGTCGTCGAGGTGGAAGTCAGCACCGAACCCACCGGGCTCTCTACCGGCCGGTTGGCCACCCGGGTTGCGGAAGGCACGACGCCGTTCGCGGACTTCGGTGCCCGGCCCAAGACGGATGATCTCCAGCGGGAGGAAGCGTACGGTTCCCGTGAAGCGGCCGGCCTTCCCGCCGTCGGGCCCGTTACGGTCCTGACCCCTGAGCTGAAGGCGAAGCTGGAAAGCGTCTGCACCGCCACCCTGTCCTCCCAGCTGCGCAAGCGCGGCCTGAACAACGTCAGCATCGACGGCCTGACCTCCACCCGGCCGGAGAAGCGGATTGTGGGCCTGGCCCGGACCCTGCGCTACGTGCCCAACCGCGAGGACCTGTTCAAGACCCACGGCGGCGGCTTCAACGCCCAGAAGCAGGCCATCGATTCCGTCAACGAGGGCGAGATCCTGGTGATGGAGGCCCGCGGCGAAAAGGGCACCGGCACCATCGGTGACATCCTGGCCCTCCGCGCCCAGGTCCGCGGCGCCGCGGCCATCATCACCGACGGCGGCGTGCGCGACTTCTCGGCCGTGGCAGCGATGGACATGCCGACCTACTATGCCAACCCGCACCCCGCGGTCCTGGGCCGGCGGCACATCCCGTGGGACACGGACATCACCATCGCCTGCGGCGGCACCACCGTCCAGCCCGGGGACATCATTGTGGCCGACGCCGACGGCATCCTGGTGATCCCGCCGGCCCTCGCCGAGGAGCTCGCGGACGACTCCATCGCCCAGGAACGCGAGGAAACCTTCATCGCCGAGATGGTGCAGCAGGGCCACAGCGTGGACGGGCTCTACCCGCTCAACGCCGCCTGGCGGACCCGCTACCAGGCATGGGAAGCAGGCAAGGCCAATGACTGACGCAGCTACCGCCGCAGGCACCAACATAGCCACCACAGTCAGCAAGTCCGAGCAGGCCTACGCGGCCGTCAAGGCCCGGATCGTGGACGGGACCTACTCCCCCGGCTACCGGCTGGTGCTGGCGAAGATCGCCGAGGACCTGGGCATCAGTGTGGTCCCGGTCCGCGAAGCCATCCGCCGGCTCGAGGCCGAAGGCCTGGTCAAGTTCGAACGGAACGTCGGCGCCACCGTCTCCGGGATCGACCCCACGGAGTACCTCTATACGATGCAGACCCTCAGCATCGTCGAGGGCGCCGCAACAGCCCTGTCGGCTCCGTTGATCGGGGAGGCGGACGTGGCCCGCGCCCGGGCAGTCAACGCCGAGATGCGCGACTGCCTGCAGCACTTCGACCCGGTCCGGTTCACCGCGCTGAACCAGGACTTCCACAGCGTCCTGTTCGAGCACTGCCCCAACCCGCACATCCTGGACCTGGTCCACCGGGGCTGGAACCGGCTCGCGTCACTGCGCTCATCGACATTCCGCTTCGTCCCCGGCCGCGCCCATGAATCCGTGGAGGAACATGAAGCGCTGCTGCAGCTCATCGAGTCCGGCGCCAGTCCGGACGACATCGAAAAGGCCGCACGCCGCCACCGCAGCGCCACCCTGGACGCGTACCTCGCCCAAACTACACAGCAGTAAGGAAAAACAATGACGTTCACTGCACCTGAGACCACCACCCACTACGTTCCGCAGGACCTTCCCACCCACATCCAGCACTACATCAACGGCGAGTTCGTTGACTCCGTGGGCGGCAAAACCTTCGACGTCCTGGACCCGGTCTCCAACCAGAATTACGCCACCGCGGCCGCCGGCCAGAAGGAGGACATCGACCTCGCCGTCGCCGCCGCCCGCGAAGCGTTCACCAACGGCCCGTGGCCGAAAATGAAGCCCCGCGAGCGGGCCCGCGTCCTGAACAAGATCGCCGACGCCGTCGAGGCCCAGGAAGCCCGGCTCGCCGAACTGGAAACCTTCGACACCGGCCTGCCGATCACCCAGGCCAAGGGCCAGGCCCTGCGCGCGGCGGAGAACTTCCGCTTCTTCGCCGACCTGATCGTGGCCCAGTTCGACGACGCCATGAAGGTCCCCGGCGCCCAGATCAACTACGTCAACCGCAAGCCGATCGGCGTCGCCGGCCTCATCACGCCGTGGAACACGCCGTTCATGCTCGAGTCCTGGAAGCTCGCCCCCGCCCTGGCCACCGGCAACACGGTTGTCCTCAAACCGGCCGAATTCACCCCGCTCTCGGCCTCGCTGTGGGCGACGATCTTCAAGGACGCCGGCCTGCCGGACGGCGTGTTCAACCTGGTCAACGGCCTGGGCGAGGAGGCAGGCGACGCCCTGGTCAAGCACCCGGACGTGCCGCTGATCTCCTTCACCGGAGAGACCACCACGGGTCAGACGATCTTCCGCAACGCCGCGGCCAACCTCAAGGGCCTGTCCATGGAGCTCGGCGGCAAGTCCCCGTGCGTCGTGTTCGCCGACGCCGACCTCGACGCCGCGATCGACTCGGCCCTGTTCGGCGTCTTCTCCCTCAACGGGGAGCGCTGCACCGCAGGCTCGCGGATCCTGGTGGAGCGCGCCGTGTACGAGGAATTCTGCGAGAAGTACGCCGCCCGCGCCAAGAAGATCGTGGTCGGGGACCCGCACGACCCCAAGACCGAGGTCGGCGCGCTGGTCCACCCGGAGCACTACGCCAAGGTGGCCTCCTATGTGGAGATCGGCAAGTCCGAGGGCCGGCTGCTGGCAGGAGGCGGCCGCCCGGAGCACCTGCCGGAGGGCAACTACATCGCCCCGACCGTGTTCGCGGACGTCGCCCCGGACGCGCGGATCTTCCAGGAGGAGATCTTCGGCCCCGTCGTCGCCATCACCCCCTTCGAGAACGACGCCGAAGCCCTCGCCCTGGCGAACAACACCAGGTACGGCCTGGCGGCCTACATCTGGACCCAGAACCTGACGCGGGCGCACAACTTCTCGCAGAACGTCGAGGCCGGCATGGTCTGGCTCAACAGCCACAATGTCCGGGATCTCCGCACCCCGTTCGGCGGCGTCAAGGCCTCCGGCCTGGGCCACGAAGGCGGGTACCGCTCCATCGACTTCTACACCGACCAGCAGGCCGTCCACATCACCCTCGGCTCAGTCCACACCCCCAAATTCGGCGCCTAACTTTCAAGCCACCTTTCAACGAAGAGAGAATCCCATGACCAACTTTGTCCCCACGCCCTCCGTCCCTGCCCCGGACATCGTCCGCTGCGCCTACCTGGAACTCGTGGTCACGGACCTCGCCAAGTCCCGCGAGTTCTACGTGGACCTCCTCGGCCTGCACGTCACCGAGGAAGACGAGAACACCATCTATCTGCGCTCCCTCGAGGAGTTCATCCACCACAACCTGGTGCTCCGCAAGGGCCCGGTCGCCGCCGCCGCCGCTTTCGCGTACCGGGTGAAGTCCCCCGCCGAGGTGGACGCCGCCGAGGCCTACTACAAGGAACTGGGCTGCCGCACCGAGCGCCGCAAGGACGGCTTCACCAAGGGCATCGGCGACTCCGTCCGCGTCGAGGACCCGCTGGGCTTCCCCTACGAATTCTTCTACGAGACCGAGCACGTCGAGCGGCTCACCCAGCGCTACGATCTCTACTCCGCCGGCGAGCTCGTGCGGCTGGACCACTTCAACCAGGTCACCCCGGACGTCCCCAAGGGCCGCAAATACCTGGAGGACCTCGGCTTCCGCGTCTCCGAGGACATCAAGGACTCCGACGGCGTCACGTACGCCGCGTGGATGCACCGCAAGCAGACCGTGCACGACACCGCCCTGACCGGCGGCAACGGCCCGCGGCTGCACCACATTGCCTTCGCCACGCACGAGAAGCACAACATCATCCAGATCTGCGACAAGATGGGCGCCCTGCGCATCAGCGACCGGATCGAACGCGGCCCCGGCCGGCACGGCGTCTCGAACGCCTTCTACCTCTACATCCTGGACCCGGACGGGCACCGCATCGAGATCTACACCCAGGACTACTACACCGGCGACCCGGACAACCCCACCATCACCTGGGACGTCCACGACAACCAGCGCCGCGACTGGTGGGGCAACCCCGTGGTCCCCTCCTGGTACACCGAGGCCTCCCTGGTCCTGGACCTCGACGGCAACCCGCAGCCGGTGATTGTCCGCGAGGAAAAGAGCGAGATGGCTGTGACCGTGGGCGCCGACGGCTTCTCCTACACCCGCAAGGAAGAAGACGGCCCTGCCGGAGAACAGACCGGGTTCAAGCTCGGGGCGCAGGTCTAAGTCATGCTGGACGCGAAGACGATCGAAGCCATTGCCGACGAACTGCTGGAGGCCGCCCGGTCCCGGACCCCGGTCCCCCGCCTGACGGCCCGCTACCCGGAGATGACGGTGGAGGACTCCTACGCCGTCCAGCAGCTGTGGCGGCGCCGCAACGAGGACGCCGGCCGGAAGCTGGTAGGCCGCAAGATCGGCCTCACGTCCAAGGCCATGCAGGCCGCCACCGGCATCACCGAACCGGACTACGGCGCGATCTTCGATGACATGGTCCTCGAAACCGGGTGTTCGGTGCAGTGGGACCGGTACACCCACCCCCGGGTCGAAGTGGAACTGGCCTTCGTCCTCAAAGACGCACTGAAGGGTCCCGGCTGCACCATCTTCGATGTCCTGAACGCGACCGACTACGTGGTCCCGGCCCTCGAAATCCTGGACTCCAGGATCGAAATGGAGGGCCGGACCATCGTGGACACCATCGCCGACAACGCCGCCATGGGCGCCATGGTGGTCGGCGGCAACCCGGTGAAGCCGGACGCCGTGGACCTCCGCTGGGTCTCGGCCATCCTGTACAAGAACCAGACCGTGGAGGAAACCGGCGTCGCCGCCGGGGTCCTGGACCACCCGGCCAACGGGGTGCACTGGCTGGCCAACAAGATTGCCGCCCACGGGGACGGCATGAAGGCCGGGGACATCATCCTCGCCGGCTCCTTCACCCGGCCGCTCTGGGTCTACCAGGGCGACACCGTCCACGCCGACTACGGACCGCTGGGGAGCATCACATGCCGCTTCGAGTAGACCCCGACCCCACGTTCCGGGACGCCCTGCGCAACCAAACGGGCGCTGCCGGCAGGCCGCTGGCGGGGATGTGGGTCTGCTCGGGCAGCCCGCTCGTGGCAGAGCTCTGCGCCGGTTCCGGCCTGGACTGGCTGCTGATCGACGCCGAACACAGCCCCAACGGGCTCGAATCGATCCTCGCCCAGCTGCAGGCCGTCCGCGGCTACCCGGTCCAGGCCATGGTCCGGCCGCCGGTCAACGACACGGTGCTGATCAAGCAGTACCTGGACCTCGGGGTCCAGAACCTGCTGGTTCCCATGGTGAACTCCGCCGCCGAGGCCCGGGCCGCGGTGGCCGCCACCCGCTACCCGCCGCACGGCGTCCGAGGGGTGGGCTCGGCC
Organism: Arthrobacter sp. 2MCAF15; assembly: GCF_052115605.1. NCBI lineage: Bacteria > Bacillati > Actinomycetota > Actinomycetes > Micrococcales > Micrococcaceae > Arthrobacter > Arthrobacter sp. 2MCAF15. The sequence continues at coordinate 65,326 of NZ_JBFRGZ010000010.1, read as the reverse complement.
CTGGCCCGGGCCTCCCGCTGGAACCGGATCCCGGACTACCTCGCCCGCGCATCCGGAACCATCAGCCTCACGGTCCAGATCGAGTCCGAAGCCGCGGTCGCGTCGGTGGAGGAGATCCTGTCGGTCGACGGCGTGGATGCCATCTTCCTGGGCCCCTCCGACCTCGCCGCCTCCATGGGCGTCCTGGGAGAGCAGGAACACCCGAAGGTGCGCGCCGCCGTCGAACACTGCCTCGCCGCCGCCAAAGCGGCCGGCAAGCCCGCCGGCGTGAACGCCTTCAACCCCGCCACCGCGCACCATTACATGGCAGCCGGCGCCGCCTTCATCCTGGTGGGCGCCGACGTAGCGCTGCTGGCCCGCGGCTCCGAAGCACTCGCCGCGGAATACGTCCGGCCGGGCCAGGCGGCCAAGCCTGGCGACGCCCCCGCCAGCTACTGAGGATTCCGGGGTTAACCGCGACGGCGGCAGCCACCTGGTGAAGGTGGCTGCCGCCGTCGCTGCGCTTTGGAGCAGTTAGCTGTAGAGCTCGTTCTTGGGCGCGTTGTTCTTGACCTTCTGCCAGCCCAGCCACAGCACCAGTGCGAAGAACGGAACGGTGGCCAGGGTCCAGAGACCCAGGTGGAAGACCTCGCCGGTCTTGCTGGTCATGGTGTCGAAGCCGATCAGCACGGTGATGGCCAGCAGCGCGAGAAGTCCGGCCCAGCTGGTCCAGGGCGAGCCCGGCATGGGCAGGCTGGACACGCGGCCCTTCTGGTGGCGCAGGGCGATCTGGCTGGCGAAGATGGCTCCCCAGGTGAAGATCACGCCGATCGAGGCGGTGTTCAGCGCGAGGTCGAAGGCGTGCGAGCCGCCCAGCCAGATGTTCAGGAGGATGCCCACCAGGTAGAAGGCCGCGATGGCCAGGATGGCCGCGTACGGCACGTGGCGCTTGGACATCCGGGTGAGCCACTGCGGGGCATGCCCGTTGTTGGCCATGGTGCGGAAGACACGGCCGATCGAGTACAGGCCCGAGTTGCAGGAGGACAGCGCGGCGGTGATGACGATCATGTTCATGACGTCGCCCACCCAGCCGAGGCCCATCTGGCCAAACACGGTGACGAACGGGGACACGCCGGCCTTGTACTGGTCCGAGGGCAGCAGCATGGCCAGCAGCAGCACGGAACCAACGTAGAACACCACAATGCGCAGCACGACGGCGCGGATCGCCTTGGGCACTTCGCGCTTGGCGTTTTGCATCTCGCCGGCGGTGATGCCGACGAGTTCGATGCCGTTGTAGGCGAAGATCACGGCGTTGAGCACGAGGACCATCACGAGGGCGCCCTTGGGGAACATCCCGCCGTCGTCGGCAAAGAGGTTGGCCACCGAGGCATGGCCGTCGCCCACCTTGGCGTTGGTGACCACCATGAAGGTGCCAACGGCCAGGAAGATCAGGATGGAGCCGACCTTGAGGCAGGATGCCCAGAATTCAAACTCGCCGAACGCCTTGACGCTGAGCAGATTGACGGCCACCAGCATCGCGAGCGCGGCAATCGCGGACGCCTCCACGGGCACGTTGGGGAAGAAGAACTGGAAGTACAGGCCGATCGCGATGAGCTCGGCGATCCCGGTCATGCCCCAGTTGATGAAGTACATCCAGCCGGAGATGTAGGCGCCCTTCTTGCCGAACATTTCACCGGCGTAGCTGACGAAGGAGCCCGAGGTCTGGCGGTACATGATCAGTTCACCGAGCGCGCGCATCAACAGGTAAGCGATGACGCCGGCGATGGCGTAGGAGAAGATCAGCGCCGGTCCCGTCGAGGCCAGGCGTCCGCCGGCACCCATGAACAGGCCAACGCCGATTGCGCCGCCCATCGAGATCATGGTCACGTGGCGGCCGCTCAGGGTCTTCTTGTAGCCCTCGGCGCTGAGGGTCGAGTCGACGGCGGATTCCGCTGGCGCGCTCTGGAGTTCTGTGGGGGTAATTGATGGCACAACGGTTCCTTGTAGGTCGGATTATGGCCGGGACGGGACCGGGATTCGGTGACGCAGCAGTCGGTTTTCGGCCCCGGTGGGGCATCAACATGTACCGAACCTCACGAGAGTCAAACCTTCGCGCGGCTCATCCATCGTACTAGAATTCCCGGCTTGACCGTGACGAGGGCAACAACAGGCGGATACTATTCCTAATTAATGCCGCATGATTTTCGGAATCGCCGAATAATGTTCTATTTGGGCACCGAAAATCCCGGCGCGTCCGGCTATCAGGCCAGCGCGCCGTCCCTCATCGCGAACCGGAGCCAGTTCCCGGCGCCGTCCCCAGGCCCGTTTGCGCTGTCCCTGGCGCACGTGCTGAACCACTCCCCCAGCGCGCGGTCGTGGCTGACCATCACCAGTGTCCCCGCGAAGCCGGACAGGGCCGCTTCCAGCTGTTCCACCAGGACGGGCGCCAGGTGGTTGGTGGGCTCATCCACCAGCATCGTCCCGAACCCGCCCAGCAGGAGCCGGGCCAGGGCCAGCCTGCGCTGTTGACCTGCCGAGAGGCCTCCCACCGGGACGTGGAATTCGCTGGCCCGGAAGAGTCCCAGGCGCAGCAAGGCCTCGGCGTGCTCATCGATGTTGCCGCCCAGTCCCGCGGCAAAGGCGGGCAGCAGGCGCAGCCCCGGGCGCTGCGGGAGTTCCAGTTCCTGCTGCAGGTAGCCGATCCGGCCGTGCCGCACCACAGTGCCCGTGGCCGGTTCCAGCGTGCCCGCGAGGACGGAGAGCAGCGTGGACTTTCCCGCCCCGTTGGGACCGGTGATGAGGATCTTCTGGCCAGCCTCCACCCGGAAGTCCGTCGTCACCAGGCGGCCGGGCACGGCCACCCCCTTCGCTTCAAGGGCGGGGCCCTCGCCAAGGTCCGCCCGCAGGTCCGCCGCCAGCTTCAGGGGCACCGGCGGCCGGTCGATGGGGTTTGCCTCCAGCCTGCGGAGCCGCTCCTGGGCATTGCGGACCTTGCTGGTGGCCGCCTTTTGCCACGTGCCGGCCTTGAAGTCGAACCCCATCTTGTCGCCGTCGCGTTGGCGGGCGTAGCCCATCCTCCCCGCGATGGTGTCAGCCTGAAGCCGTTCGGCGGCCATCGCGTCCAGCCACCCGTGGTACTGCTGCGCCCAGCGCTGGCGTTCGGCTGCTTTTTCCCGCAGATATCCTTCATAGCCGTTGCCGTAGCGGTTGACCGTCCGGCGTTCGGCATCGACCTCAATGACGGTGGAGGCCACTTTGCGCAACAGGACGCGGTCGTGGGAGACCACCACCACGGTGCCGCGGTGGGCCGCCAGCCGTCCCTCCAGCCAGGCAGTGCCGCTGGCGTCCAGGTGGTTGGTGGGCTCGTCCAGGAGGAGGATGTCCGCGGGATCGGCCAGCACGCAAGCCAGTGCCACGCGTTCCTGTTCCCCTCCGGAGAGCGAGCCCAGTGTCCGCATCCGGTCCAGGCCGCCCAGGCCAAGCCGGTCCAGCGCCGCCTCCACCCGGGATTCCGCGGCGTAGCCCTCCCTGAGCTGGTACTGCGTCTGCAGGTTCCCGTAGCGCTCCAGGTCCTCCGCCTCCGCGCCGGCCAGCCCGCCCTCCAGCCGGTCCAGCTCGGCCTCCAGTGCGCGTAGCGATTCCAGTGCGGCGTCGATCGCGTCGCTGACGGTGAACTGCTCAGGCATGCCATGGGTCTGGGCAAGGTAGCCCACGCGGCCCTGGCTGACGGCGGTCCCCTCGTCCGCGGCCTCGATCCCGGCCAGGATCCTGAGCAGCGTGGATTTGCCCGCGCCGTTTTCGCCGACGATCGCCACGTGCTCACCGGCAGTGACAACAAGGTCGACCCCGGCAAAGAGCTGGCGATCCCCGTAACCGTGGGATACGCCGGTAAGGCGGAGATGTTCGCTCAAGGGGTCCTCGCAAGTCGGTGCCAGCCTGCCCGGCGGCGGCTTGAGTCCCCAGTATGGCACCGCCGCCCGGCACTGGGGGCACCGGGGCGCCTGCCGCCGTCGGACTTGCCTGCTGCCGCCGGACGGGCTCAGGCGGCAGGCATCACCGCGCCGCCTCGCCTCGGCGCTAGGCTGGGGACATGGGCACAGCTCTCCGCACACCACCCGCGCCGCAGCCGGAGCTTTACCGGTTCTCCCGGCTCGATTTCATCACTGCCGGACTCTATGTTGCGGTGGCCGGCTTCTTCGCCGTCGCAGGCGGGCTGTTGGTGCCGTTGCTGCTGCAGATTTCGCCCAATCCCGCGGTGGCCTCCTATGCGGTGAACCTGGTCTTCTACGCGACCATCGGCGTCCTTGCCCTGGCCGCCGCGCACCGCGTTGCCGGCCGCGACCTCCGTGTCCTTGCCACACGGCCCTGGTTCACGGTGCTCATGGTGCCGCTGGCCGTGGTGGCGATGCTCATCCTCACCGCGATCTTCGTAGCCGTCAGCGGGCCGGTGCAGACCTCCGCCAACCAGGCCGGGCTCCAGGCGCTCATGCAGCAGGTACCGGTCTGGCTCATGGTGCCCCTGCTGGTGATCGTGGGACCCTTCGTCGAGGAATACATCTTCCGCCACCTGCTGATCGGCAAACTGAGCCGCCGGGTCAACCTCTGGCTCTGCTGTGCCCTGTCGGTGGTCCTGTTCGCGGCCCTGCACATCGTTGGGCAGGAACAAATGACCCTGCAGGTGCTGATGCCGTACCTCGCCATGGGCGCCGTCCTGGTGTTCGTGTACGTCTGGACCGGGAAGAACCTGATGTTCTCCTACTTCGTCCACGCTTCGAAGAACCTCCTGGCAGTCGTCTTCATTTACGCGATTCCACCGGAGGTCCTGGACCAGTTGCAGCAGGTCCAGGGCTAACCAACCCAGCGTGGTGCCACTTCCGGCGCGGGCGCCGACGTCGTAGGTTCTTTCCATGACACTGAACATCCAGATCGCCGTTGACTGCCGAAACCCGCACGAGCTCGCCGACTGGTGGGCCGAAACACTGGAGTGGGCCGTGGAGCCGCAGGATGAGGTTTTCATCCGCTCCATGATCGAGCAGGGCTTCGCTACCGAGGCGGAAACCATGACCCACCAGGGCAGGCTCGTGTGGCGCGCCGGCGCCGCCATCCGGCCGCCCGAAGAAATCGACGCCAAAGCCCCTGCCCGCCGGATCCTGTTCCAGACGGCCCCGGAGGAGAAGACCGTCAAGAACCGCATCCATTGGGACGTCAGGCTCGCCGGCGCGGACAAGGACGCCGCGCGGGCCGCACTCGAAGCGCGCGGCGCCACCTACCTCTGGTCGGCCAACCAGGGACCGCATTCCTGGCACACCATGGCAGACCCGGAAGGCAACGAGTTCTGCATCAGCTGACGCCATTACTAGACTCGGACTGTGAGCAACGAAATCCCCGCCAAGGTATCCGACGTCTTTGACCCCACCCGGTGGCGCACCGTGTCCGGTTTCGACGACTTCCAGGACATGACCTACCACCGGCAGGTGGAGCGAGGGTCGGACGGCTCCGTGGTCCGGGACCTGCCTACAGTTCGGATCGCCTTCAACCGTCCCGAGGTCCGCAATGCCTTCAGGCCCGGCACCGTGGACGAGCTCTACCGCGCCATGGACCACGCCCGGATGACCCCGGACGTGGCCACCGTCCTGCTCACCGGCAATGGCCCCTCCGCCAAGGACGGCGGCCACTCGTTCTGCTCCGGCGGGGACCAGCGGATCCGCGGCCGCGACGGCTACCGGTACGCAAATGGGGAAACGACAGAAACCATCGACCCTGCCCGGGCCGGCCGGCTGCACATCCTGGAAGTCCAGCGGCTCATGCGCACCATGCCCAAGGTGGTGATCGCCGTCGTCAATGGCTGGGCGGCCGGCGGCGGACACTCCCTGCACGTGGTCTCCGACCTCACCATCGCCTCCCGCGAGCACGGAAAATTCAAGCAGACGGACGCCACCGTGGGCAGTTTCGACGCCGGCTACGGCTCGGCCCTGCTGGCGCGGCAGATCGGCCAGAAGGCCGCCCGGGAAATCTTCTTCCTGGCCCGCGAATATTCCGCCGAGGACATGGTCCGGATGGGCGCCGTGAACGAGGCCGTGGACCACGAACGCCTCGAGGAGGTCGCGCTGGAGTACGCCGCGGACATCGCCCGGCAGTCCCCGCAGGCCATCCGCATGCTCAAGTTCGCCTTCAACCTGGCTGATGACGGCCTGGCCGGCCAGCAGGTGTTCGCGGGCGAGGCGACCCGGCTGGCGTACATGACCGACGAGGCCGTGGAGGGCAAGGAAGCCTTCCTCGAGAAGCGCGACCCCGACTGGTCCGCGTTCCCGTACTACTTCTAAGGCGCACTGTGAACTCCGGACCCACGAACATCGAGCCCGCGCTCAAGGCGCTGGCTGCTGCCCTCCACGGCGAGGGACCCGCCGTCGAACTCTCCGCCGGGCCAGACGGCTCACCGGAGCTGGGATTCCCTGACACGGCCGGAATCGAGGACGCGGCCGTGGTGGTGCGGACCTCCGGGTCCACCGGCGTGCCAAAGGCGACCGTCCTCACCGTCGAGGCCCTGGCGGCCTCGTCAATGGCAACCGCCTTTGCGCTCAAGGGCGAAGGCCAGTGGCTGCTGGCCCTCCCCGTGCAGTACGTGGCGGGCGTGCAGGTGCTGGTCCGCTCGCTCTTCGCGGGGACCCGGCCGTGGGTGATGGACCTCTCCGGCGGCTTCACGCCGGAGGCCTTCACCGCCGCGGCCCTGGAACTCACGGACAAGATCAGGTTCACTTCGCTCGTCCCCACCCAGCTGCAGCGGCTGCTGGACGCGCCCTCGGCCGACACCCTGGCCGTACTGCGGCGCTTCAACGCCATCCTGCTCGGCGGCGGTCCTGCCTCTGCGGAGCTGCTCGCGGCAGCCCGGGACGCCGGCGTGCGGGTGGTGGCCACGTACGGCTCGTCCGAGACCTGCGGCGGCTGCGTGTACGACGGCTTCCCGCTCGAGGACGTCCTGGTCCGGGTGGAGGACGACGGCCGCATCCTGCTTGGCGGGGCAACCATCGCCGCCGGGTATCTGCGGGCCCCCGAGCTCTCGGCCGCGACGTTCATCGAAGAGGACGGCGTCCGCTGGTACCGAACCAACGACCTCGGCGAGCTCGACGCCGACGGCCGGCTCACCGTACTCGGCCGGGCCGACGACGTCGTCATCACCGGCGGCGTCAAGGTTTCCGCCGCGCATGTCCAGACCGAGCTGGAAAAGCTCGACGGCGTGCGGGCGGCTTTTGTCGCGGGAGTGCCCTCTGCCGAATGGGGCCACGCCCTGGCCGCGTACGTTGCCGTGGCCGACACTTCCCCGGAAGGCCTGGCAGCGTTTGCGGACCGCCGGGACGAGACCTGGGGGCCCATGCTGGGCGCTTTGGCCCCGAAAACGGTCCTGCCCGCCGCGGACCTGCTCATGCTCCCCAACGGCAAACCGGACCGCCTGGGCATGACGGTCCTGTTGGATGCGCTCCATCAGGGAAAATAGACAAGCAGCTTCCGGCTTCCTGCCGACTATGCACCAACCAACGAGTATTCAACGAACCAACGAGGTACTGACCGTGGCCACAGCCGCACAATGGATCCAAGGCGCCCGACTGCGCACCCTGCCCGCCGCGATCGCGCCGGTGCTGATCGGCAGCGCGGCCGCCTACGAGATGGATTCGTTCATCCTGCTGAACGCCGTGCTGGCCGCCCTGGTCGCCCTGCTCCTGCAGATCGGCGTCAACTACGCCAACGACTACTCGGACGGCATCCGCGGCACCGATGAGGACAGGGTGGGTCCCCTCCGGCTGGTGGGCTCGGGCGCGGCCCGCCCGGAGCACGTCAAATGGGCGGCGTTCGCGGCGTTCGGCCTGGCGATGCTGTGCGGCCTGGTCCTGGTGATCATCACGCAGGCCTGGTGGCTCATCCTGGTCGGCGTCGGCTGCGTGCTGGCCGCCTGGGGCTACACCGGCGGCAAGAACCCGTACGGCTACCTGGGCCTGGGCGATGTCTTCGTGTTTGTGTTCTTCGGGCTCGTCGCGACGCTTGGCACCACCTACACGCAGGCGGGGCAGATCAGCCTCGCCGCCATCATCGGCGCGATCGGCACGGGTTTGATCGCGTGCGCGCTGCTCATGGCCAACAACGTCCGCGACATCCCCACCGACAGGAAGGCGGGGAAGAAAACCCTGGCCGTCCGGCTCGGGGACAAGCATGCGCGCGAAAGCTACGTGCTGATGCTTGCCGTGGCGATCCTGCTGGTCATCGTCCTGGCGCCCGCACGGCCGTGGATGCTGATCGTGCTGCTGCTGATCCCCGCCAGCCTCATGCCGTCCTGGCTCATGATCGCCGGGCGGCGCCGCAAGAGCCTGATCCCCGTCCTGAAGCAGACCGGGTTGATCAATTTGGGCTTCGCCGCGCTGTTTTCAGTCGGACTCGTCCTCAGCCACGGGTTCTAGGACCCGGACTGCCTGGAATCCTTGGGGCGCTGGTCCGCGCGGACCGCAATGTCGGGGTTCGCGTCCACGAGGCGGTCTTCGGCCTCGGCGTCGGCCACCTCGCCGGCGCTGCGCAGTGGCTTGGCTTTGCCGGAGAACCGGTGGTGCAGCGTCGCGGTGGCCGCGTCACGCTGCCTCTGGAAGAACAGGAAGCTGACGGCGAAGGACATCATCCCGGCGCACAGGGCAGCCAGGAGCACTCCCAGCTGCAAGTAGAGGAAAAGCGCAAACAAGGGCGCAAACAGCGCCAGCCGAATCAGGGTGTATTTGAGGAAAGCCACCCCACAAGTTTAGCCGCCGGGACGGCGGCCGCGCTTCGGCCCTTATCCTCCCGCGCCGGGAACGCCGGCGGCCCGCACCCGCACACAGTGACCGCACACAGTGACCGGCGCCGTCGGGCCGCCCGACGGCTAGACTGAAGGTATGCTCCGTGTAGTGGTTCCGATCGTCATACTGGTCGTGTTTGTCTATGGACTGGTCGACCTCATCCGGACTGACGCGCGGCTGACCAGAGGCATTTCCAAGACCGCCTGGATCTTCGTGCAGATCCTTCTCCCCGTGGTCGGCGCAACCCTGTGGTTCCTCCTTGGACGCCCCCGCGCCACGGACACCGCCCCGGTTGCCTACAGCCATCCAGTAGCGCCCGACGACGACCCGGAATTCCTGCGCAACCTTGAAATCCGCCGCCGCAACCAGACCGAGGCCGCCAGGCTCAAGAAGCTCAAGGACGAACTCGACGCCAAGGAGCGCAAGCCCGACGCCGGCAACGCCGAAGCCGCCGGCACAGCAGGCACCGGCGACGCCCACGAACCTGGCGACGCCGGGACGCAAGGTACCGACGAGGTTAAATAGCGCGAGGTTAAGTGGCGAGGGCTAAGTGGCGCAGGGTTTTGGTGGCGCGGTGCTAAATAGTCGCTCTTGGCATTCCTGTTTGCGGCCAGTAGCCACAGATGGCCGGAATCCCAGCCTCGAAGCGGCCTTCTGCGGCGAACAGCCACCACTCATCCGCTCGCGCTCGTGCTGCCCACGGGGCTTACTCTTCCCCCACATCGTGCCCGCTCTGTGGATAACCTCCGAGCCCCCTCGGCGCGGGCGCAGAATCCTCTTATGCGCCAGCCCAGTAAGCTTCCCCCGCAGCTTGGAAACCAGCCCTTCACCGTGGCCGAGGCGCGCGCTGCGGGCCTGAGTCGGCGACGGACCCGGGCCACGGATCTAGTCAGCCCGTGTTATGGAGTGCGCGCCCCGGCCGCCAACCCCGAAAGTTTGCTGGCACGCTGCCATGCCCTGACTGCGGTGACGGGGGCAGTCGTGAGCCATCTGTCTGCGGCCGTGCTGTGGGGCTTCCCCCTTTCTCAGGCCTTTGAGAACGCTGCTGTCGTCCACTTGACGAGTCAGCCGGGCCAGCGGGCTGTGCGCCATAAGAATGTGGTGGGCCATCAGTAGTCACTTGAACCGGATGAGATCGCGCGCGGGAGCAGGGTGAGCTGCACCTCGCCGCTGCGGACATGGTTCGATCTCGCAGGCATGCTGAGCCTCGATGAACTGGTGATTGCCGGGGACTTCCTGCTGTGGCGGCGGAATCCCTTGACCACGATCCAAAAGCTGGACGCATTCCTCGAAAGGAAACAGGGCAGGGCGGGCTACCGGCGCGCTATGTGTGCCCGCGCCCTGATCCGGACCGGCACGGACTCCCCCAAAGAAACCGAACTCCGGCTACTTTTGGTTCGGCATGGCCTGCCCGAGCCCGGAATTAACGTCCCCATGTTCGACGAGACCGGCCGTTGGATCCAGGACCCTGACCTCTCTTACGAGCAAGAAAAGATCGCGATTCAATACGACGGCGGGCATCATGCCAGTCCGGCTCAGCGCCGCAGCGACATATTCCGGGATGAGAACGCCAGGGACGCCGGGTGGCGCGTCGTCGTATTGACCCAATGGCATATGACCCCGGTCTCCGGCGGGGTGGAGCCGCCTGCGGTTACCCGCGTGCGTGCGGCGCTGGCCGAACGGGGCTGGACTCCCGACCCGGGTGAGAGGCCAGGCCGACGTAAAAGTGCTCGCCCCTAACCGCCCCGTCCCACACTCATCTGACACGAATGGCCGCCAAGCGGGGTAGCTTGGCGGCCATCTGCGTCAAATCGTGCACCGGGCTGGTGGTTACAGCCCCGAGTAGGAGTGCAGGCCGTTGAAGAACTGGTTCACGATCGTGAAGTTGAAGACCACGCACAGGTAGCCGACGATCGACAGCCAGGCGGCCCGGGTTCCGGTCCAGCCGCGGGTGGCGCGGGCGTGCAGGTATCCGGCGTAGACCACCCAGATCACGAACGTCCAGACTTCCTTCGTGTCCCAGCCCCAGAACCGGCCCCATGCCTTCTCCGCCCAGATGGCGCCGAACATGAGGGTGAACGTCCAGCCGACGAACGCGATGGCGTTGATGCGGTAGGAGAGGTTCTCCAGGCTCAGGGCGTTAGGTACGAGGCGCATGAACCCGAGCTTGTCGGCACCGCCGGCGGCGATGGTCTTCTGCCGGTGCGACTGCACGAGCTGCAGCGCGGACATGGCGAATGTCAGGGTGAACAGCGCCGAGGACATCACGGCGATGGAAACGTGGATGATCAGCCAGTAGCTCTGCAGCGCCGGCACGAGGTGGCCCACCGGTGTCCAGAAGGAGATCGAAGCCGCAACCAGCATGATGATGGCCAGGCCGATCACGAACGTGCCCAGGAAGCGCAGGTCGCGGCGGATCAGCACCAGCAGGAAGACAGCCACGGCCACGAACGCGCCGGTGGTGAGGAATTCGTACATGTTGCCCCACGGCACCCGGCCCGCACCCAGCGCGCGGGTGATCACGCCGGCCGCATGAATGGCGGCGCCGAGGACGGTCAACGCGACGGCCACCCGCGCGGGGGCACGCCGCTCGCCGCCGTAGCGCATGCTGCCGTCAGCGGTCTGGCCCGCACCCGCCGACGCCCCGCGGCCGGAGACGGCCGACGTCGGACGCTCCGCACGGCCGGCAGGTCCGCTGATGTGCGCCTCGGAGCGGTCAGCGGCGCCTCCGGCGGCTCCTGCTCCGACGCCGACGGGGATCCGGGCCGCATCGGTCCCGGCCGCCTGCCCGGAGAGCTCCGCGGCCTTGAGATCCACCGCGCGCAGCATCTTGCTGCTCTTGGCCAGGTCCCAGGCGAAGGCGATGAACGCCACCGTGTACGTGCCGGCCGCCAGCAGCATGAAAAGCTCGCTGTACTGGCCCATGGTTTCGTTGATCGGGAACGACATTACTGATCCTTCTTCGACTCGGACGAGCCGGCTGTTGACTGGATGAAGTCTTCTGCGGGTTGTTCAGTGACGGCGTGCGTGCCGCCGGCTGCCGTGCTGCCTGTTGCCGTGCCGGCGTTGTCCGCCCGGTCATTATCCGCCGTCGCGCTGGGAGCTGGCTGGGAGCCGGGCGCGGTGTCCTCGCCCAGCTGCCATTCGCCGGACAGGAGTTTGCGGATGGCGGCGGCTTCGCCGGCGAGCCGGTGGTCTTCGCCGCGGGCCAGGAGACCGTACTCCACCATGGTGCGGCCGTCCTCGTGGGTGCCGGTGCGGACCCAGACGCGGCGGCGGTTCACATAGAGCGAGGTCACCAGCCCGGCGACGGCCAGGAGCGCGAAGATCAGGGCGTACAGCTGGCCCGGGTTGTGGTGGATGTCCACGCCGATGTAGCGCTTCACGCCGTCGAAGCTGATGGAGCCCTTCCCGTTCGGCAGCGTGTAGCTGCCTCCGGGCGCCAGGACGATGCCCTTGGTGTCCAGGTTGCGGGCGTTGAGCGGCGTCAGTTTCTTGACGTCGAGTTCGAAGACGTTCTGCGGGGAGCCTGCGTCCAGGCCGAGGTCGCCGAAGTAGGAGTTCAGGGTCAGCTGCGGGTTGATCAGCTCCGGATCGCCGCTGAAGGACACGCCCTGGTCGGTGACGAACGCAGTCGGCAGGAAGAACCCGGCGAAGGCGAGCTGTTCCGGCTTGGCGTCCGGGACCTTGATGACCACGGAGGAGTAGTAGTTCTCGCCCTGCAGCTTGGCGACCACGGGACCCTGCATGGCGATATTGCCGGCGCCGTCGCGGATGGTGACCACAGGGGCGTAGCCGTTGCCCGTGAGGTACACGCTGGTGCCGCCGAGGCTGAGCGGGTCGTTGACCTTGAGCACTTCCTTCTTGGCGGGTGCGTCCGGGTTTTCCTTCGTGGTCACGGCCGCCTTGAAGTCAATGGGCTGGCCGAACTTACCCTTCGATTCACGGTCAAAGGTGATGTCGAACTTGTCCAGCTGAACCGAATACGGCTGGAGCTGGCTGCTCTGGAAGTTGGTGCCCGGGGTGAACTGGTCGTAGCCGACGAGCGTGTTGACGAATGTGTCGCCCTCCACCAGGATCCGTTGCCCGCTGTAGCCGAAGAGGCCTCCGGCGGCCACCGAGACCAGCACGCCGATCAGGGCGGTGTGGAAGACGAGGTTGCCCACTTCCTTCAGGAAGCCGCGCTCGGCGCCCAGGGAGGGGCGGTCGCCGTCGCGGTCCCGGACGTCCACGCGGTAGCCGCGTTTCTTCAGCAGCTCCGCGGCGTCGGAAATCGCTTCCGACGCCGGGATCCCGGCGTCGGCCGGCAGCACCAGGGTGCCGTATTCGGGGAGCCTGGACAGCCTTGCCGGGGTGCGCGGCGGCTGGGAGCGCATCGCTTTGTAGTGCGCGATGGCGCGCGGGATCACGCAGCCGATCAGCGAGATGAACAGCAGGATGTAGATCGCGGAAAACCAGGCCGAGGAGTAGACGTCGTAGAGCTGCAGCGAGTCCAGGATCTTGCCGTAGTCCGGGTGGTCCTTGATGTACTGCGTGACAATGGCCGGGTTGGCCGGGCGCTGCGGGAACAGCGATCCGGGCACGGCAGCGACGGCCAGCAGCAGGAGCAGGAACAGGGCCGTGCGCATGCTGGTCAGCTGCGTCCACGCCCACCGGAGCATGCCCAGCGGACCCAACGAGGGCAGGACTGCCTCGGACTTCGGGGACTTCTTCTTCTTTACGTTCACGCGCTCGCTCATCAGATTGGCAATTTCACATCGGTTTGGAACCAGTACTGCAACCCGGAGACCCAGGTGCCCCACACGCCGGTGGCCATCAGGATCCCGAGGAGGACCAGGATGCCGCCGCCGGTGCGCTGGATGGCAAGCCGGTGCTTTCGGAAGAAGGACATCACGCCGATGCCGCGGCGCACGGCCAGGGCGATCAGCAGGAACGGGATTCCCAGCCCAAGGCTGTACACGAACGCCAGGAACGCCCCCTTGGCCGCGGACGAGCCGCCGGAGAGGCTGAGCAGCTGGACGGCAGAGTATGTGGGACCGATGCACGGCGCCCAGCCCAGGCCGAAGGTGACGCCCAGCAGGGGCGCGCCCCACAGCCCGGCCGGCGGCTTGGCATGGATCTTGGCATCGCGCTGGAGCCAGCCGAAGCCGCCCATGAACACCACGCCCATGACGATCACCAGAACGCCCAGCAGCTGGGTGATCCACCTGTTCTGCGTGCCGGTGATGAGGCTGCCCAGCTGCCCGAAGGCCCCGCCGAGCAGCACGAAGATCACGGAGAAGCCGAGGACGAACAGCCCGATGCCGGCCAGCATGCGCCCGCGCCGTTGCTTCTGCAGGTCGACGCCGGTCAGTCCCGTGACGTAGCCCAGGTATCCGGGCACCAGCGGAAGGACGCAGGGCGAGAGGAAGGAGACGAGTCCGGCCAGCAATGCGACGGGAATGGCGAGCAGGAGCGATCCGTTGAGGATGGCTTCGGCGAAGGGGCTGTTCACTGTCCGGACCGCGCTACTCGGCCACGGCGGAGGCGATGAGGGATTTCAGGGTGCCCGGCTGGATTTCGCCCAGGACCCGGGAAGCGACGCGGCCCTGCTTGTCCAGCACGAGGGTGGTGGGCACGGCGCCGGGCGGCACGAGTCCGGAGACGGCCAGCAGCACGGCACCGTCCTTGTCGTTGAAGCTCGGGTAGGTCAGGTTGAAGGTCTTGTCGAACGCGTCGGCAGTGGCCTTCTCGTCGCGCAGGTTGACGCCGAAGAACTGCACGCCCTTGCCCTTGAACTCCTGGTTCAGCGCCTCCAGGGAGGGCGCCTCGACCCGGCAGGGGGCGCAGGCGGCGAACCAGAAGTTCAGCACGGTGACCTTGCCGGGGAAGTCCGCCGAGGTGACGGCCGTGCCGTCGAACAGCGTCCCCTTGAGCGCCACGGGACTCTTGCGGTCCGCGACGGCGAATTCGGTCACGGAACCGTCGCCGGCCACGTAGTTCTTGTTGTCCCCGGCCTTGGCCTGCTTGGCGAGGGCATCGTCCTGGGCGCAGCCGGACAGCCCAAACGCGGCGGCCAGGGCGGCGCCGCCGGCGGTCAGGACATGGCGGCGGGACAGTGGAGTCCCTTCGTGCCTGTTCCTGGCCATGGTCAGGCTCCCGGGGTGCTGGCGGCACCAGGCAGCAGGGCGGCGGCGGGCTCGCTGTAGTCGACCCGCACGAGCCCGCCGGCGTCGTCGAACACCAGGGAGGTCAGGGACGTCAACGTGCACTCGCGTTTGCGCGGGTCGTGCCACAACGGCCTGCCCTCGGCGCTGAGCCGCGTGGCCCAAATGGGCAGCTGGTGGCTGACAAGGATGGCCTCGGCCCCGTTACCGCCCAGCTCGATGGCCCGGATGCGTGCATCCTGGACTGCCGCGATCACGCGCGCGGCCTGCTCCTTGTACGGCTCGCCCCAGGACGGCCGCAGCGGGTTGTACAGCTTGGCCCAGTGCTTCGGGCGCAGCAGTTCGGCCTTGGAGACGTGCATGCCCTCAAAGTAGTTGGCGGCCTCAATGATGCGGGACTCGGTGGCGATCTCGAGGCCCAGGGCATCGGCGATCGGCTGTGCCGTCTCTTGCGCGCGGGTCAGCGGCGACGCGGCGAGGTGGACAATCCGGGCCCCTTGTGCGGAACGCTCGCTGAAGTGTTCCGCCAGCGTGCGGGCCATCTCCCGGCCGAGTTCGGAGAGGTGGAATTCCGGCAGCCTGCCGTACAGGACACCATCGGGATTGTGGACCTCGCCGTGGCGGAGCAAATGAACAGTGGCTTGGGGCATGTCTACCAGTTTCTCAAAGATGACGGTCGATCTGAAATCTTCTACGAGAGGTAGAACTGAGGAGTTTGGAAAAATGTTCCCCGGAGTTGGAATAAAAGATGCAAATGCATGTTTATACTGGGTGAAGCAGTTAGTTGAGAGTTCAACCAATGATGCTTTGACTAACGATCAGACGGACCAACCGCAGTAGAACCCGACTCAAGGAGAATCATCATGGCACTTCCCGCAAACGTCACCACCGGCACCTGGACCCTCGACCCGTCGCACAGCGAGATCGGTTTCACCGTCCGCCACGCCGGCATCAGCAAGGTCCGCGGCCAGTTCACCGACGCCGCAGCCACCCTGGATCTCGCCGAGAACGTCACCGATTCCAAGGTCAGCGCCTCGATCAAGACCGCCAGCTTCGACTCCGGCGACGCCAACCGCGATGGCCACGTCCGCGGCGAAGACTTCTTCGACGTCGAGACTTTCCCGGAGATCTCCTTTGTCTCCAGCACCATCGTCCCCAAGGGCGACGCCTACGAGCTCCAGGGCGACCTCACCATCAAGGGCATCACCCGCCCCGTGGCCCTCGAGACCGAATTCAACGGCGTGGCCGTCGATCCCTTCGGCAACACCCGCGCCGGCCTCAGCGCCGAAACCACCATCAGCCGCAAGGACTTCGGCCTGACCTGGAACGCCGTCCTCGAAGCCGGCGGCGTGCTGGTCAGCGACAAGGTTGCCATCAACCTGGAACTGGCCTTCATCGCTCCCGCAGCCTAGTCAGCAGCCCAGTAAGGACCGCTTTGGCCCGGTAAGGGCAACCCGCGGCACCTGACTCCAGCGCCCTGCTTCCTCCCCGTGAGGAAGCAGGGCGCTGCCGTTTCCGGCGTCGCAGCTCCCGGGCTTTCTGCCAGTGATGGGGCCGCGGAGGATCCTTTAATAACGGCACCGCGACAGGCCCGGGAGTCCCCGGATAACTTCCTAGATATCAAGGAATCGGCGGTCTACAGTGAGAGCCATGAGCAACCCGAGTGATGTACCGCCGCAGCAGCCGGGCGCGCAACCTCCCGCGTCGGGCAACGTCCCGCCAACCGGCCCAGGGCAACAGCCGGTGAACCAGCCGCCCACGCCGGGGTACCAGGCACCACCACCGGGGTACCAGGCACCACCACCGGGGTACCAGGCACCACCACCGGGGTACCAGGCACCACCACCGGGGTACCAGGCACCACCACCGGGGTACCAGGCGCCACCACTGGGGTACCAGGCGCCACCGCCCGGGTACCAGGCATCACCGCCGGGGTACCAGGGCCAGCCCGGGTACCAGGGCCAGCCCGCGCCTACGGGCGGATTCCGCTTCGAGATACCGGCCGACCGGCCCAGGAACTTCAGCGAGGCCCTGCCTGTAGGAGGTCTCTCCGGCATGTTCAAGGTCGCTGCGATGCCCACTGAACTGAAGGTCTCGTACTGGATCTGGCTTATCGGCGGACTCCTGGGCCTTCTGGGTGGAATCATCGGATTGTTCGGGTCTTTTGTCCTGATCGCTTTCGCGCCGCCAATCGGGCTCCTGGTGCTGCTTCTTGTCATCGTGGCTATTGCACTCGCAACTGCTCAGATAGTCCTGGCCATGAAGATGAAGGAAGGCAGGGAGTGGGCCCGCTTTGCCCTCACCATTCTTGTCGGAGTCTCCCTGGTGCTCACGATCATCAGTGCCGGCGTCGCCGACGGGCGGGGCGGCGGAAGCCTGCCGGGCTTCCTCATCAGCTTGGTGGCCACCGTGCTCATGTGGCTGCCGAACGCACAGGCCTGGTTTGTCGCAAACCGGGGCCGAATCTAGGCCCGCCACTCCAGAGGAATCCCGGCCCATCCTGGCGGCGCCGGCCCTTCCCTGGGGCCGTCAGGCCAGGTCCGTGCCGTGGCCGTGATGGAGTTCGAATGAGGGTTGAGAATACCTCTCCGGAATGATCCACACGGCGGCCCGCCCGCGGTACGGTTGAGCTAAACCATGCTGGGGGCAGGGCACGAGCGCTGGTCCCGGTGGCCGATTCAGTGATCGACACGCAAAGGACCGCTTCATGAGCAACCCTCCAGTCCAGCCACCGCCCCCGAACGGCTCCGAGCCGGGCGGGGAGTCCACTCCCCAGTTTGGCCAGAACGCCCCGCAGGCACCGCAGTACGGCCAGAACGCCCCACAGGCACCGCAGTACGGTCAGAACGCGCCGCAGGCACCGCAGGCCCCCCAGTACGGGCAGAACGCCCCGCAGGCACCGCAGTACGGCCAGAACGCCCCACAGGCACCGCAGTACGGTCAGAACGCGCCGCAGGCACCGCAGTACGGGCAGCAGACGCCGCCGCCGGCCTACGGCCAGAACGCCCCGCAGGCACCGCAGTACGGGCAGCAGACGCCGCCGGCCTACGGCCAGAACGCCCCGCAGGCACCGCAGTACGGGCAGCAGACGCCGCCGGCCTACGGCCAGAACGCCCCGCAGTATGGTCAGAACGCACCGCAGTACGGCCAGCAGCCCCCGGCCTACGGCCAGTCCCCCTATGCCCAGTACCCGTCCGAACAGCCGCAGGTTCCGGTCGCAGTTCCCCAACTGGTCAACACGTCGTTCTGGCTGATCATCGCGGCGGGAGCCGTGTGGGTCATCTCCATGCTGGTGTCCCTCGGAACCCTGGACACCCCTGCCGTCCGGGACTTGTTCGAGCAGCAGATGGCATCGAGCGGCACGAACGTCGATTTCGAGTCCATCAGGGGCATCCTGATCGGCACCATCGTGGTGTTCGCCGTCATCAGCGCCGGACTCTACGCCCTCGTGGCATTCAATGTTCGCAAGGGCAAGAACTGGGCCCGAATCCTGGGCACCGTGTTCGCCGCCTTGTCAGTCTTCAACATCGTCCCGCTCAGCCTTGCCACACTGGCGGCGCTGGTCGGGATCGCGGCGATCGTCCTGCTGTACCTGCCCGCATCGTCGCCCTATTTCCAGAAGCGGCAGTCCTTCGCCAACCCCTACGGGCAGCCCGGGGCCCCCTTCGGGAAGTAGCCGCAAAGCGAACCGTGCAGCGGGCGCGGGAACCGGAAGGCCTGGCCGAACTAGTCGGCGTCCTCCGGATCCTGCGCCCTTTGTGCGTGATAGGCCAGAATCTGCAGTTCGGTGGCCATGTCCACCTTGCGGAGGTTGACCCCCGGCGGGACCTGCAGCATCACCGGCGCGAAGCTGAGGATGCTCCGCACGCCTGCGGCAATCACGCGGTCGCAGACGTCCTGGGCCACCGCTGCGGGCAGTGCCAGGACCACCATATTGGCGCCGGTCCGTTGCAGTACCGGCTCTAGGTCGGCGGCGTCGCTGACCCGCAGCCAGCCGACTTCGCTTCCCACAACCATCTGGTCGGCGTCGAATATCGCCACGATGTCAAAGCCCCGCGACTCGAATCCGCCGTACCGAGCCAGGGCTTTGCCCAGGTTGCCGGCACCGACGATCGCAACTTTCCAGTCATGGGTCAGCCCGAGGGCGGCAGCGATGTTGCGGTTAAGGTACTGGACCTCGTAGCCGACACCCCGGGTTCCATAGGAGCCGACGTAGGAGAGGTCCTTGCGTAGCGTCGAGGAACTGACCCCGGAGGCCTCGGCCAGCGACTCGGAGGAGACGCGGTCCACCCCGTCGGCCAGCAGTGTGGTCAGGGCGCGCAGATAGATGGTCAACCGGGCCACGGCCGCGGGTGGTATCTGTTTGGCGGCAGTTCCGGCTCCCCCGGGCACAGCCTCGGAAAATGAATCCAGCGAAGTCACTATCTGCTCCATTGCGTCGCGTTGTGCTTCCCACTCTAGAGCCCCCGTGCATCGCGCAACAAAGCAGGCGGGCGTCAGGACGGCTGGCTGAGGACCCGCTGCAGCGTCCGCGTCAGGCGGGCCTCGTCAATCTTCCAGAAATCCCGCTGGACACCGTTCACCAGCACCACCGGAATCTCCTCGGCAAAGCGTTCGCGCAGTCCGGCGTCGTCGTCCACCGACTGCTCCGACCAGTCGATCCCGAGCGCGGCCGTGACGCGCCCGACGGCGGCGCGTGCCTCCGCGCACAGGTGACAGTCAGCTTTGGTGATCAGCACTACATCGGGGAAAGACGCGGATTTGGCCATGCATCCACCGTAGCCCGGTGGCCGCTTCCGCGTCGACGCGGGGCGTAGTGCACCGGGAGCCGGGCCTTCCTGCCGCCGCATCGCGCGCCCCGCGGGCGGCCCGGGGCCTGTCATTGACTAGACTCGTGGCATGCCCGAGGAGAAATACGTCACTGTGGCCAGTGAGCCTGCTGCATCGACGCAGCACGGCGAGGCCGCATTTTTCGACGTCGACAACACCCTCATGAAGGGCGCAAGCCTTTTCCACGTCGCCCGCAAGCTTTACCAGCGCGGCGCATTCACGCTGCCGCAGGCCGCCGGTTTCGCCTGGAAACAGTTCATGTTCGTGCTGCGCGGCGAGAACATGGATGACGTCCACGCCGTCCGCGATTCCGCCCTGACGCTCGCCGCCGGCATCACTGCCAGCGACATCGAGGCCCTGGGCGAAGAGGTCTACGACGAAATGATTGAGTCGAGGATCTGGCCGGGGGCCAAGGCCCTGGCCGAGCAGCATCTCCGGGTCGGGCGCAAAGTATGGCTCGTCACGGCCACGCCGATCGAGGTGGCCACCGTCATCGCGGCCCGGCTGGGCCTCACCGGGGCGCTGGGCACTGTGGGCGAGATCCTGGACGGCTCCTACACGGGGCGGCTGGTGGGAGAGATCCTCCACGGCCCGGCCAAGGCGGTGGCGGTCCAGAAAATCGCCGAGGACCAGGGCCTGGACCTCGGCCGCTGCTGGGCCTACAGCGATTCCCACAACGACATCCCGCTGCTGAGCATGGTGGGGCACCCCGTGGCCATCAATCCGGACTCCAAGCTGCGCCGCTACGCCCGCGAGCACAACTGGCCTGTCTACGACTTCCGCTCCGGCCGGCGCGCCGCCACTCTCGGATTCAAGGCCGCGACGGTTGGCGGGGTCATCTACGGCCTGTGGCGGGGGTTCTCCCGCTTCCGCGGCCCTAGCCGCTAGACCCGGCGCCTTTTCCGCACGGCGTCTTTTCCGCTGCGGTTCCGGACCCGCGCGGCGCGGATCCTGGCCGCCGTCGTCCGATCCCGTAGCCCAAGTCCGTTCCCGCCGCCGTATTCGGACACCGCCGGCAGGAGGGCAAGAAAAATGCCCGCCGCCTGGAAGGCAACGGGCATTTCATGCAGTGCGAAGTATTGCTACTTCTTATTGCGACGCTGGTGGCGCGTCTTGCGAAGCAGCTTGCGGTGCTTCTTCTTGGCCATACGCTTGCGACGCTTCTTAATAACTGAACCCACGAAAGTTCCTTACCGGCTAGATGCAGTACCTGCCTGTTGGGAAGGGTCCGCGGGCTAAGCTGCAGACTGAAACAACTGACAGGTTCTTACAATGACGTAAAACGTTCCTTAACAGGGTACCGCCTCTGCGAGGCACCCCACGACCGCGGGCCCGGTGTGGGCCCAAAGCAGCCGATTGACACTGTGAATGTTGCCGCGGACTGTTCAGCCAGTCCCGGCGTGACCGTCGTTCCGGTCGACGACGGCACCCTTGAGGTACTGTTCGACGGCGTTTTCCGGAACGCGGTAGGAGCGGCCGAACCGGACGGCCGGCATCTCCCCTGAATGTACAAGTCGGTACACGGTCATTTTTGATACCCGCATCAGTTCCGCGACTTCGGCCACGGTCAAAAAACGGGCCTTGGAGAAGTTGGCCTCCGTAGACATTTCCCTATTCCTTTGCTCCAGCGAACGGCAGCCCCACCTGTTGACATGGCGGTGTGCCGATGCTGAGCCATCAAACAACCATGTGTTAGCAACACTAGTTGCTCATGGTGCCAATGTGAAAGGCTTCCGCAGGAATCCCCACACGATTTCCGCAGGAATCTCGAAATTCCCTACCGCGCCGGCACCACGCGCTCGCGGCTCAGGAACGCGTCCGGCGCGTGCGGGCCGAGGCGGCCAACTGACCGAGGACCGACGCCGTCACGTCCCAGTCCATGCAGGCATCGGTGACGCTCTGGCCGTAGACCAGCTCGTCCCGATCCGCGGCGGGCACGGCGACGTCCAGGTTCTGCGCCCCGCCCACCAGGAAGCTCTCCAGCATGACGCCGGCGATGGCCCCGGCAGCGGCTCCGGCACTTTCCAGCTGGGAGCCAATTTCGAGGGCGACCTCGGCCTGGCGGTGGTGGTTCTTGCCGCTGTTGGCATGGCTGGCGTCGACGATCAGGCGGGGGTTCAACTGCTTCGCGGCCAGCTTGGCGGACGCCGCTTCAACGTCGGCGGCGGAGTAGTTGGGCCCCTTGCGTCCGCCGCGGAGGATGATGTGCGTGTCCGGGTTGCCGGCAGTGGCCACGAGCGCTGCCCGGCCGTCGTCGTCAATGCCGAGGAACGCCTGGGCGGCGGCGGCCGCGCTGCACGCATCCAGCGCCACTTGGAGGTCGCCGTCGGTGCCGTTCTTGAAGCCGATCGGCATCGACAGCCCGGAGGCCAGCTGGCGGTGGATCTGGCTCTCCGTCGTGCGGGCACCGATCGCACCCCAGGCGACGAGGTCGGCGACGTACTGGGGGCTGATGGGCTCGAGGAACTCGGTGGCTGTGGGCAGGCCGAGGGCGGTGACCTGCCGCAGGAAGGCCCGGGCCGCGCGCAGGCCCGCTGCGATGTCGTGGCTGCCGTCCAGCCGGGGATCGTTGATCAGGCCCTTCCAGCCCACTGTGGTGCGCGGCTTCTCGAAGTACGTGCGCATGACGATCAGCAGGTCCTCGCGGTGCTTCTCGGCCTGGCTGACCAGCCGGCGCGCGTATTCCAGCCCGGCCTTGGGGTCATGAATGGAGCAGGGGCCCACGATGACGAGCAGCCGGTCGTCCACGCCATCCATGATGGCCCGGACCTCGTCCCGGCCCCGCCCGACAACTTCTGCCATGCGGGCCTCCAGCGGCAGTTCCGCCATGAGGTCCTGGGGGGTGGGCAGCGGGGTGAACTCGCTTACGCGCAAATTCGAGGTGGAGTGCTGGGTATCGGCTGCTGCTTCGATGCTCATTTTCGGGTCCTGTTCCGGATGCGGAGCGGGCCCTGATCAGAACCCGCCGGAGAAATGGCGAAGGGCAGAGAATGATCTCTGCCCTGTTGGCTCTGAAGGAAAGTTGGATGCGTGTCAGTTAGACGCGGGCCCCTCCAGAGCCAACGAAAAATACGCATACCAACGGTTAGTCATAGCCCCGACCATAGCCCGGGAGCCGCAGCCGGGGCAAACGCCCGGCGTAACATTTCACCGGCGCACGGCCGCTGCAGCCCCTGGCCACGGAGCCGCAAGCCGCCGAGACGGCAGTTCACGGCAGTGTTTGGCGCCGACACTGCCGCGACGTGTCATCTCGGCGCAGTACCCTGCGACGGAGCCAGCAGCACGTCGACAAGCTGGGTCAAGCCGTCAGCCATATCGACGTCTTTGTCATATAGCCACTGCAGCTGCAGGCCGTCAAAGGCTGCGATCACCAGCCTGGCCAAAACGTCCGGCGCAACGTCCGTCCGGACAGTCCCGGCGTCCTGGCGGCGCACGATGTCCTGGCTCAGTTCCTCCACCAGCTGCGCGTACCTGTCCTGGAAGTAGCTGTGGGAATCATGCCCGGGATCGTTGGCGGTCGCCGACGCCACTGCGTACAGCGTGGTGAGGCCCGGTTCGTGCCGGTTCCGCTCGGCAACGACGGCCAGCGAAGGCAGGCCCACGTCCCCGGCCCCGCCGACTTCCCTGCTGCGGCGGTCGCGTTCGGCGAGAACCGCCGTCAGGAGTTCCTGTTTGCCGGTGAAGTAGTGGAAGAGCGTTGCCTCCTTGACCCCGACCAGTTCGGCAACGCGCTTCAGGGCAGTGCCCTCAAAGCCCTCCGTGGCGAACACGTCCGTGGCTGTCCGGACGATCTGCTCGCGGCGTTCGGCCCCTTTTGCGTAGGGTCCGCGGGTTTTCGACATTGACATTGGTCCAGCTTATTTCACTTTTTTTGGTAAAAACCTAGTCACACTCGGTTTTTGTGGCTACGATCATTCGCAGGGCCCAACGGAGGGCCACTTTTCGTCAGGAGGCAATGTGGCCGTCAGGACCATCAACCAGGATTTAGCGGCTCAGTCCGCCCGCCAGGCTCCCAGCAGCCTGGACACTTCAAGCAGCAAGGCCCCGCGCGCCTACGTGATCGGCATGCCGATCGCCAGCGCCGGCCTCTGGATGGCGGTGCTGGCGCCGGCCATCGTTGTCCTGGCCATCAAGGTCTCCGAAATCACGACGCCGGACACCCGCGCCGGGGCCCTGAGCCTCGTCGCCGGAGTTGGTGCCGTGGTCGCCCTTCTCGCCAACCCGTTCTTTGGCCGGCTGAGCGACCGCACGACGTCCCGCTTCGGGATGCGCAAGCCCTGGATCATCGGCGGCTCGCTGACCGGACTCGTTGCGCTGTTCTTCCTGGGTTCGGCCACCGGCGTTCCGGGGGTTCTGGTCGCGTGGATCTTTGCCCAGCTGGGGTTCAACGCGGCCCTCGCGGCACTGGTCGCCACCCTTCCGGACCAGGCCGCCCCGTCGGAACGCGGCCGCCTGTCCGGGCTCATCGGTATGACCCTGTCGGTCGGGCTTGTAGCCGCGGCGTTCTTCGCGCAGCTGTTCGACAACGCCCTGCAGATGGCCGTTGTACCCGGCGTCGTCGGGACCGCCCTGGCCATCGGCTTCGCCTTCACCTTCAAGGACCGCGTCCTCACCGAGAAGCCCGCGCCGCTGAACCTCAAGGAGGTCCTGGGCTCGTTCTACTTCAATCCCCGCACCTACCCTGGCCTGGGCTGGGCCTGGCTGACCAAGTTCATGGTCTACGTCGGCTACTGCGCGGCCCTGCTCTACCTGCCGTACTTCTTCACCGACCAGCTCCACGTAGCCCCGTCCCAGGTCACCACCCTGGTCTTCCAGGCGACGCTGATCAGTTCCGCCGGCACGGTGCTGACCAGTGTGGCCGGCGGTTGGCTTAGCGACAGGATCGGCAAGCGAAAAGGCATGGTGATCGCCTCCGCGCTGATCATCATGATGGGCCTGATCGTCATCGCCACCTCCAGCACCACAGACCAGGTCCTGGTGGGCCAGGCCATCGCGGGACTCGGCTTGGGCTGCTTCGGCGCCGTGGACGTGGCCCTCATCGCCGACCTCCTGCCGGGCACGCAGTCCGAAAACGCCAAGACCTTCGGCGTATTCAACATCGCCCAGGCGCTCCCGCAGTCCCTGGTGCCCGCCGTCGCCTTCCCCGTGATCGCCCTGGGCGGATACCCCGCCCTGTTCCTCGGCGGCGCTGCCGTCGGCATCATCGGCGCCATCCTCGTCACCCGCATCAAAGGAGTCAAGTAATGAATCCCGCTCTGTCCCCCGCCGTGCTGGCCCTCTCCCCGGATTCCCCGGACGCGGAGGCCCGGATCCGCGAGCTCGCCGCCGGGCTGAGCCTGGCGCAGCAGATCCAGCTGCTGACCGGCGCCGACGTGTGGTCCACGCACGCCATTCCCGAAATCGGCCTCACCCGCATTGTCATGTCGGACGGCCCCGCCGGCGTCCGCGGCGAGGACTTCGATGAGCGCCACGACTCCGTCTCGCTGCCGTCCTCCTCCGCCCTGTCCGCGACGTGGAGCGTTGAGACCGCCCGCCGCTACGGCCAGGTCCTCGGTCAGGAGGCCCGGCGCAAGGGCGTCCACGCCGTCCTCGGCCCCACCATCAACCTCCACCGCTCGCCGCTGGGCGGACGGCACTTCGAATGCATGAGCGAGGATCCCCGCCTGACCGCGACGCTGGCTGCCGGGTACGTCTCCGGCGTGCAGTCCATGGGCGTCGGCGCCACCCCCAAGCACTACCTCGCCAACGAGGCCGAGACGGACCGTTTCACGTCAGATTCCGTCGTGGCCGAGCGCCCGCTGCGCGAGCTCTACCTCGCCGCCTTTGAAGACGCCATCACTGAAGCCCGCGCCTGGCTCGTGATGAGCTCGTACAACTCCATCAACGGCACCACGGCCAGCGAAAACAAACTCCTCGAGACCCCGCTCTCCACGGAATGGGGCTTCGACGGCGTTGTGGTCTCTGACTGGACCGGTGTCCGGTCCGTGGAAGCGGCCAACGCACACCAGGACCTGGAAATGCCCGGTCCCGTGGGCCACTGGGGGCCCAAGCTGCTCGAAGCGGTCCGCGACGGCCGGGTCAGCCGGGACGCCATCCTGGAAAAGGCCACCCGCATCCTGCGCCTTGCGGCCCGCGTGGGATCCCTCGAAGGTTTCGCCCCCGCTGTGACAGATCTGCGCGCCCAGCTGGACGGTGCCGCCGTCGCCCGTGAAGTGGCGGTGCGCGGCGCGGTGCTGGTCCGCAACGAGGGCGGGATCCTGCCACTGGACGCCTCGAAGCTGGGCAGCGTGGCCGTGATCGGCCACAACGCCCAAGAGGCGCGGACCCAGGGCGGCGGTAGCGCCACGGTGATGCCCAAATACACCGTCTCGCCGCTGGAGGGACTCCGGAATGCCCTGCCCGACGACGTCGACGTCACCTACGTCCGCGGCGCCAAGGTGGCCGAAGGCATCCAGGCGTTCCCGCGCACGTCGCTGCACAACCCGGTATCCGGCGTGCCCGGACTCCGCGTCACGTTCCTCGCAACGGACGGAACGGAGATCTCGGGCGAAGACCGGCTTGCCTCACACCTGATCTGGTTCGGCGTGGGCATTCCCGAAGGCACCGCAGCCATCCGGATGGAGGCCGACTGGACCCCGGAAACGGCCGGCGTCCACCACCTCGGCGTCGGGACGGTGGGCCAGATCCGGTTCGCCCTCGACGGGGAAGAGGTCTTCAACGGCGAGCTTGAGGATGACACCGACGTCCTCGGCGCCGCCTTGTTCGACCCGCCCAAGACCGTCCACATCCTTGAAGCCGCGGCCGGCCAGAAGGTCCGGATCGAGGCAGAATACCAACTGCCGAAGCAGCAGGTCATCCCGTTCACGGCCATCCTGCTCGGCGAGGAAACAGTGGTCACCGATCCCCAGGCGGAAATCGACGCCGCCGTGGCAGCCGCACGGAACGCGGACGTCGCGGTTGTCGTCGTCGGCACCAACGCGGCGATTGAATCCGAGGGTTTCGACCGCAAGAACCTCGATCTGCCCGGCCGGCAGAACCAGCTGGTGGAAGCTGTGGCCGCGGCCAATCCGCGCACCGTTGTTGTGGTCAACTCCGGCTCCCCGGTGCTCATGCCGTGGCTGGAGAAGGCGGACGCGGTCCTGCTGGGCTGGTTCGGCGGCCAGGAATTCGGCACCGCGGTGGCCGACATCCTGCTCGGCGCCGAGGAGCCGGGCGGTCGGCTGCCCACGACGTGGCCCGCAGCCCTGGCGGACGTCCCGGTCCTGGACACCACGCCGGTCGACGGCAAGGTGGTGTACTCCGAAGGCATCCACATCGGCTACCGCGCCTGGCTGCGGCAGCAGGCCGGCGGTGGAGCTGCACCGGCCCTGCCGTTCGGCTTCGGCCTCGGGTACACGACGTTCGAACTGGGGAACCCTCACGCTCCGGCCTCCGTACCCGCCAACCAGGACGTCGTCGTGCACGTCCCGGTCCGGAACACGGGGACGCGCACCGGCCGCGACGTCGTCCAGGTCTATCTGGACCGCGCCGACTCCGCCGTGGAACGGCCGGTGCGCTGGCTTGCCGGCTACGCCGGAACGCACCTCGCGCCCGGCGGCACGGAGAGTGTTGAAATCCGCATTCCGGCACGGGCGTTCGGCCACTACGACGGCGGCTGGCAGTTCGAGCCCGGCACCTTCCGGTTGCTGGTGGGACGCCACTCGGCGGACGATTTCCAGGCCCTGGACATCGAGCTGCGCTAGCTTCCTGGCCGGCGCGGTCGACTGAACGGGCAGTTGGCGGCAGTGTCCCCCTGCGGGCGCTGCCGCCAGCTGCGTTCCGGGTGCGCACACGGGCAGAGCAAGCCGCCGAAGCAATAAGGACGAAAGAGCCCGGAAAACATCACCGCTAGAGTGTTCTGGAGCACACGCTGAAGATCCTGCAGAACCGGAGGCAGCAATGAGGCAGACCGTCCCGCCCGGCAACCCCGAGGCTCCCACCACTCCCAGGGCCACCGCGCCGGACGCTGGGGCCTCCTTGACCGGGCAAGGCACAGCCGCCGCGGCCGCCCGCGGGGTCCCTGACGCGCTGAAGCGCCGCGTCCCGAAGTACGCCGATCTTGCTCCGCTGATGCAGTTCAAGAAGCCGGAGTTCAGCCGGGCCGCCAGGCTGCGCCGGGCAAGCACCATCTGGGACCTCCGCGACATGGCCAAACGCCGCACCCCGCAGGCCCCGTTCGACTACACTGACGGCGCCGCCGAGGCCGAAATCAGCCTCCGACGCGCCCGCCAGGCCTTCCTGGACATCGAGTTCCGGCCCGGAATCCTGCGGGATGTCTCCAGCATTGACCTCAGCACCCACATCCTGGGCGGACCCTCCCGCCTGCCGGTGGGGATCGCGCCCACCGGCTTCACCCGGATGATGCAGTCCGAGGGCGAATACGCCGGCTGCCGGGCCGCCGAAGCCGCCGGCATCCCCTACACCCTCTCCACCATGGGCACCGCGTCCCTCGAGGACGTCGCCGCCGCCGCACCGGCGGGCCGCAACTGGTTCCAGCTCTACCTATGGACGGACCGGGACCGCTCCCTGGAACTGATCCAGCGTGCCGCCGCCGCGGGCAACGACACCCTCATGGTCACCGTGGACACCGCCGTCGCCGGCGCCCGGCTCCGCGACGTCCGCAACGGCATGACCATCCCGCCCGCCCTGACCCTCAAAACCGTCCTGGACGCCTCCTACCGGCCCGCCTGGTGGTTCAACTTCCTCACCCACGAGCCGCTGACCTTCGCCTCCCTGTCCCGGTACACCGGCACCGTCGCGGACCTCATCAACTCCATGTTCGACCCCACCCTGACCTACGCCGACCTCGACTGGCTCCGCGAGACCTGGACGGGCAAGCTCGTGGTCAAGGGCATCCAGACAGTCGAGGACGCCCGCAAGGTCGTGGACCACGGCGCGGACGGGATCGTGCTCTCCAACCACGGCGGCCGCCAGCTGGACCGCGCCCCCATCCCCTTCCACCTGCTCCCCGAGGTCTCCGCCGCGCTGAAGGCAGACCACAGCGACTCCGCGATCATCCTGGACACCGGCATCATGAGCGGCGCGGACATCATCGCCGCCCTCGCCCTCGGCGCCGACTTCACCCTGATCGGCCGCGCCTACCTCTACGGCCTCATGGCCGGCGGACGCGCCGGAGTGGACCGCGCCCTGCAAATCCTCGAAAAAGACATGCAACGCACCATGGCCCTGCTCGGCGTCACCCGGATCAAGGACCTCACCCCGGACCACGTACGGATCCTCACAAAGTAGCCGGCCGGCACCCAACTGACTCGCAGCAAAAGCCGTTCTGAGCACGCAGAACGGCCCGTGCTGCTAGTTGGGTTACTTCTTGCGGCCGAACTTGGGCAGGTTGGCCAGGAGGTCAGCGGCCTTGGTGGCGGCGCGGCCCACGGTCCGCCCGATCTGCTGGGGCATCTTGTCCTCGCCTGCGGTACCGACCGGGATGACGACGGCGGGGCTCAGCGGGCTGCCGGCGGGGCGGCCCGCCAGCGCAGCGGCAGGCTGTGCGGCGGCGGTCTGTGCGGCCGCCTGTCCGGCGACGGCCTGCGCGGAGACGGGTTGAGGGCTGGCCGCGGCGGCCAGTCCAGCGGCCAGTCCATCCGGGGCGGCGACGGGGCGGGATTCAGGCAGGCGCGCTGCGGCCGGGTCGGCTGTCGCCGCGGGGCCGACGTCGAACGCCTGCAGCCAGGTGGCGATCCCGGCAAGGGGCTTGGGGTTGAGCGTGTAGTAGCGCTTCTGGCCCTGGGCGCGCATGCTCACCAGGTCCGCTTCCCGCAGGACTTTGAGATGTTTGGAAATGGTGGGCTGGCTTGCTTCAAGCTCCTGGACCAGTTCCCCCACCGCTTTGTCCCCCTTGCGGAGGGCTATCAGAATGTCACGCCTGGTTGCCTCAGCAATGACGGCAAATACGTCGTCTGTCACCATGCCCTCCACACTAGCGACATATACGCCAGATGGCATCCACCACTTGATGCCCCCAAACAGGGTTGCAACCCCGGCCCGGAATTAGTCGAACCAGGGGTCCAGTCCGTGCAGGGGAAAGACTTCCTTGCGGGTGGCCATGATGGTGCGGTCCACCGCGTCGTTGGGGTCGAAACCCACTTCCCAGGACCGCCACCAGAGGTCGACGTCGTCGCCCATCGCCTCCGGGGGCTCCACACCGAACCGGTCCCCGTATTTGTCTTTGACGTAGCTTCGCCAGTCCTCCGGAACCCGGGTCCGCAGCGGTATAGGGCGGCCGGCGGCGATGGCGATGAGGTGGCTCCAGGACCGCGGCACCACGCTGACCACGTTGTACCCGCCGCCCCCCGTGGAAATCCACCGGTTCTCGCAATAGCGCGCGGCGAGGTTGCCGATGGCTGTGGCGGCCTCACGCTGGCCGTCCACGCTGATGTTCAGGTGGGTGAGCGGGTCAAGCCGGTGCGAGTCGCAGCCGTGCTGGCTGACGATCACTTCCGGTTCGAACGCGCCAATGAGCTGGGGCACGACGGCGTGGAAGGCCCGCAGCCACCCGGCGTCGGCGGTGCCGGCCGGCAGGGCAACGTTCACCGCGCTGCCCTGGGCGTTCGGGCCGCCGATCTCGTTGGCAAAGCCGGTGCCCGGGAAGAGGGTCAGCCCGGACTCGTGCAGCGAAATAGTCAGCACGCGCGGGTCATCCCAGAAGATGCTTTGGGTGCCGTCGCCGTGGTGCGCGTCGATGTCGACGTAGGCCACGCGCCGGACACCGCCGTCGAGCAGCCGCTGCACCGCAAGGGCAGCGTCGTTATAAATGCAAAAACCGCTCGCGCGGTCCCGGGAGGCGTGGTGCATCCCGCCGCCGAAGTTCACAGCCCGCACCGCGCTTCCGTCCAGCACGGCAGCTGCCGCCAGCAGGGACCCGCCGGCCAGCCGGGCGCTGGCTTCATGCATGCCGGCAAAGGCGGGGTCATCCTCGGTGCCCAGGCCCCTGGCGTGGTCGGGAGTGTCAGGGTTTTCGCTGACCTGCCGCACGGCGGCCACAAACTCCGGACTGTGGACCGTGCACAGTTCCGCGTCGGCCGCGACGTCCGGAGCCGCGACCGTGACGTGGTCAAGATCCAGAAGCCCCAGGCTGCCGGCCAGCTTCGCGGTGAGCTCCATGCGCTCCGGCGCCATCGGGTGGGAGTGGCCAAAGTTGTAGGCGGTCATGGCAGGAGCCCACACCACCGTCGTTGGCAGCGCGGTCTGAGCGAGTCCGGGCAGGAATGTCATCAATCACAGGCTACCTGAGCGGTTCCCGGCTTCCCGCGCGTGCACGGGTGCTTCCCCGGCCATTACCCGGCGTTTAGTGGTTTACTACTTGGGGAAGAAGTTTCAACCGAGGAAAAACATGACGCAAAGCCAGTCGAGGTCTACGAGCCCGGCCAGCTGGCAGCCAGGCATGCCGGAGCGGGAAGGCCTGTGGATCTTCACACGCCTGCGCGACTTCATTGACAGCATCGCAAACAGCTCGCCGGCCCGCCTGGCGCTTACGGCCTTCGGCGTCGTAATCCTGGTCTTCACCGCTTTGCTCTCGCTGCCCTTGGCTTCCGCGACGGGACAGGTCACACCACTGCATCAGGCGTTCTTCACCGCGGCGTCCGCTGTCTGCGTCACGGGCCTGACGGTGGTCTCCACGGCTGTGCACTGGTCCTTCTTCGGCCAGCTCGTGATTCTGGTCGGCATTTTCGTGGGCGGCTTGGGCACCTTGACCCTCGCGTCGCTGCTGGCGCTCATGGTCAGCAAGAGACTCGGTGTCCGCGGCAAGCTGATCGCCCAGGAAGCCATGAATGCCGGCCGGCTCGGCGAAGTTGGTACGCTGCTGCGGATCGTGATCGTGACATCCGTGGTGATCGAGGCCGCCCTGGCGCTGACTCTTATCCCCCGTTTCCTCATCCTCGGGGAAAGCTTCTGGCAGTCCGTCTGGCACGGCGTCTTCTACGCCATTTCGTCCTTCAACAACGCCGGATTCACGCCGCATTCGGATGGAATCGTCCCGTACGAAACAGATCTCTGGATCCTCGTCCCGCTCATGCTCGGGGTGTTCCTGGGCAGCCTGGGCTTCCCCGTGGTCATGGTGCTGCACCAGAACGGGCTGCGGTGGAAGAAATGGAACCTTCACACGAAGCTGACCATCCAGGTGTCCTTGATCCTCCTGGCCGCCGGAACGGTCCTGTGGGGCTTCCTGGAGTGGGACAACCTGCGCACCATCGGGGACATGGACCTCGGCGACAAGATCACGCATGCGCTGTTTGCCTCAGTCATGCTGCGCTCCGGCGGCTTCAACCTTGTGGACCAGAACCACATGGAGTCCACCACCATGCTGCTCTCCGACGCCCTCATGTTCGCCGGCGGCGGCTCCGCCTCCACGGCCGGCGGCATCAAGGTCACCACCATCGCCGTGATGTTCCTGGCGATCACCGCCGAGGCCCGCGGCGACGCTGACGTGAAGATCTATGGCCGCACCATCCCCGAGGGCACCATGCGCGTGGCCATTTCGGTGATCGTCGCCGGCGCTACCCTCGTCTCGGTCTCGGCCCTCCTGCTCCTGCACATCAGCCACGCCTCCCTGGACCGGGTCCTGTTTGAAACGATTTCCGCCTTCGCCACGGTAGGCCTAAGCACCAACCTCAGCGCGGAGTTGCCGCCGTCGGGGGTCTACGTCCTCGCTTTGCTCATGTTTGCCGGGCGCGTCGGGACGGTCACCCTTGCCGCCGGCCTGGCCCTGCGCCAGCGCAGCCAGCTGTACCACTACCCGGAAGAGAGACCGATCATTGGCTAGTTCCTCAGGCGCCGTCAACCGCCCCGCCCACAACGCCCCCGTGCTGGTGATCGGGCTGGGCCGTTTTGGCGCATCCACCGCAGAGCAACTGGTCAAGCAGGGCCGGGAGGTCCTGGCCATTGAACGGGACCGCACCCTCGTCCAGAAGTGGGCGAGCGTCCTGACCCACGTCGTGGAAGCCGACGCCACCAACATCGATGCCCTCCGCCAGCTCGGCGCCCAGGAGTTCAGCTCCGCGGTGGTGGGCGTGGGCACCTCGATCGAATCCTCGGTGCTGATCACGGTGAACCTCGTGGACCTCGGGATCGAACACCTCTGGGTCAAGGCGATCACGCCCTCGCACGGCAAGATCCTGACCCGGATCGGCGCCAACCACGTCATCTACCCGGAGGCCGACGCCGGCGTCCGTGCCGCGCACCTGGTCTCGGGCCGCATGCTGGACTTCATCGAGTTCGACGACGACTTCGCGATCGTGAAGATGTACCCGCCCCGCGAGACGGTGGGCTTCACCCTCGATGAGTCCAAGGTCCGCTCCAAGTACGGCGTGACGATTGTGGGCGTGAAGTCCCCGGGCGAGGACTTCACGTACGCGCGGCCGGAAACCAAGGTGTCCTCACGGGACATGCTCATTGTTTCCGGCCACGTGGACCTGCTCGAGCGGTTCGCGGCGCGCCCCTAGGGCACAACAGGAACCGCCGTCGCCGGCGGGCAGGGCCGATCAGCGCCGACCCGCCGCCGGCCGGGCAGGCTCAGGCAAGCTGCCGGGTGATTTCCGCGGCGCGCGCAGCGGCGGCGCGGGCGCCGTCGGCGATGATGGCCGGAAGTCCCCGCTCGTCGAAGGTGGCGATGGCCCGTTCCGTGGTCCCGTTCGGACTCGTGACCGCCTTGCGCAGCGCGGCAGGATCCGCACCGGGCTCGGCCAGCATGAAGCCCGCCCCGGCGACCGTCTCGCGGGCCAGCAAGAGGGACAGCTCCGGGTCCAGGCCCAGTTTCGTCCCTGCATCAGCCATGGCCTCCGCGAGGTAGAAGGCGTAGGCCGGTCCCGATCCGCTGATCGCGGAGAGGGYGTCCACCTGGTCTTCGGGAATCTCGACCACCGTGCCGACGGCCGCGAGGATGTCCTTGGCGTGCTGGAGCTGCCCGGCGGAGCAATGGGTTCCGGGCGAGACGGAGACGACGCCGCGGCCCAGCTTCGCCGGAGTGTTCGGCATTGTGCGGATGACAGGCTGGCCGGCAGGGAGCGCCGCTTCCAGCTGCTCCAGGGATACCGCGGCGGCGACGCTGATGACGATCGTGTCCGGCGACAGGGAGCCGCTGATTTCCCGGGCCAGGTCCGCGATGCCCACGGGTTTGACGCCGAGGATCACGACGCCGGAGCCGGTGGCCGCCTGCTTGTTGTTGTCGGGCTCTTCTTCGCCCGCGATGGCCGTGATCCCGTGGTGCCTCTGGGCCAGTTCGGCCGCACGCTCGGCCCTGCGGACAGTAGCGACGATGTCGGCCGGGTCGACGCCGCCGTCGATCAGCCCGCCCAGAATTGCCTCGTTCATTGACCCACAGCCCAGGAATGCGATTCGGTTGCTCATGCCCCCATCATTGCAGTCTGACCTGATTCCCAGCCAGCTCACACCTTCAGCGCAGTCAGTGCACAACTTTGGACCCTAACGTAGTAGATACCTCATTGAGGGTGCGAGTGATGCAGCAGGCATGCGGATGCCTGCGCGGCACCGGCGGTCTGCAGCGGATTTTTTCCATTTTTCCTGCGGCGGACGGCCGGTGCCTTTGCCGTTTAAATGGCCAGTCCCGGCCGGCCAGTCTGTGGGGCCCGCCGCGGCGCCGGCCGCCGCCGTCGGGGACATCCGGATTGCCAGCCAATGCACAGGTAATACTCGCCGGACATCCATGATCGGCTACTACCTTGGAAAGTGCCTCAACAGGTGCGAGTGATGATAGCCGGCTCCCCAGGAGCCGGCGGTGCGCCGGGCGATGTGCAGCAGTGTTCCCCCAAGTCCTGCTCCCATCGCCCGGCGTTACTCGTCTAACCGGCGCTACTCGTTTAACCCTGTGTTGCTGAGTTCACGCTCTCTGCCCCGCCGGACGCTGCCCGGCCAGACTCTGCGCTCCGGAGTTTCTCTTCCAGGAACCGGCGTTCCACGGCGCTTCCAGCCAGCACCAGGGCCCGACTGTAGGCGCCGGCGGCTTCGGGAAAGCGCTCCAGGCGCACCAGGAAATCGGCGCGGACGGCGTGGAAGAGGTAGTAGTTCTCCAGTTCCAGGTCCTCCACCGCGGCCAAAGCGGCGGCGGGCCCGTGCAGCTCTGCAAGGGCGACCGCACGGTTGAGCGCCACGACCGGTCCGGGCGCGACGGCCAGGAGCTGGTCATACAGCTGCAGGATCTGCGCCCAGTCTGTGTCCCCCGCGGTTGCGGCGTCGCTGTGGACGGCGTTGATGGCCGCCTGGAGCTGATACGGCCCCGGACGGTTCCTGCGCAGGCACCGGCGCACCAGCTCCTGGCCTTCGGCGGCCAGGGCATTGTCCCAGCGCATCCGGTCCTGGGCCGCCAGGAGCACCAGAGCACCGTCGGGGGCGAACCGGGCCGCGCGCCGGGACTCAATGAGCAGCATCAGTGCCAGCAGACCCGTCGCTTCCGGCTCGTCCGGCATCAGAGACGCCAGCAGCCTGCCAAGCCGGACGGCTTCCGTGCAGAGCTCCGTCCGGGCCGGACTGTCCGTCGGCCCCGCGGTGTATCCCTGGTTGAAGATGAGGTACACCACCGCCAGCACCGATTGCAGCCGTTCAGGCAGTTCGGCGCCCTGCGGGACACGGTACGGGATCCTCGCATCCCGGATTTTCGCCTTGGCCCGGACCAGCCGCTGCGCCATGGTTGGCTCCGGCACCAGGAAGGCCCGGGCGATCTCCGGCGTGGTCAATCCACCCAGGAGCCGGAGCGTGAGCGCCACTTGGGCCGACCTGGCCAGCGCCGGATGGCAGCAGGTGAACATCAGCCGCAATATGTCATCGTCCACGTCCTCCACCCCTGACTGGTCCGCCAGGAATTGCTCCTCCGCGGCAGGCGCGGGTCCGTTCCCGGACCGCGCCGCCGCGAGCAGGGCCGCCTGGGCCTGTTTGTCCTCGCGTGAGGCCTCCCGCCGCAGCCGGTCGATCGCCCTGTGCCGTGCTGTGGTGATGATCCAGCCGGCCGGGCTGGGCGGGACGCCTGCGGCGGGCCAGCGCTGGACCGCCGCAGCAAAAGCATCCTGGACGGCGTCCTCGGCAATATCGATGTTGCCGAACGTGCGCGTCAGGACGGCTACGGCGCGGCCGTATTCGTGCCGGAACACCCGGGCAATGTCTGCCTCGGTCGCCGCGCTACGTACCTCCCGGTCGCCCACAGCAGCGTCCTCTGCCCGGCAGCTAGTGCTGGAAGGGACGGACTTCAACGGGAAGCGTGGTGGCGCCGGCCAGCTTCCGCGCCCAGCTCAGGGCCGCATCAAGGTCCTCGGCCTCGATGACCG
Source organism: Arthrobacter sp. 2MCAF15 (assembly GCF_052115605.1). NCBI lineage: Bacteria > Bacillati > Actinomycetota > Actinomycetes > Micrococcales > Micrococcaceae > Arthrobacter > Arthrobacter sp. 2MCAF15. The sequence continues at coordinate 29,230 of NZ_JBFRGZ010000010.1, read as the reverse complement.
TGAATCCGCCGAGGTGCTCTTTGCCCTCGGTGAAGGGACCGTCGGTGATAAGGATCTCGTCGCCGYCGGGCCGAAGGACCGTCGCCGACTCCGCCGGATGGAGTCCCGCGGCGAACACCCAGGCTCCCGCGTCCTGCATTTCCTGGTTCAGGACCGCCAGGTCACGCATGATCGGTTCGAGGATTTCCGGGCTCGGGGCGGGGCCGTCCGGCTGGTAAATGCTGAGCAGGTACTGCGTCATTTCGGTGCCTCCTTGTCGAATCGGCCGGCGGCGTGCCGGCCTCTCAGCATTTACACGATCGAGGACGCTACGGATCGACAACGGTCTCGACACCGCCGCTGCCCGTGCGGTCTCAGGAAGTCTTGTCCGGCGACTGGAGCCGCGCCGGCGGTTGCTCTGCCACATGCGGGGCGGGATCGAGCGGCCCCTCGAACACCAGCTGGTCCAGGCGGCGGAGGATGAGTCCCTCACGCAGGGCCCACGGGCACGTCACCATGCTGTCGAACTTGAACATTTCAAGGGCCGCTTCGGCGACGAGGGCGCCGGCCAGGACCTGCGGCGCGCGGGCCTCCGATACGCCGGGCAGGTGGAGCCTGTCCCCTATCTCCATGGCCGAGATCCGCTGAGCCCAGAGCCCCAGGTCCAGGGCCAGCAGCTCCCGCTTGACGTACGGCCCGGCGCCGCTGGGGGCGGCACCGGCAATCCTGGCCAGGGACCGGAAAGTTTTGGACGTGCCCGCCACAAGGTTGGGCGGGCCCAGCTTCTCGAATTTGCGCACCGCAGGTTTGAGCGTGGAGCGGATGTAGCGGCGCAGCTCCTTGATGCTCTTGGCCGAGGGCGGATTCTCGGGCAGCCAGTCCCGCGTCAGCCGGCTGGCGCCGAGCGGAACGGACAGTGCCAGCTCGGGCAGCTCGTCCTGTCCGAGGGCCATCTCGAAGGAGCCGCCGCCGATATCCAGGTTCAGGATGGACCCGGCGCCCCAGCCGTACCAGCGCCGGACGGCGAAGAACGTCATGGACGCCTCTTCGCTGCCTGTGAGCTCCCGGAGGGTGACGGTGGTTTCATGCTTGACCCGGGCCAGGACATCCGCGCCGTTGGTGGCCTCACGGATGGCCGAGGTACAGAACGCGAGGAGGTCGTCGGCCTTGTGCTTGGCCGCGAATTCCCACGCCTCGAGGACGAACTCGACGAGTTCGTGCTGCCCCTCGTCGTCGATGTTGCCGTCGTCGTCGAGGTACTGCACGAGCGACAGCCGCCGCTTGTGCGAGGCATAGGGGACCGGACGGGCGCCGGGGTGGGCGTCGACCAGCAGGAGATGGACAGTGTTGGACCCGATGTCGAGGACGCCTAGACGCATGTTGCCATTATTCCCCCCACGGAAGCGGCTGGCCTACAGCAACGGCGGTATTCGCGAAGAATACCGCCGTCGCGGGGGTTACGTCGGGCCGCGGGCTTAGGCCGGACCGGTGCCCTGTGCCGGCCGGTCCGCGGCAGCGTCAGCGTCCGCGTCCACTTCAGCGTCAGCGTCAGCGGGCTCGTCCGTCGGCTTGAAGTCGCGGCGGATGTTGGCCACGCCCTCCGGATCGATTTCAAAGCCGTACGCGGCTCCCGGGTTGATCACCATGCCGAGCTCTTCGCCGAGGTTGCCGATGATCGCGGCGCCCTGCGTGCCTAGCACGTTAGGGGCGGCGGCGAGGTACTGCTCGGTGACGCGGCTCGGGTGCGAGAACACGGCCAGGACCGGCTTGCCGGAGGAGTTGGCGAGGACCAGCGGTTCCACCTGGGAGTCCGGGCCCTCCAGGGCGTCGGAGCTGACCACGTAGACCTCGTTGTTAAGGAAGGCGAGGATCACGTCCACCGGGTTGGCGTCCGGCTGCTCCCCCCGGGCAAGCTGCTCTTCGAGTTCGTTCAGCGGCTGGTTGTCCAGGTGTGCGGGCTGTTCAGTCATATTCCTACTCGATCACGTCCGCGGCCGGTCCGCAAACGCGAAATCGCCGGAAACCTGCGGACCCGCCGGTATTTTCCGGCGGGTCCGCACGTTTCCGGCGACTCCAGTGTGGCTGTCCTACTTCTTCACTACTTCTTCGCAGCGGCCTTCCGCGCCGGTGCCTTGCGGGCCGTCGTCGTGCGCTTGACCGGGCCCTTGGCCCGCTTTTCCGCCAGGAGTTCGACGGCGCGTTCCCGGGTCAGCTCCTCGATCGAGGTGCTGCGCGGCACGGTGATGTTGGTGACGCCGTCGGTGATGTACGGGCCGAAGCGGCCTTCCTTCACCACGATGTTCTTCTCCGAGACGGGGTCCGGGCCGAATTCGGCCAGCGGCGGCACGGCGGCACGGGCGCCACGCTGCTTGGGCTGCGAGTAGATCTCCAGCGCCTGCTCCAGCGTGATGGTGAAGATCTCCTCCTCGGAGCCGATCGAGCGGGAGTCCGTTCCCTTCTTCAGGTAGGGTCCGAACCGGCCGTTCTGCACCGTGATGGGATTGCCCTCGGCGTCCTGGCCGAGCACCCGGGGCAGGCTCATGAGCTGCAGGGCCTGGTCCAGGGTGATGGTGTCAACGCTCATGGATGCGAACAGGGAACCCGTGCGCGGCTTGGCCTTGACGGGCTTCTTGGCCGGCTTCGGCTTGCCGTTCTTGTAGTACTCAACAGGCTGGTTGGCCAGCTGTTCATCGGTCATCTCCGGGATGACCTCGGTGACGTAGGCGCCGTAGCGGCCGTTCTTGGCCACCACCGTGTGCCCGGTGTGCGGGTCCGTGCCCAGGACGCGTTCCTCCGGGGCGGCCGTCTCCATGAGTTCAACGGCCTTGGCGGCGGTGAGTTCGTCCGGGGCCAGGTCTTCGGGGACGTTGGCGCGGGCCGCCTCAACGATTTCGCCGGTCTCCGGATCCACCGTCGCGACGGAGCTTTCCAGGTACGGGCCGAACTTGCCGACCCGGAGCGTGATCCCGTCCGTGATGGGAATGGAGTTGATCTCGCGGGCGTCGATCTCGCCGAGGTTGTTGACGATGCTGAGCAGCCCGGGCTCGGAGTCCGCGCCGAAGTAGAAGTGCTTGAGCCAGGCGGGTCCGGCCGCCTGGCCGTTGGCGATCTTGTCCAGGTCGGCTTCCATGTCCGCCGTGAACTCGTAGTCCACGTAGTCGTGGAAGTGCTGCTCGAGGAGCCGGATCACGGAGAACGCGATCCAGCTTGGAACCAGCGCGGAGCCCTGCTTCCGGACGTAGCCGCGGTCCTGGATGGTGGAGATGGTGGAGGCATAGGTCGACGGACGGCCGATGCCCTTCTTTTCCAGCTCCGCGGTCAGCGAGGCTTCCGTGAAGCGCGGCGGCGGCGAGGTCTCGTGGCCGACGGCGACGATGTCAGAAGCCTGCAGCGCGTCGCCCTTGGCCACGTTCGGCAGCCGGCGGGCTTCCTCTGAGTCGTCATCGCCGCGGCTTTCGTCCTTGCCCTCTTCGTAGGCGGCCAGGAAGCCGGGGAAGGTGATGACGGTGCCGGACGCGGAGAATTCGGTGTCGCGGCCGGCGGCCGTGCCGCCCACAGTCACGGCGCCCAGGCGGATGGTGGCGGTGGAGCCCTTGGCGTCAGCCATCTGGGAGGCGACCGTGCGCTTCCAGATCAGCTCGTAGAGCCGGAACTCGTCGCCGGAGAGCTGCTTGGCCACCTGGGCGGGCGTGCGGAAGGAGTCGCCGGCGGGGCGGATGGCCTCGTGGGCTTCCTGGGCGTTGGCGGCCTTGCTGCTGTAGACCCGCGGCGACTGGGGAACGTATTCGGTGCCGTACAGCTCGGAGGCCTGGCGCCGGGCGGCCGTGACGGCCTCGTCGCTCAGTGCGGACGAGTCCGTACGCATATAGGTGATGTAGCCGTTTTCGTAGAGCCGCTGGGCAACCTGCATGGTGCTCTTGGAGGAGAAGCGCAGTTTGCGGCCGGCCTCCTGCTGCAGCGTGGAGGTGGTGAACGGCGCCGCCGGGCGGCGGGTGTACGGCTTGGTGTCGACGGAGCGGACGCTGAAGTCGGCGCTCTGCAGGCCGGCTGCCAGGGCTGTGGCGAGTTCCTCGTTGACGTGGACGACGTTCCGGGAGGTCAGTTCACCGTTGTCGTTGAAGTCGCGGCCGCTGGCCACCTTGGCGCCGTCGACGGCCGCGAGCTTGGCTTTGAAGGAGCCCGAGTCTGCCCCGAACTGGCCCGTCAGGTCCCAGTAGGAGGCGGCCTTGAAGGCCATCCGCTCACGTTCGCGGTCCACCACCATGCGGGTCACGACGGACTGCACGCGGCCGGCGGAGAGGCCGCGGGCCACCTTGCGCCACAGCACCGGGGAGATCTCATAGCCGTAGAGGCGGTCCAGCACGCGGCGGGTTTCCTGGGCGTCCACCAGGTCCTGGTCGACGTCGCGCAGGTTGTCCATGGCGCGGTGGATGGCTTCCTTGGTGATTTCACCGAAGGTCATCCGGTAGACGGGAACCTTGGGTTTGAGCACTTCCAGCAGGTGCCACGCGATGGCCTCGCCCTCGCGGTCCCCATCGGTTGCGAGATAGAGAGCGTCGGCGTCCTTGAGCTGGGCCTTGAGCTCGGCGACCTTTTTCTTCTTGTCCGAGGAGACCACGTAATAGGGCTTGAAGTCGTTTTCAATGTCGACGGCGAACTTGCCCAGCGGGGTCTTCTTCAGTTCCGCGGGGAGCTCCGAGGGCTGGGGAAGGTCGCGGATGTGACCGATGGAGGCCTCAACGATGAAGCCCTCGCCCAGGTACTTGGCGATGGTCTTGCTCTTGGCGGGAGACTCCACGATCACGAGTTTCTTGCCGGTTTTGGCCTTGCTTGGCACGATGCTCCTACAGAAAAAGGTGGCTCGGGCAGATGCGCCCATACCCGCCTAGTTCACCATATTTTGCAGAATCCCGCGCATCCGGCCGGAAATGACGGTCCCGTGAAGGCGGCTTCCGGCCGAAATGCGACCGGCTGTCCGGCAGTCCTGACGGGTGCTCCGGCGGCGGACTTGAGCCGCTCCGCCGCCGGTCTCAGGCCGTGCCGCCGGAGGGCTTCGCGGCGGGCTTGGCGGTGGGCGCGGGTTTCGTTGCGGCCGGTCCGCGGTCGTCCGGAATCATTGACCACATTGTTGCCATGCGTTCGGCGCCCTCGGGCACGTGGTCCGGGTCCTCGAGTTCGTAGTCCTTGAGCAGATCGAAGAGCCGCTCGTTCAGCTCACCGCGCTGGGCCGGGGTCAGGTACAGCAGGTTGCTGGCCAGCACCACCGAAGATGGTCCGTCCACAGCTTCGCCGCGCTGGCGCCGCTCGTCCCGGGCCCTCGCGTAGGCGTTGACGCGCCGGCGGTAGGCATCCAGCTCAAGGTCCAGCACGGCGAATTCCGGGCTCGCCACTCCCCCGCCCGAATTGATGGTGAAATCCGTGCCGGCGGCCTTCCAGCGCCGCTCTCGGGCGTCACCGGCGGTGGCTGCCGGAACAACGATGCCCCACTTCTGCAGGGCCCGCAGGTGGTAGCTCATGGCACTGGGAGTCAGGCCGGTCTGCGCGGCGAGTTCCGTCGCCGTCCGGCTCACCTGGGTGGAATACAGCTCGGAAATGACCTCCAGCCGCGCGGCGTGGGCCAGGGCGCGGATCGCCTTCGGGTCGGTGATTTCCACTTGCTTCTCCGGACGATGCCGGCGATTGGTGGCCGGCGGGGCCGTGGTCTCCGCCGTCGGGGTTTCTGCATTCACTCCTCCAGTGTATCCAGCCACGCCAAACTATGAAAGAAATGCTTGACATTAATTCCGGGACAGGACTAGCTTGCTATTTATGAAACAGACACTTCATAAATCAGTGGCCCTCGCGGCAGCGGCTCGGCCGCTCTGGCGCAACCGAGACTTCCTGATCGCCGGCACGGCACGGTTCGTTGCGACGGCGGGCATGGGCGCCGTCGTCGTCAGCGTCATGCTGCACCTGCAGAACGCGGCCGCCGCCGGCGAAACGCCGGTCGCCGGGCCCTGGCTCGTGGCCGCGTACCTGCTTTGCTCGGCGCTGCCGCTGGTCCTGTTGGCTCCATGGGCCGGCCGGCTCGCCGACACCATGGACTCCCGGACCCTGGCGACGGCCAGCTCGGCGGTCAGCGCCGCCGCCGTCGCCGGCATGGGGCTGGGCATGCAGTACCTGGAGAATTATCTGCCCGTGCTGTTTGCGATGACTTTCCTGCTCGACGCGGCCCAGGCCGTGGCCGGCCCCACCTGGCAGGCCCTGCTGCCGCGGATCGTCGGCGAGGACCGCACCCCGCGGGCGATGGGGACCATGCAGGCGACGATCATGATTGCGGGCATGGCCGGTCCCGCCGCGGGCGGCCTGCTCAGCGGCTGGGGCGGGACCGGACTGGTGTTCGCCGTGGCCAGCGGCTGCTATGTGGCCATGGGGCTGGGCGCCCTGCTGATCCGGACCCGCCGCGGCACGGCGGCCGAACGGGCCGGCAAGGCGAAGCCCGCGCTGCTGGACGGACTGCGGGTGATCCGCCGGGACAGCCTGGTCTGGGCCCTGGTGCTGGGGGCGATGTTCTTCATCGTGGTCGGGGAGGCCACCAATGTGCTGGAGGTGTTCCTGGCCCGCGACGAACTTGGCGCCACGGAGACGCAGTACGGGCTCCTGTCCGCAGCGTTCGGCCTCGGCATGGCGGCAGGGGCGGCGATGGCCGGCAGGATCCGGACATCCCGGGTCCGGCTGCGCGYGCTGCTGGCCTCCATGACCGGAGCCTCGGCCTTCCTGGTCCTCACGGGTCTGGTCCCCAACGTGGAACTCCTCTTTGTGGCCTACTCGGCGACGGGCGCGGCCTGCGGTGTCCTGAACGCCTGTTTCGGCGCGATCGCGATCCTGCGGATTCCGGAAAGCGGCCGAGGCCAGGCGATGGCGATCGTTGGCGGGATGACACGGGCCGTCTCCATCGGCGCGCTGGCGCTGGGCGGGCTCCTGGGCGCCCTTGTGCCGGTGCGCGCCAGCTTCGTGCTCACCGGGGCCGTCGGCGTCCTGGTGGCCCTCGCCCTCACCGCGTACGTCCTTCCGCGGTTCGGCCGGGAGGACGCCGGGGCGTCCGCCTCCGATTCAGGCCGGCAGCAGGAAGCCGTCCCGGACCAGGTTCCCGACCTCCTCGAGGAGTCCGGCGCGGAACTCCGCGCTGTCGAACCCCTCGTATCCGCCCAGCAGCGCCTCGAGGGCGCCGATGATCTGCCCGACGGAGAGGTCGCCGTCGCACGCTGAAACCAGGCCGGCCAGCTCGGTACTGAGCAGGTTGGTCCGGCGCAGCCCGGCGCCCTGCCGCAGCAGGATGACGCCGGGGTGTTCCGCACCGGGGCGCTGGTGCCGCTCTTCGGTGACGTCCTCCGCGACGAGCAGGTGGGCGGCGGCGAGATCGTGGGCGGCCAGCCAGTCGGCACGCTCGACGGCGGCGCCCAGGTGCGGGCCCACGGGCTGTTCGATCGGGTACGTGATCTCCTCGAAGCGGGAAATCACCCTCCCGGCACCCTCGGCGGGCCGGCGCAGCCAGATCATGCCGAAGCCGATGCCCGCCACATTGCGGGCGGCGAAGTCATCGAGGTAGGCCGCGTACGAGTCCTGGTAGAGCCGGCGGTCACGGTTTTCCGAGGCGTCCTGCAGCCAGGTCTCGGCATACTGCTCCGGGCCCACCTGCTCGCGCTGGATGAACCAGGCGTCGGCGTCGGGGCCGGCCCAGGTTTGCGGCCGTTCGGCCCAGCCGGAGCCCTCCGTGATCTCCCAGTTGCCCAACAGCTGGGCTGTTCCGCCCGGGGCAAGGACGGAGGGCAGCGCGCGGACCAGCGAGGACACAATCTCGTCCCCCGGCAGGCCGCCGTCGCGGTACGTGAACTGGTCCGTGGCGGACTCGCCGAGGCTGCGGGGCGTGATGACGAACGGCGGGTTGGACACCACCAGCTCGAACGCCTCGCCCGCGACCGGTTCCAGCAGGGACCCGAGCCTGAGGCTGACGCGGGCGTCGAGGTCGGCCGGGTCCAGGTGCAGCTCGGCGGCGTTGAGCAGGAGGTTGAACCGGGTGAATGCCAGTGCGCGTTCGGAAATGTCCGTGGCGGTCACGTGCTCCGCATGGTGCAGCAGGTGGAAGGTCTGGATGCCGCAGCCCGTGCCAAGGTCAAGGGCCCTGGCAACATGGCGGCGGGCGGTGACCTGGACCAGGGTGGTGGAGGCCTGCCCGATCCCGAGGACGTGGTCGTGGCGAAGGACGCCTGCGCGCTGGTGGGCCGCGAGGTCGCTGGCCACCCAGAGGTCCGCCCCGCCCTCGCCGGCGCCGTCCTCGCCCAGGATCGGGTCCCAGCCGTAGGGCCTCAGGTCCACCTTCGCCTGGACCAGGTCCTGGTCGCCGCCTTGGTCCCCGTCTTGGTCCCCGCCCGTCGGTTCCACGAGCCCGAGTTCCAGCAGCCCCTCCGTGCGGATGCCGGGGAGGGCGGCGTCGAGGGTCTGAGCGCGCTGGGGCTCTGCCAGGAGCCAGAGGCGCACGACGGCGGCGAGCGCCGCCGTCGCCGCCTCCCCGGAGGCGCGCCCGGTGACGATCAGCGCAGGGATGAGCTGGTCCCGGCTAAGCGCCGAGTGCGCAGCCTCGCCGAGCAATTCCGCAACCCCGTCCACCGAGTAGCCCACGGCACGCAGGTCCGTGGCCAGGGCCTCCAGGAGGCCCGGTAGGTCGCTCCGCGGAGCATCGGGGGTGGCTGCTGTGGGCATTAGGGGCGGGGTTGCGGGAGCCTGCGTTGAACGAGCCTGCGTTGAACGAAACACGGCGGGGCCTTGCGCTGAGGAAGTCACCGGACAAGTTTAGTCCCGGGTTCAGGCCGGAACTTGGTCCCGAGTTCAGGCCGGAACTTGGTCCGGGGTTCAGGCCTGAACGTGGTCCGGGGTTCTGCCCCGGGCCGTGCTGGTCCGGGCTGGACCGGACCGTGCTGGTCCGCCTAGAGCTCGGTTTCCGCATAGATCCTCAGGGCGTCCCGGACGAAGGCCGCGCCGTCGGCACCGCCGTAGTTCGCGGCGAACCGGGGATCAGCCACGTACATCTCACCGAGCCCTGTCACGTACGCCTTGATGTCCGCACGGGCGGCGTTCCCGCCTGCGGCGGGGGACGCCGGGGTGCCGGGGATGCCCCTGAGCCATTGGACGTGGCGCCGGGCCAGGTCTTGTGCCTGTGCGCTGTCGGCAGGAACGCCCGACGCTGCCGCGGCCGTCCAGTCCGCGCCGAGCTCCCGCGACCGCTCAGTCCAGGCGGCCTTCTGCCCGGCGTCCATGCCGCGCCACCAGGCGTCTGACGTGGCGTAGGCGTCCTTGCCCCACCGCTGCTCGACTTCTTCCCGGTACTGGGTGTGGTCGAAACCGTCGAACATTTCCTCTGCCATGATCTTTCCTCCTGTTTGCAATGCCTCAATGGTGTGCCGGACCGACGCAACCTGCCGCCCCAGCCTGTCCTGCTCCTGCAGCAGCCATGCCAGATGCCGGTCCAGTGCCCGTTCCGCATCCGCCTCGTTGGCGAGCACGTCCGCAATCGCCGGCAGCCCAAGTCCCATCTCGCGCAGGAGCAGGATCCGCTGCAGGCGGACCAGCGACTCCTGGCCGTAATACCGGTAGCCGTTGTTCCCGGTGCGGCTCGGCCTGAGCAGGCCAATGTCGTCGTAGTGCCGCAAAGTCCGGCCGGTGGTCCCGGCTAATTTCGCGATCTGCTGAACGGACCAGTCCATGCCTCCGCCTTTCTTATGCCTCGGGCCGCGTGTTCCTGTTGTTGCTGCTGCTGTCCTGCGGTTCTGCTGTTCAGCTGTTCTGCTGTCCCGCTGTGGCTTCTGCTGCGCCTGGTCTCCCGGTGCTGACCGGCCGCTGCCGGCCCGTCCCTTCGACTCTAAACTTTGACGCTGCGTCAAAGTCAAGGGTCCGCGGGAGATGGCGCAGGGAAGGCCGCGCGGCCGGACGGGTGCGTGCAAGACGGTAAGTTGGAGGCATGATTTTCCCTTCTTTCCGCGCCCCGGCCGCCCTGCTGGTCCGGCGGACGCTCATGGCTGCGACCGCCGTCGGCGTCGTGCTTGCCGCAGCGGCCTGCGCCCCGGCCGGTTCTGTTGAGAACGCCGATGTCCCCGCCTGGAAGGCCACGGCGCTGCCCTCGGCCCCCGGGACGGTGCTGGAGGATGCCGGCAAGATCCTGAACCGGGACCCGATCGTCCGGTCCGCCGCCGTGCCCGCCGGCACGTACACGCTGACCATGACGTGCGAGGGCGGCGGAAAAGCCTTCTTCGCCGTCAGTCTGGACGGCAGCCAGTTGGCCGAGGCAGGTGCCGCCTGCAACGGCAGCCGTGAAACTGCCCGCATCAAAGTACCGGCCGCGGGCGCGGTACGGCTCAGCACATCCAGTGTGGATGCCCCTCTGATTTACGCCTACCACCTGGTGCCGTCGGAGTAAGACCCGCCCGCAGCGCCTGCTTCACCGGCGTCCGGACCGGCGCCTTCCGACTGGCCTGTCAGACCCGGACCTTTGGCTCTAGCGTTTGATCCGGGGCAACCTTAATCTCAGACTATGCCAACTGTGCCGGCCAGGAGGGTGCCGCGACGGCGCACCCCGGCGGCCGCCGTGGTGCTCTCAGTTGCGGTGTTTCTTGGGGCGGTCCTGTCCGGCTGCGAATATCAATACAGCGCCGACAACTGGGAAGAAACGACCGCTGTTGCCGCTCCGCCGACCACTGACGCCGCACTGCCCCGGGACCCCCACCTCAACGAGCCCGTGTCCGGCAAGGAGCTGGACGACTGGGTTCACGACGCACTGCCCGACGCCGAGGGGCAGGTCTTCCATAGGGGTTTCGGGACACTGGAGGCTGATCAGGAGCGGACCGAGACCACAACGGTGCTGCCCACGGGTACTTACGCCCTGACGCTGGCGTGCCGAAGCGCCCTCCGGGTGTCCTTTTCCATCGAGAACGGTGACAGCGAACTCGTGGACCTGAGTCTCCGGTGCGGGACGTCCAGGGTCAACGTGGTTTATCTGCCCGCAGCTGCGGCGCTTTCGATCAAAGTGGACGCGAACGGACCGGCGAACTATGCGTACCGGGTGAACCGAATCTGAGGGTCCCGGCCGGCCAAATCTCGAGACGATGCCTCAGCGCGACGGTGCTTTAGCGAAACGGTTCCTCGGCGAGACCTTGCCTCAGCGAAAAGGTGCCTTAGACCGTGCAGCCGTCCGGGCATCGCAGGGTTTCGGGGCTTGCCGCGCATTCGGCGCAATAGAGCGTCAGGGTCCGGCAGCTCGGATTGGAGCAGTTTTCGAACTTGTTCGTGGGTGCCGAGCAGCGCACGCACTCGCCGATCGTCTTGGCGTCCCCGCTGAACTCGAGGTGCATGCGTTTGTCGAACACGTACAGCGAGCCCTCCCACAGGCCCTTGTCCTTGAAGGTCTCGCCATAGCGGACAATTCCGCCGTCGAGCTGGTAGACCTCTTTGAAGCCGCGGTTCACCATCAAGCTGGACAGCACCTCGCACCGGATGCCTCCGGTGCAGTAGGTGACGACCGGTTTGTCCTTGAGGGCGTCGTATTTGCCGGAGTCGAGTTCCTTGATGAAGTCGTGGGTTGTGGCGACGTCCGGGACCACCGCGTCTTTGAACTTGCCGATCTGTGCCTCGAAGCCGTTGCGGCCGTCGAAGAACACGACCTCGTCCCCCTGCTGCTTCTTGGCTTCAACGAGTTCGTGGAGTTCCTCGGGTTTGAGGTGGGTCCCGCCGCCCACCACTCCGCCGGCGTCGACTTTGAGCTCGCCGGGGGCACCGAAGGATACGATTTCGTCCCGCACCTTCACACTGAGCCGCGGGAAGTCTGCCGCGCCGCCGTCGGACCACTTCACGTCGATGTCGTGGAATCCCTTGTACTCGCGGGTGGCCTTGACGTATTGCTTCACGGCGTTGATTTCGCCGCCAACGGTGGCGTTGATGCCGTCCTTGGAAAGGAGGATGCGGCCGGTTAGCCCGAGTTTTTCGCACAGGGCGCGCTGCCAGAGCCGGACTGCGTCCGGGTCAGCGAGAGGGGTGAATCCGTAAAAGAGCACAATCCTGTTCAAAGCCACACATTTAAGGGTACTGGCTGGGATGGGCGGCCGGGCAACAGTCACAATTGGATAAGCAAGAGACCTTCCCCGATCCGGCCCCTGTTGCTTGTGGCACTGCTGGAATACGCTCATCACATGAGTCTTGACGCCATGGTTGAAGACACCACTCACCTGCTGGAAATCTGGGTTGCCGGATGGGCAGGTTGCCGCGGATATGAGACGCGCAGGGAGGGACGGTTCCCTGCGGCCTATCGCGCGGACACCACCCACGAATGGGAATACTTCGCCTTCGACCCGTCCGATTCAGAGTTCGCGGAGCTGGCGGCGAAGACGGCCGAAGCGCCGGCAAGGGTCCTCACGATCCTCACCAATGACGTGGCCAAGTACACGTTCCTGGCACCGCGGCACGGCCTCCATGTCACCTCGGCTTCGCAGACCATGATGATCGTGGACATGGAGACCCAGGATTCGGAGGACCCGTGGCTTTCGGACGACGACCTCAAACTGGAGACGTCCAGGACGGACGGCGTCCACCACGCCGTGGTCCGTGGCGGCGATGAGGTCGCCGCGAGCGGACGCGTGTTTGTGGTCGGACACACCGCCATCTTCGACAACATCGTGACGTCGCCGATGTACCAGCGGCGGGGACTCGGCAGCTTCATCATGAAGGCCCTGGCGGCCCAGGCCTTCGAACACGACGTCGACTCCGGGCTGCTGCTCGCTTCCTTGGACGGGCAGAAACTCTATTCGCACCTCGGCTGGCGCATGGTGTGCCACGTCCTGATGCTGTCGACGTCGGAGGAAGGCTCGGACCTGTCCGTCGGTTGACGCTTGGCGCCTCTGCCCGTCGATGGAGGCTCAGAGCTTTGTCCGTCGGTTGAGGCGCAGCGAGCGCCCGCGGCGCCTCCGGGGCGCCGGCTGATGAAGGCCGCAGCGCACGAGGGCCCGGGCTGGGGGAAATGTGCACTTCTGCGTGCGTTCCCCGATGGGCTTCGACCGCGCCCACGCCGCAGTGTCTGCTGTGCGGGAGTGTCTGCTGTGCGGGCGATTTGAGGCCGGATGAAAGAATATGTGAGTGAACCCGCATGAGTCCTTGATTCCGTTGCTGGGCCGAGGCCCGGACCCGGAACAGCTGCGTCATGTGCGGACGATCCCGGCCCGCCAGGCCGTCAACGCGCCGTGGCCGGAGTGGACCCACCCGGATCTCGTGGCCGCCTACGGTTCCCTGGGCATCCACGAGCCCTACCTGCACCAGGTCCAGGCCGCCGAGCTGGCCCATGCCGGGGAGCACGTGGTGATTGCGACCGGCACGGCGTCCGGGAAGTCCCTGGCGTATCAGCTGCCTGCCCTGGACGCCATCCACCGCTCCGAGCTCAGGGTCCTGTCCGATCCCGGCAAGATCCACGACGACGGCGCAGTGACCCTCTATCTGTCCCCCACCAAGGCGCTGGCGGCCGACCAGCTGGCCGCGATCCGGGCCCTGAAGCTCCCCACCGTCCGCGCCGAAACCTACGACGGCGACACCGACCCCGCTTCCCGGCGCTGGATCCGGGACCATGCGAACTTCATCCTGGCCAACCCCGACATGCTGCACTTCGGCATCCTCCCGAACCATGCCTGGTGGGCCAGGTTCTTCCGGCGCCTCCGCTATGTGATCGTCGATGAGGCCCACAGCTACCGCGGAGTCTTTGGCTCCCACGTGGCAAACCTCATGCGCCGGCTGCGTCGGATCTGCGCCTACTACAGTCCCGGCGGCTCACACCCCGGCCCGGTGTTCATCGCGGCGTCGGCCACGGCGTCTGACCCCGAGCGGTCCTTCGGCAGGCTGATCGGCGCACCAGTGCGCGCCGTTTCCGACGACACTTCGCCCCACGGGTCCACCACCGTGGCGTTTTGGGAGCCGGCCCTGACAGATCTCCGGGGCGAGAACGGCGCCAAGGAGCGCCGGACCGCCGTCGCCGAAACCGCGGATCTGCTGGCCAACCTGGTGTCCTCCCGTACCCGCACCATTGCGTTCATCAAGTCCAGGCGCGGGGCGGAGACGATTTCCTCCATCGCCAAGCGCCTGCTCGACGAGGTGGACCCCAGCCTGCCGCAGCGCGTGGCCGCCTACCGCTCGGGCTACCTGCCGGAAGAGCGGCGGGCCCTGGAAAAGTCGCTCCGCTCGGGTGAACTCTTGGGCGTCTCCAGCACCTCTGCACTGGAACTGGGCATCGACATCCCCGGTCTCGACGCCGTGCTGGTCGCGGGCTGGCCGGGCACCCGCGCGTCGTTGTTCCAGCAGATCGGCCGGGCCGGCCGCGCCGGCCAGGACGCGATCGCGGCCTTCGTGGCCAGCGACGACCCGCTGGACACCTACCTGGTGAACCACCCCGAGGCGATTTTCGACGTCTCGGTTGAAGCCACGGTCTTCGATCCCTCCAATCCGTATGTCCTGGGCCCGCATCTTTGCGCCGCGGCCGCGGAACTTCCCCTGGGGTTCGCCGAACTGGAGCTCTTCGGGGCTACCTCGGAGAAGCTGCTGGATCGGCTGGTTGTGCAGGGCTACCTGCGGAAGCGGCCGGCGGGGTGGTTTTGGACCCATCCGCAGAGTGCCGCCGCGATGGTGAACCTCCGGGCCGACGGCGGGGGGCCGGTGAGCATCGTAGATGCCGATACCGGGTCCTTGCTCGGCACCATGGATTCGCCCCAAACCCACTACCAGGCCCACACCGGCGCCATATATGTCCACCAAGGTGACAGCTACCTGGTGGAGGACCTGAACGAAGACGATCACTGTGTGATGGTGCGCCGGGCGAACCCCGACTACTACACCACCGCCCGGGACGTGACCCAGATCGAGGTCCTGGAAACGGAACGCACCACCCAGTGGGGAGACGTGGCCGTGCATTTCGGCGATGTGAAAGTGACAACCCAGGTGGTCTCCTTCCAGCGCAAGGCGTTGATTTCCAATGAGATCCTCGGTGAAGAACCCCTGGAGCTGGGCGCCAGGGACCTGTTTACCAAGGCCGTCTGGTTTGTAGTGGACAACCGCTCACTGACCGGCGCGGGCCTGATCGAGGCGCAGTTCCCGGGAGCCCTGCATGCTGCCGAACACGCGGCCATCGGGCTCCTACCGCTCGTGGCATCCAGCGACCGTTGGGACATCGGCGGAGTGTCCACGGCCATTCACGCCGACACCGGCGTGCCCACGATCTTTGTCTACGACGGCCATCCCGGCGGGGCCGGATTTGCCGAACGCGGCTACGACAAAGCCAGGGTGTGGCTGACCGCCACGCGCGATGCCATCAAGGCCTGCGAATGCGAGTCCGGCTGCCCTTCCTGCGTCCAGTCCCCCAAGTGCGGCAACAAGAACAACCCGCTCGACAAGGGCGCTGCCGTCACGCTGATCGACGTGCTGCTCAACGACGCCACCGAACTGATGTCCACCGGCAACGCCGACCAAGCCGCGGCCGGGAGGACGGGCGAAAACCCCGCCCAACCGCTCCGCGCCTGACCCCGCCGCGACTGAACCGCGTCTCAGCGAGGGGGCGGTCCCGCTCTGGCCAGCCCAGTGGCCGACCCCAGGAACGGTCCCGCCCTGAACTCGGTGCGGACCTGGACTGTGGCGTCCGGGCCTTCAGCGCAGGCAAGTATCGAGGCCTTGTTCTTCAGCGCGACTTCCCGGGCCACGGCACACGGTTCGCCGGACGTGATTCCCCGCGCGGCATCCGCGGCAGCCAGTGCCGCGAGGTCGGCCGCCGCCGCAGCCCTCGACGCTGCGACGGCCGACTGGGCCAGAAGCAGCAGCAAGGCCAAGGCCATGATGACCACCAGTCCGAGTCCCAGAGCCAGGACGGTTCCGGACCCCCGCTCTGAAGGCCGGGAACGGCGCGGGTCCCGGGCCGGAGACGGATTCCGCGGCCAAGGCCTGCTGGCCAGGGAACGTGTGGGCAGCATCAGGTCCCCAGCCGCGCCTCGCGGGAGGTACCGTCCACCGCGGGTTGAATTGCCGCGCCAGGGGCCTCGGGACGCGCCCAGGCAGTGGCGCTGAGGACCCACGGAACAAGGGTCCCGACAGCCCCGGGAACCCGGCCAGTGACGGTGACCCTGCCCCACTCGCCGTCGAGCGCCACCTCGGACCGTGCCGTTTCGCCGGCGAGCCGGCGGACGATGTCTCCGACCTCGCCGACCGCGGCTCCCCTGGCCAGTGCACGGGCACCACCGCGGGCCGCTTCCTCGACGCGGAGCTGGGTCACGCCGGCCGCCGACCCCGCGAGCAGCAGGGCAAGCAGGAGGATGACGGAGGGCAACGCCACGGCGAACTCGGCAGTCACAGCCCCGCGGCTCTTGGCGAGTGGCGTCCGCTTCCCCTGGCTGCCGCTGCCGCTCCCCCTCTCGCGCCGGACGCCCGTCATGGCAACGCGAGCGCCGTCCGGATGAGGTTCAGCAGGAATCCCCGGACTTCATCGCTGCGCATGATGAACACCAGGACCCCGGCGAACCCCACGGCCGCGAGGGTTGCAATGGCGTATTCAGCGGTGGCCATTCCCGCCTGCGCGGACGGTGGCCCTGTCCGTCCGCGCGGCTGTATGGGGACCACCGAGCTGGCGCCGGGATAGATCTCATACACCTCGGCGTCGCCTTCCGCCCCTGCATCCAAGCGGCGTGCGGCAGGTGTGTCCTGATTGATTGACATCTGTTTTCCTTCCATTGTTTTCCTTCCCCGGGACACCGGCATAACCGCCGGCTGATTCGACTCTCCCGGCTGGGACCGTGCCTCGTAACCCGTGAGGTTCGCCAAGTGGAAAACTTGCCCGTGGGCCGCACCGTGGCGGGCTGTGGAGGAGAACTGACCGGACTACCGGGCCGCCCGCACAGCGGCCGTGCCGTGACGGTGTTGGCCCGGCTCCGTACAGCATTTCCCGCAGAACTGAACCCGAGGGGCCGCGGTCCGTCCTGCGACCACAGCCCCTCGGGTTCAATTTTGTGTTCAGAACCTCATCACGCGTCTCTAGGGGAGGAAGTACCCCGCGAGGTCGGCGATGAGTTGTGACGAGCCGGCGGACCTGTTGAACAGCGTCACTTTTCCGTCGGAGCCGACAGGGACCGAGACCAGGTTCGGCACAGTCTGTCCGGCGACGAAGTTCAGGTTGGACGCGTCCGGACGGATGGTGCCGGAGGGGTAGGCAGTGATAAAGCCGATGGCCTGCGGAGAGACGACCGTCAGGTTGAAGACCGCGGCCAGGACCTTGGCGGGGATGCCCGTGGTCCCAGCAATCTGGAAGGACACTTCGGAATCCGGCCGCACGGCCGTGGCGTTTCGGGTGTCGAGGATCCTGGACGGGCCCGTGGCCTTGAACGCTCCGGTGGCCGACGGCGTGCCGCCGAGGTAGTAGCCGGCAACGTCTGCGATCAGGTGCGATGATCCGCCGGAACGGTTGAACAACGTGACCTTTCCGTCTGGACCGATGGGGACCGTGACCAGGTTAGGCACCGTCTGTCCTGCGTTGAAGTTGAGGTTGGATGCGTTGGGACGCTGGGAGCCCGAAGCATAGGCCGTAATGAATCCGATCTTCTTTGGCTCTGTCACTGTGAGGTTGAAGACCACGGCAGCGGCCGTCGCCGGTATGCCGTTGGCGCCGGCAACCTGCAGGGACACCGGGGAATCCCCGGCCAGCGCGAGCGAGGACCGCGTATCCAGCAGTCGCTTGGGCGCGAGGCTTTGGAAGGCCCCGGGCGTCGCCGGCGTCCCTGTGGTGTAGTACCCGGTGACATCGGCGATCAGGTGGGAGGTGCCATTGGATCTGTTGAACAGCGCCACTTTACCGTCGGCACCGACCCGGACCGTGACCAGGTTCGGCACGTTTTGGTTGGCTCCGAAGTTCAGATTGGATGCATTTGGCTTTACTGTCCCGGAGGGGTAGGCGGTGATGAAGCCATTGGATTTCGCTTCGGTGACGGTCAGGTTGAAGACGACCGCCGCGACCTTGGCCGGGATCCCGTTGGCCCCTGCAACCTGGAAGGAGACGGCCTGGTCGGCGCCCACGGGCGATGATTTCCGGGTGTCGAGGAACCGGTGCGGGGCAATCGGGGTAAACGTCCCGGGAAGCTGGCCGGCCGCTTTGCCGGCTTTGATGACGACGTCGTCAATGAAGCTGTCGCCGGCCTGCCGCCGGTGCTCGGCGCCGAGCTGCATCTTGGTGACCGCGGTAAAGCCCGTGGCGACCTGCCTGCTGGAGTACAGGAGCGTGCCGTCGAACCACACCTCCACCGTGGAGGCGGACCCGTTTGACACGACGTGCGTGACAAGGTGGTGCCACGTGCCGAGCGGGACGTTGACTTTCATCGGGGTGTAGCCGAGGGTTCCGTCGGGCGCCGCGACGCGCAGCCACAGCGGCCCACCGCCTCCATTGGAACGGTATACGTCCACGAAGCGGGTGTTTCCGTTGAAGAAGCGGAAGTAGGGGACGTTGTTGCCTGCGACGCCTTCCTGGGTGACGTTGAACCAGCCGTCGGCATAAACCTCATTGCTGCCGGCGGGAAGTGGGGCGGAAAAATTGGCCACCGAACCGGCCGCCGTGGTCACGTGCACGTGTGCCGAGCAGCGGCCCGAGTGTTGCTGGGCGGAGGAAACGTCGGCCGTCCCGGTCCCGGCCGTGAAGGCGGCGCTGAAGCCTGCGGTCGTGAGGGCTCCCGACTCGAAGTTGGTCGCAATCACCGTGGTGCCCGGGTACTGGTTCGTCGGTTGCGGCGCCCCCGGCTGACAGGTCGGCACGGCCGCGGACGCCGGACTGGAACCCACCGCCAAGCCGGCCAAAACTAGTAGGTTGAGCGCTGCAAGGACGCCCACTTTATGCAGTCGAATCATAGATCTGCCCCCCTGGCATGGCCCCCACTCGGTACGAGACCCCAGAAATATCCGAGGTTCGAGGCGCCACAGAAGCGCTGTGAGAAGCCGATGCACGAGACCGCTCATACTCCGACGGTGCCTGTCCCAACGGTATCCCCCAACAACTTGAATAAAGCTTGGGCCCGCGAGCCGCCGCGGGCCCCGGCTTCAGGATGGGAGCAGCCCCAGTAGCACGGGCACGACGCCGAGGCACACAAACGCCGGCAGGGAGCATAAGCCCAGCGGCACAACGAGCTTCACGCCGAGGGCCGCCGCGCGCTGCTCCGCGGCCCGGTTGCGTTCGCGGCGCAGCCGGGCCGCCTGGGCGTAGAGAAGCGCCGAGGACGGCGCGCCAGTGAGCGCGGCGAAGAAGAGTGCGTCCCGAAGGGCAAGGAGCTGGGGCGCCTGGGTGCCGGAACTCCACCACGCCGCGTTCCAGTCCGCTCCGATGGCGAGAGCTGACACCACCGGACGGAGCTGCCGCCCGAGTTCCGGTGGCGCCAGGGCGGCGACGAGTTCGAGGGACCGGCCAAGGCCGGCTCCCGCGTCCAGCATCGCGCCAATCAGTTCCAGCATCATGGCGGTGTCCCGCAGACCGGCGAAGCCGGGACGTCCGCGCCAGCCGGCGTCGCGGCCCGCCGGATCGCCAGTTGCTCCGTCGGCCGGGCCCAGAAACTGGCGCCGGAGCCTCCTGCGGACAGGGCCCGGGCCTGCGAGGAGCATGGCTGCTGCACCGGCGAGGCTCGTTGCCACCGCGAAGCCGGCCAGTTCGGGGCTCATAGCGGCCGCGGAGTCACGGCTGGGCTTCCGCCGCGGCCCGGACGAGCCAGGAGGACCACAACCGGCCGACGGCGGTCAGGACCACGCCTGCGGCCAACGCCGCGAGCCCCCACGGATTGCCCAAAAGGGTCGCCACCGGGTCCACGCCGAGCAGCAGGCCGAGGCCCAGGCCCGAGAGAGGCAGCCCGGTCAGGAGACGGACGGTTGCCCGCGGCCCCGCCAGGGCCGTCTGCCGGGCGGACTCGGCGTCGTCCTCCGTCTCAAGGTGAGCGGCAAAGCGCGCCAGCACGTCGGCAAGCGGGCACCCGGTGGCCTCCGCGGTGTCAAAGCAAGCAGCGAGCTCGCCCCACACACGCACGTCGCGGGCAGCCGGGGCGCTCACCGCCCCCATGGCGACGACGACGGCGGTGCGCCCGCCGAAGGACCCCGTTGCGACCTCGCGCCGGATGGCAGCGGCCACGGAGGACCCGCGCAAGGCGGCCGCTCGTGCGGCTGCCACAACCCTGAGGGACTCCGGGCCGAGCGCCGGCCCAGAGCCTTCCCGGCCCCGGTCCTGGCCCGGGCCATGGCCAGCACCAATCGGGATGTGGCCCGCGGTCCCGTCCCGCGCAGCGTCCCCGCCGTACAGGACCCATAGTTCATCCCACAGCCGGGCCGGAATGCGCCCTCCCTTCAGCAGCGCGGCCAGTTGTTGGACCACCACGGTCAAGGGGACTGGTTCCGTCCCCGCGGATCCCGGGGCCCGCCAACGGCCTACGGCCCTGTGGGCTCTCCCGCCGTCCGTCTCGCGGGCTTTCCCTCCGGCTCCCCGCCCCAACATCGCCCGCCCAAACATCCCCGTCGCAAGCATTCCTCGGCCGGGTATCCGCCGGCCGGGTCGCGGATGATCTCGGGCCCCGGAACTTCGCGGACGCGTGCTTTGCAGTGCCCGGCGGACCCGGCCGCGGGCGGCGTGCGGTGAGGGCAAGGCCAGCCACACAGCGAGGACCAAGACAATGATCAGCAGGGCGGTCATCGCGGTGTCCGCGGCTGCGGGGGTTCATGTCCGGAACCCGGAAGCAACTCGGCCAGCCACGCCGCCTCCAGCCCGGACGTATCCGCACCGGACACGCCGGGAGCCAGGCCGAGCCGGCTCGCCAGCTGCGGCCAGGCCCGGCCGGAGCGGACCTGGCCCCCTTGGAGTTCCAAGGCGGCGGTGACGGCCAGGCCTGAGTCCTGGGCCTGCACGATTCCAATGCTCGCGACCTGGCGCCCGGCCTCTGTCCGCTCGACATGCACGACGGCGTCGATCGCGCTCGCCACCTGCAGCCGCACCGCGTCCTGGCCCATGCCGGCGAGCGCACCCAGGGCCGCCAGCCGTGCCGGGACGGCCGCCGCCTCATTCGCGTGGAGGGTCCCGCCGCCTCCCGTGTGCCCGGTGTTCATGGCCGAGAGCAGCTCACGGACCTCCGCGCCGCGGCATTCGCCTACCACCAGCCGGTCCGGCCGCATCCTCAGGGCCTGGCGGACCAGTTCGCCCAAGTCCACGGCGCCGCCGCCCTCGAGGTTTCCGTGCCGGGATTCCAGCGAGACGACATGCGGGTGGACCGGGTTCAGCTCGGCGGCGTCCTCAATCAGGACAAGCCTCTCCCCCGGGTGGCACAGTCCCAGCAGCGTCGCCAGCAACGTGGTTTTCCCCGAGCCGGTGGCGCCGCTGATGAGGAAGCTCAGCCGGGATGCCACCATGCGTTCGAGCACGGTCTGGACCAGATCCGCGGACGTCCCGGTCCCGAACATGCCGTCCCGCCGCAGCTCGGGCATGGAGAACACGGTAGCGCGGCGGATCCGCACGCTCAGGAGGGTTCCGGCCGTGGAAATGGGCGGCAGTACCGCGTGCACCCGGTAGCCGCCGTCGAGCCGGACGTCGACGCAGGGCGAACCGTCATCCAGCCGGCGGCCGCCGGCCGCCACGAGCCTCGAGGCGAGGGCCCGGATCTGCGGCTCCCCGGAAAAGGCGACCGGAGCCTTTTCCAGACCCCTGCCGCGGTCCAGCCAGACCGAGTCCGGCCCATTGACAAAGATGTCCGTCACGGCGGGATCACGGGTGAGCGGTTGAAGCGGGCCGAGGCCGTTCAGTTCGGCGCTGATGCTCTCCACCGCAGCCAGCGCACCGGCCGTGCCCAGCAGCCGCCCACTGGCCTGAACCGCGGCCGCGACCCGCGACGGGGTTACGGGCGAGGCATCGGCCATGACGGACTCGCGCACCGATTCCAGCAGTCTCTGGTCGAGAAATCCCTGCGAGCGGCGGCGGCCTGGGGCCCTCCGGGAGGGCCGGTCCGGATCGGCGGGTTCCACCGCGGCATGGCCACTCATCTGGAATCTCTCCCATTCAGGTCAAGAAGGCCAGCGGCGAAACGGCGGACGGCGCGCTGCCGGCCGGCTTCGAGCAGGCGTCCTACTTCGGTTGCCGCGGCCAGCCCCTTGATATCCGGCATGATCCCTTCGAGGGCCAGGCCCACGGAGTCGGCGATCAGCGGCGCCTCCAGGGCTGCGCCCGGACCGGCCCGGACCACGAGCGCGGTTTCCACCCCGGGAAGCTCCCGCAGCAGCCAGGCCGTGGCGACGGCGGCCCGGATCCGTGCGGGCGCAACCACGAGGATCCGGTCACATTCCCTTGCGAAGGACCGCAATGCCTCCCGGTCCCGGCCAATATCCAGCACCACCAGCTCGCAGCCGCGCCGGGCGGCGTCGAGAACCGCGGTGACAGCGGTGGCGTCCACAACGGCCGCACGGTCCCGGGCGCCGGGCCACGACAGGAAGGAAAATCCGCCGGAGACCGGCAGCGCATCCTCCAGTTGGGCTGCGTCGATGCTGCCGCTCGCGCCGGCCAGATCCGGCCAGCGGAGCCCATGGGTGTCCTCGGCGGCCAACGCCAGCTCCAGGCCCCCGCCCCAGGGGTCGCCGTCAATCAGGAGCACCCGGGCCCCGGCCCCGGCGGCGGCCTGCGCGATCCAGATGGCGGCCGTCGTGGCCCCTGCGCCGCCGCAGCCACCGGTGAGCCCCAGGACGAATCCGCCGGCTTCCGGCGCGCGGGACCGGCTCAGGTATTCCGCCAGCCACGCGGCCGCGTCCGGCAGCACCGCGACGCGTCCGGCCCCGACGGCGGCTGCCAAATGCCACAGCCCGCCACCGTCGCCGTTGAGGCCGACGAGCACCGCGGGCGCCCTCCACCGGGGCGGCAAGTCGCGGATGTCGCTGCCAACCAGCACGGTGGCCGCAGCATCCCAGAACGGTGCCGCATCGGCAACATTCTGCACTGTCCTCAGCTGGCCCCCGGCCGCGGCAACGATGCGTTCCACTTCGCTCCGCAGCACATCAACCCCGGTGACGAGCAGAATTTCCGCGGATTCCCCGGGGATCCAGGGCACCGGATTCTGCGGAGGCGGCGAGCCTGGCCCAGGTTGCTGGTGCCTGTTCATGCTGCCACTGTGCCCCGCCCGGAACCGCAGGGTAACCGCCGTCGTGGGCTATGTGGACAAGCATCGCGGCTGTCCTGAACCCGCCGCCCCGGCACGCGCACGGACCATGCCCCGGAGCAGGGCAGAATTGACCCTATGTACCTGCTGCTCGCCGCCCATGCCGACGGCGCGGCGCTGCAGCAACTCACGGCAGATGGCAGCCCTGAACCGTCCAATCCGGAACCGCGCGTTGTCAGGCCCGAAGACCTGCCCGGAGTGGTTCGCGGGCTCGAGGAGCGGCACCCGCGCTGGATCTGGCACCGCACGCAGGACTGGTATCCCGCGCTGCTGCGCGCCGGGGTGGAACTCGAACGCTGCTACGACCTGACGTTGTGCGGTTCGATCCTGGCCCACTCGGAATTCACCGCCCACACCGGCTATGCGCAGGCCGCAGAGAAGCTGACGCAGGACGACGAGCTGCCTCTGCCGTCGCGGGGGCTGCAGCCCCCTCCCCCGCCGCCCGAACAGGGGGCCCTGTTCGATGCCCCGGCCCCCGGGCATCGCCCCGGCCAATCCCTTGAGGCCCTGCGCGCCGAGTACGCCGCGCAGCAGGAGGCGCTTCGCCACGCGGGGACAGCCATTGTCACTGATGCCGGCCGCCGCCAGCGGCTACAGCTGCTGCTCGCGGCGGAATCCGCCGGGGCCATGATCGCCGCCGAAATGCAGCACACCGGGGTCCCGTGGCGCGAGGAACTGCACGAGCAGATTCTCGCGGATTATCTCGGACCCCGGCCGGCTCCGGGCCAGCGTCCGGCCAAACTCGAAGCGCTCACCGCCGAACTCCGGCGGCTGCTGCAGTCACCGGCGCTGAACCCGGACTCCCCGCAGGATCTCATGCGCGCCCTGCACCGCAACGGCATCGAAGTGAAGACCACCCGCCAATGGGAGCTGAAGGAATCCAGCCACCCGGCGATCGAGCCACTGCTGGCCTACAAGAAACTGGCTCGCCTGCATGCGGCCAACGGCTGGGCATGGCTGGACATGTGGGTGAAGGACGGCAGGTTCCAGCCTGAATACGTGGTGGGCGGCGTGGTGTCCGGACGGTGGGCGTCCCGGGGCGGCGGCGCACTGCAAATCCCGCGCCAGATCCGCGGCGCGGTCCACGCCGATCCCGGCTACAAATTGATTGTTGCCGACGCGTCTCAGCTGGAACCGAGGGTACTCGTGGCCCTCGCGCAGGATGCCAAAATGGCCGAGGCCGCCCGGGACAAGGACCTCTATGCCGGCATTGCGGCGCAGGGCTTCGGCGGTGACCGGGCAAAAGCCAAGGTGGCCCTCCTCGGGGCCATTTACGGGGCGACCACGGGCGAGTCAGGGCGGCTGATGCCCCAATTGGCCCGCACCTACCCCCGCGCCGTCGGCTTCGTCGAGCAGGCCGCCCGCGACGGCGAAGCCGGCAGGACCGTCACTTCCCGTCTGGGCCGGAGCAGCCCGCCGCCGTCGGACCGCTGGTTGCAGAGCCAGCAGTCCACCACCGCGGAAGAGCAGCGCCGGGCTGACGCGATCGCCCGCTCACGCGGCCGCTTCACCCGCAACTTCGTGGTCCAGGGCTCGGCTGCTGACTGGGCGGCGTGCTGGCTCGCGGAACTGCGACGCCGGCTGCGCACCATGCGGGCCCAGGGCGCCGCCACCGGCGAACTGGTGTTCTTCCTGCACGACGAAGTGATGGTGCACTGCCCCGAAAATGCCGTCGCGGATTGCATGAAGGCGATCGAGGATTCCGCAACTGCCGCCAAGGAGCTGCTGTTCGGCCGCATTCCAGTGGAATTTCCGGTCAGCGTGGCCGTAGTCGACTCATACGACAACGCCAAATGAGTGGCAGAAGTCACCGCCTGTAACGTACCGGCCGGTAGCGTTGTGTGGGCTCCGTCACCGGGCTACCCTCGAAAAGGCCGGCAAATTTCCCGAAGAACCGCCGGCCATTGCAACGACGCAAGGAATATTGGGGAGGCAGCGTTTTGGCTGGCATTTTTGAGATCGCGCAGGCTGGCGACAAGGCTTATTTCTTCAGGCTGACGGCGGCGGACGGCACGGTAGTGGCCGTGTCCCCGCTCTTCAGCTCCATCAAGAGCGCTGCGGCGGGCATTAATGCCGTGCGCGAGAACGCCGCGACGGGCCTGGTTGTGGATCGGTCCGGTACGCACAGGAAAGTAGCCACCAGCAGGTCGGCTGTACGGGCGGTTGCTCCCCTGGCGGGCAGCGCCGTAGCCACGGCCTAGGGACCGGCACTGCACATCGGCCGTCAGATCGGACCGGCCGAATGAGTTTCACACATCGATCCCGTAGAGCCGCGTGCGGTCCCAGGGAACTGCCCAGCCCAGCTGGTCAAACAACTGGTTCAGGATCATCCCGGTAAACCCCCACACCACCACGCCGTTGACAGTGAAGGCCGGGCTCTGGAACGTCTGGCCGGCTCGGCTGACCGTTGCCAGCACCCGGTTGTCCGGGTCCAGCAGGTCCCTCACCGGGACACGGAACACCTGCGCGGATTCACCGTAGTCCACCACCCGGACCGGCGACTGGGCGGCCCACCAGGCCAGGACCGGGGTGACCAGGAAATTGCCCCGGGGCAGCGCCAGTTCGGGCATCACTCCGAGGACGTCCACGCCCGCCGGGTTCAGGCCCGTCTCCTCTTCCGCCTCGCGCAGGGCAGCATTGACGACGGACTCGCCGGGGTCGATGCCGCCGCCGGGGAAGGCCACTTGCCCGGGATGGTCCTCAAGGGTTTGCGCCCGCTGCAACAGCAGGACGTCCAGATCGGCTGGAGCGAGCAATTTCTCCGACACCGCCGGGACATTATCGAGCGCCCCAAAGAGCATGAGCACGGCGGCCTTGCGGACCCGCTCGCCGGGTTCGACGACGAGTTCCCGCCAGCGCGGATCCGGTGCCGGAGCCGTGCCCGCCTTCACCGCCTCAACGAGTTCGACGAGGTCCTGGCGCGCGGTCACCGCTGCTTCCTCTGCGATTCCATACGGATTTCCGCGGCACGGTGCGTCTCGGCCTGCAGCCGGGCCAGCAGCTCCTCCTGCCCCGGGGCGAGTTCGTACTTCAGCAGTTTCTTCGCTTTCGCCGGGTCGGTTTCGCCCATCCCGTAGCTGGGACACCAGTTGGCCACCGCGCAGGCGCCGCACGCAGGCTTGCGGGAGTGGCAGACCCTCCGGCCGTGAAAGACGACGCGGTGCGAGAGCATGGTCCAGTCCTTGGGCTCGAACAGCACGGCGACGTCGGACTCGATCCGGACCGGATCATCCGACTCCGTCCAGCCAAGGCGCCTTGCCAGGCGGCCGAAGTGGGTGTCCACCGTGATGCCGGGAATGCCGAAAGCGTTGCCCAGCACGACGTTTGCGGTTTTTCGCCCGACGCCGGGCAGCGTCACCAGATCCTCGAGCCGGCCCGGCACCTCGCCGTCGTACTCGTCCACTATCCGGTTGCACAGCGCCAGGACGTTTCTGGCCTTGGCGCGAAAGAATCCGGTGGGTTTAAGGATGGCCTCCAGCTCGGCCGGATCCGCCTCCGCCATCCGCCGCGCATCGGGGTAGCGCGCGAACAGCAGGGGTGTTATCTGGTTGACCAGCACATCGGTGGTCTGCGCGGACAACACCGTGGCTATCACCAGCTCGAAAGGGTTGCGGAAATCCAGCTCAGCGTGGGCGTAGGGGTACTGCTCGGCCAGCGCGCGGTTGATCCGGCGCGCCCGTCGCTTGAGCGCCAGGACAGTTTCCCCTGACGCCCTCGAGGCACCGGGCGTGGCGCTCCCGGACGTGGCGCCCGATTCCGCGGTGCCGGATTCTGTGGTCACGGGATGCGGCTAACCGCGTTCGATGTTGCTGAGATCCCGCAGGACGCCGAGCCGCCCGTCGGTGTGCTGGACCAGGAATTCGCTGCCCCGGTCCTCTAGGGCAAGGACCCAGCCGCCGGGTTCAATGACGAACGCCGGAGCTCCGGTGCGCTCGTCGGTGGCGGTGCGGGGCTGCGCGACGGCGAACCAGAACGCCTCGTGCACGGGGTGGACGTGGTCCTCCTCATGCCGGCTGGCAGGATCGACGGTGGCGCCGATGGGCTCCTGCGGCCGGGCCTGTTCCTGCGGCCGGACTTGGGGGTTGACAGTGGTGGGGGCGCTGCCGCCCGAGGGTGCTCCCGACGTTGCCGGAACGGCGGCCGCCTGGGTCTGTTCCGCGGCCGGCGGGGTTTTCTGAGCGGCAGCCGCGGCGCCAGCGGCACCGGCGGCGGCAGCACCGGCAACGGCGGGTGCCGCGGACGTGGATGCCGGGATGCCGGCGGCCTGGGTCTTTTCGGCGGACGGGGCTGCCGCGGCCTGGGTCTCTTCGGCGGGCGTAGCGGCCGCTGCCGGCTCAGTGGCCGACGTCGTCGGCGATGCCGATGACGCGGACGACACGGGGGTGGCCGCGCCGGCTGCCGGCACGACGCCGGAGATCTGGGTTTCCGGCGCGCTGGACGCGGCACTCGTCGCAGGTGCTTGGGCCGACGGCACAGCCGGCGTGGTCGCGGCCGGCGCCGACCCTGCGCCGCCGCCGAACGGGCGCTTGGCCCAGCCCGCTGCGGCCGCGGCTGCCCCGGCAGCCTTCGACTCGCCTGTTCCCGCGGAGGCCTTGGCCGTTTTGGGCACCTTCGGCGGCTTGGGCGCACGGGGCTTTCGCACCGGGACAGCCGCTTCACGCGCCGCCACGTGGGCCGGCGCTTCCTCACGGTCCAGGAAGTCTCCGGCGAAGAACGGGATCCAACGGGCCAGCACAGTGGCCGCAAAAAGCCCCACGGCACCCAGGAGGGCTATCAGCATGCTCGGCAGGAACGCCCCGGCGGCCGCGAGGAAGAAGAAGGCCAGAGTGAAGGACGCCACCACGGAAGCGAACTGGTCGATCGACAGGGACCCGATCCGGATTTTCGTCGTCGGGCTCAGACGGCGGGCCACGAACAAAGCGGTGACAATCAGCGGCAGCACAATGCCCAGGCCCAGGAAGAACAGGCTTCCGAGGTTCCACAGGTTATAGGCGAAAGCGAACATCGGAATCAGCGAGGCGACGAAAAGCAGCAGCGTCGAGCCGAAGACTGTGAGGTCACGGATGGTGAAGGCACCAAGGACTGCTTCGTTCCTCTTCGCGGACTTTTTGTCCACCGTGAAGCGCGGCGCATCCCCGAACCCGGCGGGCCCCGGCTGCGCCGTTCCGCCCTGGCCCTGGGCGGGCGCCCGGAGCTGTCCGTTGTCTTGCTCGTTCATTCCGTATCTCCTTAGCATGGCGGCGCTCTGGACAGCGCCGTCTAACGGCAGGCAAGGACAGTACCGCCAGCGGGTCCTGTCGCCTCCATCGGATGTCACAACTTCATCTCAGCCTAGCCAAGTGGGTGGCCGATCACTAGCTGACAAGCCGAGGGCGGACACAGCAGAATTCTCCCGTTTTCCGAATCCCGGACGCTGCATGCCGAAGCGCCGCCCAGCGCCGCCAACAAGCCACCCGGCGCTTAACAAACGCCGCTCACGGCACCCTTTGTGACTGGGCGCACGTTTGGTCGGACCCACGTATTAGTGTTTATTCCAGACAGCTCCTGCGGCACTGCCGAGGTCTGCCACTGCCCGACGCCGCGCATGCGGCCCGGTGCGGAGGCGACGCGAACGGCCGCTCAGACCGGATCGATGAATGATGAGGTTCACCATGTCCCAGCAGGCACCCGGCTCCATGGCCACTCCGGCTCCCAACGGCGATGCGTTTGAGAATCTGTCGCAGGAGGACCGTCGGTTCGCGCCCTCGGCGGAGTTCGCGGCGAATGCGGTGGTGACCGCGGGTGAGTATGCCGAGGCCGACGCGGACCGGCCCGCGTTCTGGGCGAGGCAGGCCCGGGAGCTGCTGGACTGGTCCAGGGACTTTGACCAGGCTTTGGACTGGTCCGAGCCGCCGTTCGCGAAGTGGTTCGTCGGCGGGGAGGTCAACGCCGCGTACAACGCCCTGGACCGGCACGTGAAGGCCGGGAACGGGGACCGGGTCGCGATCTACTTCGAGGGCGAGCCC
>NZ_JBFRGZ010000009.1:0-161256 GCF_052115605.1 Arthrobacter sp. 2MCAF15 | reverse complement strand
GAGCACTTCTTCGGCAAGACCCCGCAGACCAAGGAAATGGTCCAGGACCTGACCGACGACCAGATCTGGAACCTCAAGCGCGGCGGCCACGACTACAACAAGGTCTACGCCGCGTACAAGGCCGCCACCGAGTTCAAGGGCAAACCCACCGTCATCCTGGCCCACACGGTCAAGGGCTACGGCCTGGGCACCCACTTCGAGGGCCGCAACGCGACCCACCAGATGAAGAAGCTCACCCTCGCGGACCTCAAGGCCTTCCGCGACCACCTGCGCATCCCGATCACCGACGACCAGCTCGAAGCGGACCTCTACCGGCCCCCGTACTACCACCCCGGCATGGACTCCCCGGAGATCCAGTACCTGATGGGCCGCCGCAAGGAACTCGGCGGCTTCGTCCCCGAACGCCGGCCGGACCATGCGCCCGTGGAGTTGCCCGACCCCGCAACATATGAGGTCGCCAAACGGGGTTCCGGCAAGCAACAGGCCGCCACCACCATGGCGTTTGTCCGCCTGCTCAAGGACCTGCTCCGGGACAAGAAGTTCGGCCATCGCATTGTCCCGATCGTGCCGGATGAATCCCGCACGTTCGGCATGGACGCGTTCTTCCCGACGGCGAAGATCTACAACCCGGACGGCCAGGGCTACCTGTCCGTTGACCGGGAACTGGTCCTCGCCTACAAGGA
Organism: Arthrobacter sp. 2MCAF15; assembly: GCF_052115605.1. NCBI lineage: Bacteria > Bacillati > Actinomycetota > Actinomycetes > Micrococcales > Micrococcaceae > Arthrobacter > Arthrobacter sp. 2MCAF15. Next base: position 160,573 of record NZ_JBFRGZ010000009.1, on the reverse strand, counting down.
ATCGGCCCAGGGCCAGCTGATCCACCCGGGCATCAACGAGGCCGGGGCGGTCGCCGCGTTCACCGCCGCGGGCACCTCCTACGCCACCCACGGCGAGCCGCTAGTGCCGATCTACGTGTTCTACTCGATGTTCGGTTTCCAGCGCACCGGCGATTCCTTCTGGGCCGCCGCGGACCAGATGACCCGCGGGTTCATCATCGGCGCCACCGCAGGGCGCACCACTCTGACCGGCGAAGGCCTGCAGCACGCCGACGGACACTCCCCCATCCTCGCCGCCACCAACCCGGCAGTGCTCACCTACGACCCGGCATTTGGGTACGAAATGGGCCACATCATCCGGGACGGGCTGGAGCGGATGTATGGCCCCGGCAACGACGCAGACCGGAACCTGATGTACTACCTCACGGTCTACAACGAGCCGATCTTCCAGCCGGCCGAACCCGAGAACCTCGATGTCAACGGTGTGCTGAAAGGCATCTACCGGGTGTCGGCGTCGGACGTTGAAGGGCCCAAGAGCCAGATCCTGGCCTCCGGTGTGTCCGTCCCCTGGGCCCTCGAGGCCCAGCGGATCCTCGCCGAGGACTGGGGCGTCTCCGCCGATGTCTGGTCCGTGACCTCCTGGACCGAACTGCGCCGCGACGCCATGGCCGCCGAGGAAGAAGCCTTCCTCAACCCGGGTGAGCCCGCCCGTGTCCCGTTCGTCACCCAGCAGCTCGCCGGCGCCACCGGCCCGATTGTCGCGGTCACGGACTACATGAAGGCCGTGCCCGACCAGATCCGGCAGTTCCTCCCGAACGAGTTCGCCTCGCTCGGCGCCGACGGCTTCGGCTTCTCCGACACCCGCGCCGCGGCACGCCGCTTCTTCAAGAACGACATCCACTCCGTGGTGGTCCGTTCCCTGCAGATGCTCGCCCGCCGCGGCGAAGTCGACGCCGGGGTGCCCGCCTACGCGATGGACCGTTACAAGCTCCTGGACGTCAACGCCGGGACCACCGGCGGAGCGGGCGGCGACGCCTGACCCCATCGATCGGGCAGTTGACGGCAGTGTTCCCCCGGAACACTGCCGTCAACTGCTATATGGGCTGGATAGGCTGGAGGTTGCATAGGCTGGGGCCATGGCTGACTCATCGGAACGGCTCACGACGGCTGCACAGAGGACGTCGACACAGAGGACGTCGACACGGACGACGGCGGTCCTGCTCGCCGCCGGAGCCGGGACCCGGCTGGGCCTCGGGCCCAAGGCGCTGCTCCCGTTCCGGGGCCGCACGCTGGTTGAAGTGCTCGCAGGGGTGCTGCTCGACGGCGGCTGCCGTGAAGTCGTGGTGGTCCTGGGCGCCGAAGCAGCCAGGGTCCGCGCCGCCACCGACCTCAGCCGGCACACGGTCATCGAAAACCCCGACTGGGCTACCGGGATGGGTGGCTCGTTCCGGGCCGGTGTTGCCGCGGCGGCCCCGGCGGACCATGTGCTGATCGCGCTCGTGGACCAGCCGGGCCTGGGCCCGGAGGCCGTCGCCCGGCTGCAGGCAGCCCACCGTCCGGGCCGCGTGACGGCGGCCGCCTACCGCGATGCGGAGGGCAAGCTGCGGCGGGGGCATCCGCTGCTGCTCGACGCCGGCCTTCGCGCCGAAGCCGCGGAAACGGCAACGGGCGACGCCGGAGCGCGCGTCTTCCTGCAGGCGCACCCGGACCTGGTTGACCTGGTGGACTGCAGCGACCTCTCCGGCGGCGAGGACCTCGACTCCCCCGACCAGCTGCACCTTCTGGACTCGGGTCCCGAATAGCAACGCGGGTTTTAGCACGGGCGGGCTAAGAGCTCCTGCAGGCCAAGCTTGAACCCGGCCCTGCCGCCGTGGGCGGGATGCCTGACTTTCGGCACGTCCAGGTCACTGAGCTGCAGGCTGCGGTGCGCCACATTGCCCACGGCCACCACGGATTCGACCGGAAACTCTTCCGTCAGCGCCTGCCAAAACGGAGTTCCAAGGGCAACCTCGGAGGCCCTTGGCGTACGGTTGGACAGCGGCCGGCCAGGTACGTGCGTGTGCCACGGACAGGCACTCCACAGCAGCGGCAGGAATTCCAGTTCAGCCAGCACCTCCCACATCACCGTGGCCGTCGGTTCCGCCGCGATTCCCGCGGCATCTGCCGGAAGCGCGTAGCCCTTCCCCGGCCCGAACAGCCCGAACGAGTTGGCCCCGCCCTCGAACGTGGTGCGGTTGGTGAAAGGAACTCCGGTGATCCTCATGCCGCGGAAGCCTGGCGCATCGCCCAGCAGCAGCACCCTTGGACGCCGGTCCAGCATTTCCTGCAGATAGAGCTCCAGGTTCCGGCGCCGCTGGGCATTGCCGGCATCGCCAAAGGCGAAAAAGTTGTTACACCCCGGCCCGGTCTCCACGGACGCCAGCCGCTCAACGAAGGCCCGGATCGCGGCATCGGCCATGCGGGCGCCCCTTCCAGCAGCAAGTGTGCCTGAAATGGTATCCGGGGACCCCGCCAAAGCGCATGCGGTTCAACCAACGCGGGGTGGGGTCAGTCCAGCCGCTTTCAGGCCGAGGTAGATCTTGTCTCGGGAGATCGGCAGCTGGGAGAACCTCACGCCGGTGGCGTTCCTGATGGCGTTCGCCAGCGCCGGCGCCACCGGATTGAACGGGCTCTCACTCATCGACTTCGCGCCCAGCGGGCCCAGCTTGTCGGCCGTATCGGCGAAGTACACCTCGCTGCGCGGCACGTCCGCGAAGGTCGGGACGTGGTACTGCCGCAGGACGTCGGTGGTGACCCGGCCGGCGTCGTCGACCTTGACTTCCTCGTACAGCGCAGAGCCGAGGGCCTGCGCGATCCCGCCCTCGATCTGGCCGCGGCACTGGCGCGGATTGACCACCACGCCGGCATCGGCCGCCTGCACGCTCTGCAGGATCCGCAGCTCCCCCGTCCCGGCATTCACGGCCACCCGGAAGCCCTGGACGTTGAACGCCACCGAACGCGGCGTCCCGCCCCAATGCCCCTCGGCGGCGAGCTCGACGCCGGCTTCCGCCGCGGCGTCGTAAATTTCCGTCAGCGGCACCCGGGTCCCCTCACAGACCACGGCGTCCCCGTCCAGCAGGCAGCCGGAGGACTGAACCCCGCGGATGCCGGCGGCGAAACCGCGGATGCGGACGGCGAGGTCCTCGGCGGCCGCCAGCGTCGCCTTGCCCGCCACCACGGTGCCGGCGGATCCGAACGCACCGGAGTCGTGGTCCACGAGGTCGGTGTCGGACTGCCGAACGGTGACGTGTGCGGCGTCGGTGGACAGCGCCGTGGCCGCTAGCTGCGCGTGGACCGTGGTGGTGCCATTGCCGAATTCTGCCGTCCCGACGTCGGCGGCGTACGTCCCGTCCGGCAGGAGCCGGAGCCTGGAGTGGGCAAAGTGGCCGCGCGGCGGGACGGTGTCGATCATGGACAGGGCCGTCCCCTGCCCGACCATCCAGTCCGGTCCCAGGGTGTCGAGGCCGGCCGCGCGGCCGAGTTCCCGGCCGCGGGCCAGGGCGTCCTCCACCAGCTTGGTGCACTGGTCCAGGCCGTAGCTGCCGTAGCGGACGTCCTCCTGGGGCTCATCGCGGGTGGACAGCATGTCGTCGCCTTCTCTGACCATGTTCCGGCGGCGGAACTCCAGGGGGTCCATGCCGATCCCGGTCGCGAGCTCGTCGATGCCGGATTCGATCGCGAAGATCATCTGGCTTAGTCCGTAGCCGCGGAAAGCGCCCGAGGGCACGGTGTTGGTGTACACGGCGTGGGCGTCCACTTTCTTGTTGGCGCACTTGTACACCCCCAGCGACTCGCCGCAGCCGTGGAACATGACCCCGGGCGCGTGGTTGCCGTAGGCGCCGGTGTTCGTGAGCACTTCCAGCTGCAGTGCGGTCAGCCGGCCGTCGCGGCTGGCGCCGGCCTTGAGATGGATGGTGAACGGATGCCTGGTGGTGGCCGCCGTGAATTGTTCGGTCCGGGTGAATTCAAGCTGCACGGGCCGGTTGAGCTTCAGGGCGGCCAGCGCGACGACGTCCTCGGTGAGCACTTCCTGTTTGCCGCCAAACCCGCCGCCCACCCGTCCCGCCACCACCCGGATCTGCTCCTCGGGCAGGCCGAAGACCCGGGCCAGGGTCCGCCGGACCAGGAACGGGACCTGGCTGGAGGTGCGGATCAGCAGCCGCCCGTCGCTGCCGACGGAGGCGATGGACGCGTGGGTTTCGAGCGCCATGTGCTGCACCCGCTGGGTCCGGTAGGTGTGCTCGTGGACGAAGTCCGCGGCGGCGAAGCCGGCCGCCACATTGCCGAGCTCGGAATGCAGTTCCGCCACGACATTGCGTTCCGGCTGGCTGATGCGGGCCGTGGCCGCGTCCTTGTCTCCGTGGATGGCTGGGGCGCCGGGGAGCATGGCCTGCTCCGGGGTGAAGACAGCCTCCAGCAGTTCGTAGTCGACCCTGAGGGCCCGCACGCCCGCCTCCGCCGCCGCCACGGTCACGGCGACGACGGCGGCGACCCGCTGGCCGGTGAACCGCACGACGTCGTCGAACACGCGGGTGTCGTCCGGGTCGTCGGTGTAGAGCTCGTGCTGCGCGGTCGAAAACAGCTGCGCCGGGGAGTCATGGTGGGTAAGGACCGCTTCGACTCCGGGAATGGCCAGCGCGGCCGCCGCGTCGATGGAGCGGATGCGGGCGTGGGCGTGCGGGGAGCGCAGCAGCTTCATGTGCAGCAACCCGGGCAGTTCCCCGGCCGGGACGTCCAGGGTGTAGCGGGCCTGTCCGGTGACGACGGCGAGGCTGGCAGGGGCGGGAACGTCGTCTCCCAGCTGCCCGGGGCGCGGCTCCGGCTGGCCCGGCCCGGCGATCCCGGATCCCGAGCCGGCGGGGTCCGGGTGACGGGATTTGCCGTGCACGGCCTCCCCGCAGACGGCGTCCTCGATGGCGCGGTATCCCGTGCACCGGCACAGGTTGCCCTTGAGGTTGCGGGGCAGGTCCGCCTTCTGCCCGTCGTCGAAGGCGGCCGCCGTCATCACCAGGCCGGCCGTGCAAAAACCACACTGGAAGCCCTGCCGGTCCAGGAACTGCTGCTGCATCGGATGGAGCGCAGCACCGGCGGGGGCTTCAGCAGCCCGGGAGGCATCGGAGGCGCAAGTGGCGGCCAGGCCCTCGATGGTGGTGACGGCCCGGCCCTCCGCGCGGACGGCGGGATAGATGCAGCTGTGCACGGGCATCCCGTCCACGTGCACCGTGCACGCGCCGCAGTCGCCGGCGTCGCAGCCCTTCTTCACGCCCAGGTTCCCCTGCTCACGCAGGAACGTCCGCAGGCACTGGCCCGGGCGGGGTTCGGCCTGCGCCGGGGCGCCGTTGATCTCGATGGGGCGGTTGATCTCAGCTGACATGGTCAGGCCCCTTCCGCCCGGAATGCGGCGGGCAAGGGCCTGCCCCGCGGCGGCCAGAAGTCACCGGAGACGCGCGGCGGCTCGTGGCCTGCCGGGGCGGTGAGTTCGGCCAGGATTTCGTGGGCCAGCCGGTATGTCATGTCCTTGCGCCATTCGGGCAGGCCGTGGACGTCGTCGTGGTACAGCTCGTCCGGGATGGCGGCGTCCAGGGCCCCGGTAAGGGCGGCGGCAAGGGCCCCGGGGAGAGCGTCCGCGGGCGCCGCACTGGTTTTCAGGCGCAGCTGGACGGGGCGTTTGGTCGCCGCGGTGACGGTCAGGACCAGCCTGCCGCCGGCGTCGAGCCTGCCGATCAGCAGCACCGCGGACCTGCCCAGGTTGCTCATCGACAGCCGGCGGAACGCCACCCGGGAGGACAGGGCCGACGCCGGCAGGCTCACGCTGCGCAGGAGCTCGCCGGGAGCGAGGGCGTTGGTTCCGTCGCCCGTGACAAAGTCCGGCACCGGAAGCGTGCGGGCGCCGCCACCGGGGCCCAAAATGGTGGCTGTGCCCTCGAGCGCCGCGCAGAGCGAGATGATGGGCCCGGCAGGCAGGGCGGTACACAGGTTGCCGCCCACCGTGGACATGTTCCAGACCTTGAAGGACGCCACAAACGACTCGCAGCACGGGCGGACGAGCTCCATGCCGGGCCAGTTCCCGGCCAGCCCCCGGCCGGCATCCGAATCGGGGAATGCGTAGAGCTGCGCGATGGTGCAGGTTGCCGCCAGCTCGATGCCCGCCGGCGAGACTGCCAGGGGTGTCCAGTCCGTCCCGCCGAGGTCCAGGAGACGCCGGAGCGGCTCCTCCCCGGAGGCGGGGCTCCCGGCGGAGAACAGCACGGTTCCCCCGGCGAGCCAGGCGTCCCCTTCGCGCCAGTCGGCCGGATCCGTTGTGCGGACCACGGCTTCGATGGTGTTCATGTCCATGGGACCTCCTGACGTACCGGGATGCCGGCGCTGCTGTCGTGATCAGTTGGTGCATAGTGGTGGATCGGGCCGCTGGCGTCCTTGAGGGACACGCTGCCCTGGGCCAGCCCGGCGGACCTGCTCCGGTTGGCCACGATTTCCGCTGCGATGGACACCGCCACCTCTTCCGGCGTGACGGCGCCGAGGTCCAGGCCGATGGGCGAGTGCAGCCGGGCCAGGTCCCGTTCGGCCACACCTGTCCGCCGCAGGGCATCGATCCGGGCGCTGTGGCTGCGCCTGGACCCCATGGCGCCGACGTAGGCCACATCCAGGCCAAGCGCGGCCTGCAGGAGCGGGACATCGAATTTCGGATCATGCGTGAGCACGCAGATGGCCGTCCGGGAATCGGTGCGCCCGGCCCCCACCTGGTCCGCGAGGTACCGGTGCGGCCAGGCCGTGGCGATTTCGTCCGCGGCGCTGAACCGGTCCTGCTGTGCGAAGGCCGGACGCGCATCGCACAACGTGACGTGGAAGCCCAGGAGTTTCGCGGCGGGCAGCAGTGCCGCACCAAAGTCATTGGCGCCGAAGATCAACAGGCGCGGCGCGGGCAGCCGGCTCTCCACCAGCAGGCTCACGGGCTCCGGCCGGCAATCCCCCGCAGACGCGAGCCGGACCAGCCCGGTGCGGCCTCCCCGCAGCAGCGGTTCCAGCTGGGCCGCCGCCGCCAGCAGCATGCGCGAGGCACCGCCGGGACCGGGCGCCCCCGACGGCTCGGCCCCCGGCAGTTCAGCCCCCAGCAGCGCGGCCAGTTCGGCGGACTGCACCGCTTGGAAGGCCGGGGGGTCAGCAACCACGACGGCGCCGCTCCCGCCGGCGTCCACCCTGCGGATCAGCGCCGCCCCGCTGCCCGGCCGCCGCCGGGCCAGGCCGTTCAGGCTCTCCAGCCGCAGCCGGCCTGGCCCCGGCCCCAGGGGTTCGATGTGGATTTCCAGCCCGCCGCCGCAGGTCAGGCCGGCGGCAAACGCGTCCTCGGCGCTGTAGCCGAAGAACTCCCGGCGCGTCCCGCCGTCGCGCAGTGCCTCCAGGGCCGACTCCACGACGGCCCCTTCAATGCAGCCGCCGGACAGGCTGCCCAGCACCTCGCCGGCGTCGGAGACCAGCATGGAGGTGCCCACGGGCCTCGGCACGGATCCTGACGTGCCCACCACGGTGGCCACCGCGCAGCGCTGCCCGGAGGCGGCCGGCCGCCAGGTGACCAGGTGCGGGAGCAGATCCAACATGGCCGCTGGCCCCGGCGCTAGTACTCGGTCCTGGACTTGAGCGAGTTCCAGGCATTGAAGGGGTCCAGGGCCGCGGGGGCGTGCGGGTCGGTCAGTTCCAGCCTGCCCACCGGCATGAGCGCGTCGCGCTGATCGTTTTCGAAGTATTCGTAGAAGACGGCATCATCGAAGCCGGCGGACGCGGCGTCGTGCCGGTCCGCGGCGAACACCACGCGCGACACCCGCGCCCACAGCGCTGACGCCAGGCACATGGGGCACGGCTCGCAGCTGCAGTAGAGCGTGGCGCCGCTGAGATCGAACGTGCCAAGTTCGCGGCAGGCCCGCCGGATGGCCGTGACTTCGGCGTGCGCGGTGGGATCGTTGGTGGCGGTGACCCGGTTGACACCGTCGAACGCTTGGCCGTCCGCGGTGACCACGACGGCGCCGAACGGGCCGCCGCTGTCCAGGACGTTGGCCGTGGCCAACTCGATGGACCTCGCCAGGAACTTCTGGGCCGTATCGGTTGCTCTCACGCTGCCACTCCCTACCTGCGGAAGCCGGTACACCGCTGCGGGAACGCAAGGGCCGGATGCGACGGTGACCAGTCTTCAGCATGTGCCTTGAAGGTTGCGCCTGGTAGATAGCGTCCCGGAACCGGGCCGCCCGCCGTTGGCAAGACTGACAGTAGCACCGGGACGTCCGCGCGGCGCCCCCAATTTAGGGGAAGCCCGGTTTCGTTGTGTGAAATCTCTGTTTCCGGGCCGTCACGCCCCGCCGTCGCACCCACGGAAGCGCCGACCACGCCACAGGAGGGGCGGCCGCCCGGGGCGGCTACCGCCCGAAGAGCGGCAGCGAGCGCAGCCAGCGGGAAAAGCCGCGGTCCCTGCGCTCACACTCGGCCGGAATGTAGAAGTCCGGGTCTGTGCCGCCGAACGGCAGGTACAGCTCCTGGCCCGGGGCCGGAAATTCGGGCGCCGGAACTTCAGGCGCGGGAAATTCAATGGTGGTGCTGTCCTTCTCCTGCGAGTCCATGGACTCCCCCTCATAGCTTGTGTGGCATAGCTTGTGTGGCATTCGTTGTGTGTGGCCGCTTCGATGCGTTCGTTGCGCCGGATCAAACCGGTCGACACAGTTCCACGAAACTTCCACAATTCGGAAGTAATTTCTTGTTATGTGGAAGTCTATGTGGCGCGGGAACCGCCGGTCAAGGGTGCGGCCAGGAGTGGGCCCAGGGCTGCACTCGCACGCCGGGACCCTCGCGGTCACAATCCGATTTTTCACAAAGTGATGTACACCACGGCCGGACCGGGCTACGCTTAATCCCAATTCGTGGCGCAGGTCACGTAACCTGGGAGCAGCAGGCAGGGTCGTAATGAGCTGGCATCAACTGATGTCGGCTCTTTTTTGTGGGTCGACGGAATAAGAAACGCGCGGGAAACAAGCGCTTAATTTCTATGTGGGACTTTGGTGCCACATACCTGAAGTTGGGAATCAGACCATGAGCAACAAGATCGTCCTCGGCCACAACCAGTACGGAAAAGCCGAAGTCCGGGTCGTCAAGATCACCAGGGACACCGACCGCCATGAGATCGAAGACCTGAACGTCACCTCGCAGCTCCGGGGAGACTTCGCAGCCGCCCACCTCGAAGGCGACAACAGCCACGTGGTGGCCACGGACACCCAAAAGAACACGATCTACGCCTTCGCCCGGGACGGCATCGGCTCCCCGGAAGCCTTCCTGCTGCGGCTGGGCAAGCATTTCACCTCGAACTTCGACTGGGTCACCGGCGGCCGCTGGGCTGCCGAGTCCTACAAATGGGACCGGATCCAGGCCCACGGCACCGGGCACGACCACTCCTTCGTCCGCAGCGGCCAGGAAGTCCGCACCGCAGTCCTTGTCCGCGACGGCGCCACCGAGCACCTAATCGCCGGGCTCAAGGACCTCACCGTGCTGAAGTCGACCCAGTCCGGATTCAGCGGCTTCCCGCGGGACAAGTACACCACCCTCCCGGAGACCGCGGACCGCATCCTCGCCACGGACGTCTCGGCCCGCTGGCGTTTCAGGACCGGCACCGATTTCAGCACGTTCGACTTCAACAAGAGCTACGAGGACGTCAAGAGCCTGCTGCTGGAGGGCTTCAGCGAAAAGTACTCTCACGCCCTGCAGCAGACCCTGTTCGAGATGGGCGCCAAGGTCCTGGAAGCGCACACCGAGATCGACGAGATCAAGTTCTCCATGCCCAACAAGCACCACTTCCTGGTCGACCTATCGCCCTTCGGCCTGGATAACCCGAACGAGGTCTTCTTTGCCGCCGACCGCCCCTACGGCCTGATCGAGGCGACCGTCCAGCGCGATGACGCCAGTCCTGCGGAGATCGCCTGGAACGGGATCGCCGGCTTCTGCTAGGCCACCCGGGCCCCGGGGCTCCCTATGACCCCGGAGCCGGCCCGGGCCACCGGGCCGGCACTTCAGCACCTCAGCACCCATCAATCAACACCCTTTAGCCAGTACCCGTTAGCCAGACATTGTTAGCCGGACGACGACGTCCGCCATGAACCAAGAAGGTCTGCCATGAACGCACGCAAGAAATTGACCGCACGGTTGCCACGCACCGGCGGCACAGGAGGTTCCGGCGGCACGCCCCGCCCCGAAGACGAACGGCTCTCCATCGGAAGCAGCTTCGCCTACGGCTTCCAGCACGTCCTGACCATGTACGGCGGCATCATCGCCGTCCCCCTGATCGTTGGCCAGGCCGCCGGCCTGGCTCCGGCCGACGTCGGGGTCCTGATCGCCGCCGCCCTCTTCATGGGTGGCCTGGCAACCCTGCTCCAGACGCTGGGAGTGCCGTTCTTCGGCTCCCAGCTCCCCCTGGTCCAGGGCGTTTCCTTCGCCAGCGTGGCGACAATGGTCGCCATCGTCACCGGCGGAGGCGGCCTGCCGGCCGTGTTCGGCGCCGTCATCGCCTCGGCGGCCATCGGGCTGCTGATCGCCCCGGTGTTCTCCAAGATCGTCCGGTTCTTCCCGCCGGTCGTCACGGGAACGGTCATCACCACCATCGGCCTTACCCTGATGCCCGTGGCGGCCAACTGGGCCATGGGTGGAAACAAGAAGGCCCCGGACTACGGGAGCGTGGCCAACATCGGGCTGGCGGCCATTACCCTGGCCCTCGTGCTCCTGCTGAGCAAGGTCGGCAGTGCCACCATTTCCCGCCTCTCCATCCTGCTGGCCATGGTGGTCGGAACGGAGATCGCCGTGGTGACCGGCATGGCGGACTTCTCCAAGGTCGGTGACGGCCCGATCGTCGCCTTCCCCGCACCATTCCACCTCGGCGCCCCCACCTTCGAGGCCGCCGCCATCATCTCCATGCTGATCGTGGTCCTGGTGATCCTGACCGAGACCATGGCCGACATCCTGGCCGTCGGGGAGATCGTGGGCACCCGGGTCGACTCGAAGCGGATCGCTGCGGGCCTGCGGGCCGACATGGTCTCCAGCCTGGTGGCGCCGGTCTTCGGCTCCTTCACCCAGAGCGCGTTCGCCCAGAACGTCGGCCTGGTCGCCGTCACCAAGATCAAGAGCCGCTACGTCGTGGCGGCGGGCGGTGTCATCCTGGTGCTGTTGGGCCTGCTGCCGGTGCTCGGCCGCGTGGTGGCGGCGGTTCCCACTGCCGTCCTGGGCGGCGCCGGGATCGTACTCTTCGGCACCGTGGCGGCGAGCGGCATCCGCACCCTGGCCAAGGTGGAGTACCGGAACAACATGAACCTGATCATCGTCGCGGCCTCCATCGGCTTCGGGATGATCCCGATCGCGGCCCCCACGTTCTACGACAAGTTCCCCAGCTGGTTCGCAACGATCTTCCACTCCGGCATCAGCTCCGCCGCCGTCATGGCCATCTCGCTGAACCTGCTCTTCAACCACCTGAAGAAGGGCAACTCGGAGAACCAGTCGGTCTTCGTGGCCGGGACGGGCCGGGTGATCCGCGAGGAGGACCTCCAGTGCCTGGCCGAGGGCGACCGCTATGAGAACGGCAAACTGATCGACTGCGAGGGCAAGGAAGTCCCGGTGGCATCCTCCAAAGTCGCGGCGGACGAGCACTAGGCAGCCAGGCATCGCCGCGATCGCAGACGCTGGCGGGGCCCACAGCCGTGGGCCCCGCCAGTCGTGCCTGCAGGAAGCTTCCGGCCCGGCGGCCGGAGGCGTTCCGGGCTCAGCCCTGCTTGAGCTCGTCCGAAATCGCCCGGGCGGCGTCCCGCAGCAGCGGCACGGCCTTGTCCGCGAAGGCCTTGTCCACCCGGGAGACCGGTCCGGAGACGGAGATGGCGGCCGGCGTCGGGGCATCGGGGATGGCCATCGCGAAGCAGCGCACGCCCACCTCCTGCTCTTCCTCGTCAATGGAGTAGCCGCGCTGGCGGATGAGCTCCAGGTCTTCCAGCAGCGCTTCGACGTTGCTGATGCTCTTCGGCGTGGGCGTCGGCATACCCTGGCGTCCCACGATCCCGCGGACCGTGGCGTCGTCCAGCTGGGCCAGGATCGCCTTGCCCATGCCGGTGGCGTGCATGTAGCCGCGCTTGCCCACCTCGGTGAACATGCGCATCGAGTGCAGCGAGGGCACCTGGGCGACGTAGATGACCATGTCGGAGTCCAGGACGCCCATGTTCGCCGTTTCGCCCAGCCGGTCCACGAGCGATTTGAGCTGCGGCCTGGCGAGGGAGCCGAGCTGCTTGTTGGCCGCCTCCCCCAGCCGGATCAGCCGCGGCCCCAGCGCATAGCGGCGGTTGGGGAGCTGCCGGATATACCCCAGGGACACCAGGGTGCGCAGGAGCCGGTGAATGGTGGGAAGGGGCAGGTCGGTGGAGTTGGATAGCTCGCTGAGCGTGACTTCACCGCCGGCATCAGTAATCAGTTCCAGAAGTTCGAAGACGCGCTCAACGGACTGCACGCCTCCCGAGGGCTTTTCAGCCATAACCATTCTCTCCTGCGCGGTCGGCATCGACATTTCTTATCCACATCGTGAAATAAGGCTGAAAATCCAAGATACAGCACACGGCCCGCCGGAGCGATGACCCCAAAGGGTTGTTTTTCCACTAAGCAGATAATAATATCCATAATACGAAAACATCCGTCGAAGCGTAAGCGGCCCTCGCGGGCCATACCAGGAGGAACTCAATGGCGAACCCCAGCCCCGGAAATTCGATCACCCTGCGCGTGCAAGCTCCGTCCAGCTTCACGGCAACCAGCGAACTCGCGGCCGCCGTCGGCGCCGCGGGCGCAGCCATCACGGCACTGGACGTCACCGAGTCCCACCACGAAACGCTGGTGGTCGACGTCACCTGCAACACCACCGACGACGCCCACGCCGCCCGGGTCAAGGACGCGCTCAACGCGCTCGACGGCGTCACGGTCCAGCACGTCTCGGACCGGACCTTCCTCATGCACCTCGGCGGGAAGCTCGAGGTGGTCCCGAAGGTGGCCCTGCGCAACCGCGACGACCTCTCCCGCGCCTACACCCCCGGCGTCGCCCGCGTCTGCCTGGCCATCGCCGAGGACCCCGCCGCCGCGCGGAACCTGACCGTCAAGCGCAACACGATCGCCGTCGTCACGGACGGATCCGCCGTCCTGGGCCTGGGCAACATCGGCCCGGCCGCCGCGCTCCCGGTCATGGAGGGCAAGGCAGCCCTCTTCAAGCAGTTCGCCAACGTGGACGCCTGGCCGGTCTGCCTGGACACCCAGGACACCGAGGAAATCATCATGATCGTCAAGGCCCTCGCCCCGGTCTACGGCGGCGTGAACCTCGAGGACATCGCCGCGCCGCGCTGCTTTGAGATCGAAAGCCGGCTCCGCGAAGAACTCGACATCCCGGTCTTCCACGACGACCAGCACGGCACCGCGATCGTCACCCTGGCCGCCTTGGTCAATGCCCTGCGAGTGGTGGACAAGAAGCTCTCCGAGGTCAGGATCGTGGTCTCCGGCGTCGGCGCCGCAGGCTCCGCGATCATCCAGCTCCTGAAGGCCCAGGGGGCACGGAACATCATCGCCGCCGGCCGTTCGGGAGCCATCCACTTCGGCGAACAGTACGACGACGAGCACCGCACCTGGATCGCCGAGAACACCAACGAGCGGGGCTTCTCGGGGACCCTGCACGAGGCACTCCGCGGCGCGGACGTCTTCATCGGCGTCAGCGCCCCGCACGTGATCGGCGAAGAGCAGGTTGCCTCGATGGCCGATGACGCCATCGTGTTTGCCATGGCCAACCCGACGCCGGAAATCGACCCCGTAATCGCCTCCCGGCACGCCGCCGTCGTCGCCACCGGCCGCAGCGACTTCCCTAACCAGATCAATAACGTGCTCGCCTTCCCCGGCTTCTTCCGCGGGCTGCTGGACGCCGGAGCCGCCGACATCACCCCGGCCATGCTAGTGGCCGCCGCGGAAGCGATCGCGAACCGGGTGGCGGACGATGAACTGAACGCCAGCTACATCATCCCCAGCGTCTTCGACCCCGAAGTTGCCGGCGACGTCGCCTCCGCCGTCGCCGCGGCGGCACGCGAGGGCTCCACCCACGCCGGTGCCCACGCCGTTCCGTCCCACGCCTGATTAGCAGCCTGATTCGCAGCCTAGGAAAGGACCAGAAATGGCTCTCACCGTCACCGATCCCCACCCCGTCGACCGGGCCGGGGAAATCCTGACCCCGGAGGCCCTCGCCTTCGTCGAAGAACTCCACCTCCGCTTTGCCGGAACCCGCGCCGAGCTCCTCAAGGCCCGCGCGCTCAAGCGCGAGCACGTGGCCCGGACCGGCCGGCTGGACTTCCTGCCGGAGACCAAGGAGATCCGCGACGCCGACTGGAGCGTGGCCCCGGCGCCTGCGGCCCTGCAGGACCGCCGGGTCGAGATGACCGGGCCGGCCGCCCCGGCCAAGATGGCGATCAATGCCCTGAACTCCGGCGCGAAGGTGTGGCTCGCCGACCTCGAGGATGCCAGCACGCCCACCTGGTCCAACGTGGTCGAGTCGATCCTCAACCTCCGCGACGCCGCCGACGGCACGCTGAAATACACCTCGCCCGAAGGCAAGGAATACGCGCTGCGCACCGACGCGCCGCTCGCCGTCGTGGTGGCACGCCCGCGGGGCTGGCACATGGCCGAACGGCACCTGCTGATCGGCGGGGAGCACACCGTGGGCGCCCTGGTCGACTTCGGGTTGCACTTCTTCCACACCGCCAAGCGGCTCCTGGCCAATGGCCACGGACCGTACTACTATCTGCCGAAGATGGAGAGCCACCTCGAGGCCCGGCTGTGGAACGAGATCTTCGTCTTCGCCCAGGACTACCTCGGCATCCCGCAGGGCACCGTCCGCGCCACGGTCCTGATCGAGACCATCCCGGCGGCTTTCGAGATGGACGAGATCCTCTACGAGCTCCGCGACCACGCCTCCGGCCTGAACGCCGGCCGCTGGGACTACCTGTTCAGCATCATCAAGTACTTCCGGGATGCAGGCGAAAGCTTCGTCCTCCCCGACCGCGCCACGGTCGCCATGACCGCACCGTTCATGCGGGCCTACACCGATCTCCTGGTCAAGACCTGCCACCGCCGCGGCGCCTTCGCCATGGGCGGCATGGCGGCAGTGATCCCCAACCGGCGCGAACCCGAAGTGACCGCCCAGGCCTTCGAGAAGGTGCGGGCGGACAAGACCCGCGAAGCCGGCGACGGCTTCGACGGCTCCTGGGTGGCCCACCCGGACCTGGTGCCGGTCTGCCGCGAGGTCTTCGACTCCGTCCTGGGCGAGCGGCCCAACCAGCTGGACAAACAGCGGCCCGAGGTCAACGTCACCGCGGACCAGCTCCTGGACATCCGCTCCGCGCAGGGCCAGGTCACCGAGGCCGGCCTGCGGCTGAACCTCTACGTGGCCGTCGCCTACACCGCCGTCTGGATCTCCGGGAACGGTGCCGTGGCCATCCACAACCTGATGGAGGACGCCGCGACGGCGGAAATCTCGCGGTCCCAGGTCTGGCAGCAGATCCGCAACCACTCAGTGCTGGCCGACACCGGCCGGACCGTCACACGCGAGCTGGTGACCGCCATCCTGGCCGAGGAAACCGAGAAGCTCCGCGGCGAGGTGGGCGAGGAAGCCTTCGCCCGGCACTACCTGCCGGCCAGCCGCCTGATCGGTGACATCTGCCTGTCCGAGGACTACACCGACTTCCTCACCACGCCGGCGTACGAGCTGGTGGGCTGAGGCATGGCAGCCACCTCCGCCAGCGCCCGGTCCCATCCACAGACGCAGCCGCAACCGCGCAGCCAGGGTTCCCCGACGACGGCCCTCTCCGGGGCCGACCTCGCCCGGATCGATGCGCGGCTCGCCGACACCGACCTGCTCCTGGAGCGCAGCTACCCGGGCGACGACGGCACCCGCCAGCCGGTGCACACCGTCTACGTCCCGGCCGACCGCTTCAACCCGGAGTTCACCGCCGACTGGGGCGCCCAGGCCCTGGCAGCGGTCGAGGCCCGCGGCGGCGTCGAGAGCCTGTGCGCGCTGCAGGGACAGGAGGCCGGACTGGCCGCCGCCGTCGCACCGCGGGTCCGGGCCAAACTCGCGTGCGAGCCGATCGAGGACCTCCGCCTGGACTTTGAGGACGGGTTCGGCGACCGGGGCGACGACGCCGAGGACGCCGCCGCGCTCACCGCGGCGTCCGCCGTGGCCGTCGCCGTCGCCGCCGGGACCGCGCCGCCCTTCATCGGGATCCGCTTCAAGTGCTTCGAGGCCGCCACCCGCGCCCGGGGCCTGCGGACCCTGGATCTCTTTGTCTCGCGGCTGGCCGCGGCCGGCGAACTGCCGGACGGGCTCATCCTCACCCTGCCCAAGGTCACCACCGTGGCGCAGGTGGAGGCCATGGACTTCGCCGTGTCACGCCTCGAGGAAGTCCACTCACTGCCCGCGGGCCGGCTCCGCTTTGAGGTGCAGGTGGAAACCCCGCAGCTCATCCTGGGCCCGGACGGAACCTCGCCGGTGGCGCGCCTGCCGCATGCGGTGCCCGGCCGGATCAGCGGGCTGCACTACGGCACCTACGACTACTCCGCGTCGCTGCAGATCTCCGCCGAATACCAGTCCATGGAACATCCCGTGGCGGACTTCGCCAAGGAAGTCATGCAGCTTGCCGTGGCCGGCACGGGCATCCGGCTCTCCGACGGCTCCACCAACATCATCCCGGTGGGCGAGAACGTGGAGCAGGCCTGGCAGCTCCACGGCCGGCTGGTCCGCCGGTCGCTGGAACGCGGCTACTACCAGGGCTGGGACCTCCACCCCGCCCAGCTCCCCAGCCGGTTCACCGCGACCTACGCCTTCTACCGGCAGGGGCTTCCCGCCGCCGCGGCCCGGCTCCGCAACTACGTCGAACAGACCGCGGGCGGCGTCATGGACGAGCCCGCCACCGCCCGTGCCCTCGCGGCGTTCGTGCTGCGCGGGGTCCAGTGCGGCGCCGTCGGCGCCGATGAAGTCCTGGCGCTGGCCGGCGTCGCGCTCCCCCAACTCACCGTGCTGGCCCATCCGCGGCTGGCCAACACCTCCACCCCCTCTGCAGAAGGAGCACACTCATGAGCAACTATTTCTACCCCGAGGGCGGCCTTCCGCCGCAGACCCAGATCCTCTCCGACCGCGCCGTGGTCAAGGAGGCCTACACGGTCATTCCCAAGGGCGTGCTCCGGGACATCGTCACCAGCAAGCTGCCGGGCTGGACCAACACCCGGTCCTGGATCATTGCCCGGCCCATCGCCGGCTTTGCCACCACGTTCTCGCAGCTGATTGTCGAGGTAGGCCCGGGCGGCGGCGCGGATAAACCCGAGCCCGAGGCCGGCGTCGAGGGCGTCATCTTCCTGACCAAGGGCGCCCTGTCCCTGACCCTCGAGGGGGAAATCCACAAGCTGGGAGAAGGCGGCTACGCCTACCTTGCCGCCGGTGCCCAGTGGTCCGTGGCGAACGAGTCCGGCGAGATCGCCAGCTTCCAGTGGATCCGGAAGGCCTACGAGCCGCTGGAGGGCTACACGGCGAAATCCTTCGTGACGCGCGACCAGGACGTCGAACCGCGGGCCATGCCCGATACCGACGGCGCCTGGGCCACCACCCGCTTCGTGGACCCGGAGGACCTGGCCCACGACATGCACGTCAACATCGTCACGCTCAAGCCCGGCGCCTCCATCCCCTTCGCGGAGACCCACGTCATGGAACACGGGCTCTTTGTCCTGGAAGGCAAGGCCGTCTACCGTCTCAATGACGACTGGGTGGAGGTGGAGGCCGGCGACTTCATGTGGCTGCGCGCCTTCTGCCCGCAGGCCTGCTACGCCGGCGGCCCGGGCAACTTCCGGTACCTGCTGTACAAGGACGTCAACCGCCAGATCCGCCTGACCTGAGTTCCGCAGCTGTGCAGCCAAACCGAAGCGCCCCGGCCTCCCATGGCCGGGGCGCTTCGGTTTAAACCGCACAGCCGTTGCCGGAGGCCTTGTTAACACGGGAGGGCTATTTCCGCCCAACCGTCACCGCAACAGGGTTGACTGCCACCCGTCACACGCCTAAACTTTTCATAGAGCAAGATATTGTTTCCACAATACGAAATATGCCAGTCCGAAGGAATCCACAATGACGTACTCCGTGAACTGCTCCATCCTCCTGACGGAGCTCCCCCTGCTCGAACGCCCCGCCGCGGCGAAGGCCGCCGGCTTTGACGCCGTCGAATTCTGGTGGCCCTTCGAGACCTCCGTCCCCACCGATGCCCAGGTCACCCGGTTTGAGAACGCCATCACCGACGCCGGCGTGCAGCTCACCGGCCTGAACTTCAATGCCGGCGACATGCCGGGCGGTGACCGCGGCCTGGTCTCCTGGCCCGCACGCTCGGCCGAATTCCTGGACAACGTCGACGTCGTCGCCGGGATCGGTGAGCGCCTCGGCTGCAAGGCCTTCAACGCCCTCTACGGCAACCGCATTGACGGCGAATCCGCACAGAAGCAGGACGCCATTGGCGCCGAAAACCTCGCGACGGCGGCCGACGGCGTCGCCCGCATCGGCGGCACCGTCCTCCTGGAACCCGTCAGCGGCGCACCCCGCTATCCGCTGCTGAAGGCCCAGGACGCCCTCGACGTCATTGCACGGGTCAAGAATGAATCCGGCGCCGGGAACATCAAGCTCCTCGCCGACTTCTACCACCTGGCCGTGAACGGCGACGACGTCGCCGCCGTCATCGAAAAGCACGCGAAGGACTTCGGCCACATCCAGATCGCCGACAACCCCGGCCGCGGGGCTCCCGGAACCGGGCAGCTTCCCCTCGGCGAATGGATCGCCCGCAGCCGCGAACTCGGCTACGCGGGCAACATCGGCCTCGAATACAAGGAGCCGGCGGAGACCGCGTTCAGCTGGGCCATCCGCCAGCACGCCGCCGGTTGATCCCCAGCACCGCGCCCCCGCCTGCACCGGCACCAAGAGACTTCAGTAAAGGAACCACTATGAGCAACGTTTCAGTCATCGGACTCGGCATTATGGGCCTGCCCATGGCCATTAACCTCGTCAAGGCCGGCCACACGGTCACGGGCTTCAACCGCAGCCAGGACAAGATCGACAAGCTGGTCTCCGAAGGCGGCCGCGGTGCCGGCAGCATCGCCGAGGCCGTCAAGGACGCCGACGTCGTCATCACCATGGTGCCGGACTCCCCCGACGTCGAAGCCGTGGTCAGCGGCCCCGACGGCGTCTTCGCCAACTCCCGCAAGGGCACCCTGTGGGTCGATGCCAGCAGCATCCGCCCCGACGTCGCCAAACGCCTGGCCGACGACGCCCGGGCCGCCGGGATCCGCCCCCTCGACGCCCCGGTCTCCGGCGGCGAACAGGGCGCCATCGACGCCGCGCTCTCCGTCATGGTGGGCGGCGACACCGCCGACTTCGAGGCCGCCCGCGATGTTCTGGCCGCCGTCGGCAAGACGATCGTCCACGTCGGCCCCTCCGGCTCCGGCCAGACCGTCAAGGCAGCCAACCAGCTGATCGTGGCCGTCAACATCGAAGTCCTCGGCGAGGCGATCGCCTTCCTCGAGGCGTACGGCGTGAACACGGACGCCGCACTCAAGGTCCTCGGCGGCGGCCTGGCCGGGTCCAAGGTCCTGGAGCAGAAGGGCCAGAAGATGCTGGACCGCAACTTCGATCCCGGCTTCCGCCTGGCCCTGCACCACAAGGACCTCGGCATCGTCACCGCCGCCGCCCGCGAGGCCAACGTCGCCGTCCCCCTCGGCGCCGTCGTCGCGCAGCTCGTCGCCGCGACCGTCAACCAGGGCGACGGCGGCCTGGACCACTCGGGACTCTTCAAGCAGGTCCTCCAGCTCAGCGGCCGGAAGTAACCAGGCCGAAAGAAACCAGGCCGAAATAACCGGGCCGCCAGCAGGAGCACCTCCGGCGGCAGGCCGGATAAAACACAAAACCGGGCAACCGCCGTCGTACTTCAACGACGGCGGCTCCCCCACCACACCCAAAAACAGACTTTCAAGGAGCACACCATGACGAAGATGCGCACCGTAGACGCAGCCGTCGCCATCCTGGAAAAGGAGGGCGCCACCGAGGCGTTCGGCCTGCCAGGCGCGGCGATCAACCCGTTCTACTCGGCCATGAGGGCCCACGGCGGCATCCGCCACACCCTGGCCCGCCACGTTGAAGGCGCCAGCCACATGGCTGACGGCTACAGCCGGGCGAAGGACGGCAACATCGGCATCTGCATCGGCACCTCCGGCCCCGCCGGCACGGACATGATCACCGGCCTGTATGCGGCATGGGCCGATTCCATCCCGATGCTCTGCATCACCGGCCAGGCCCCCGTCGCCAAGCTGCACAAAGAGGACTTCCAGGCCGTGGACATCGAGTCCATCGCCAAGCCCGTCACCAAGCTGGCTATGACCATCCTGGAACCGGGTCAGGTCCCCGGAGCCTTCCAGAAGGCCTTCGCGCTGATGCGCTCCGGCCGGCCCGGTCCCGTGCTGCTGGACCTGCCGATCGACGTGCAGATGGCAGAGATCGAATTCGACATCGACACCTACGAGCCGCTGCCCGTGGAGAAGCCCCGGGCCAGCCGGAAGCAGCTGGAAAAGGCCCTGGACATGCTCACCGCCGGCGAGCGCCCGCTGATCGTGGCCGGCGGCGGCATCATCAACGCCGGCGCGTCCGAGCAGCTCGTGGAACTGGCCGAACTGCTGAACGTCCCCGTCATCCCCACCCTGATGGGCTGGGGCGCCATCCCGGATGACCACACCCTGATGGCCGGCATGGTGGGCCTGCAGACCAGCCACCGCTACGGCAACGAGAACTTCCTGCGCAGCGACGCCGTGATCGGCATCGGCAACCGCTGGGCCAACCGCCACACCGGCGGCCTGGACACATACACCGCCGGCCGCACCTTCGTGCACATCGACATCGAGCCCACCCAGATCGGCCGCGTGTTCTCCCCGGACTTCGGCATCGCCTCCGACGCCGGCGCCGCCCTGGACGGCCTGCTGGAACTGGCCCGGGAACGCCGCGCCGCCGGTTCGCTGCCTGATTACGCCGCCTGGGTTGCCGAATGCTCAGGGCGCAAAGCGACCCTGCACCGCAAGACCCACTTCGACAACGTCCCGATCAAGCCCCAGCGCGTGTACGAGGAAATGAACCGTTCATTTGGACGCGACACCACGTACGTGTCCACCATCGGCCTGTCCCAGATCGCCGGCGCCCAGATGCTGCACGTGTTCGGCCCGCGCAAGTGGATCAACGCCGGTCAAGCCGGCCCGCTGGGCTGGACGGCCCCCGCCGCGCTGGGAGTGGTCCGTGGCAAGCCGGACGAGACCGTTGTTGCCCTGTCCGGTGACTACGATTTCCAGTTCATGATCGAGGAACTGGCCGTGGGCGCGCAGTTCAACCTGCCGTACATCCACGTGGTGGTCAACAACTCCTACCTCGGCCTGATCCGCCAATCCCAGCGCGGGTTCAACATGGAACAGAACGTGTCCCTGGCGTTCGAAAACATCAACTCCACCGAGCTCTCGGCAACCGCCAGCGGTTACGGCGTGGACCACATCAAGGTGGCCGAGGGCCTGGGCTGCAAGGCCATCCGGGTGGAAACCCCGGAGGACCTGCCCGCCGCGTTCGGCAAGGCCAAGGCGCTCATGGGCGAGTTCAAGGTTCCCGTGGTGGTCGAAGTGATCCTGGAGAAGATCACCAACATCTCCATGGGCACCGAGATCAACGCCGTCAACGAGTTCGAGGCCCTGGCCGAGACCGCCGAGGACGCCCCCACCGCCATCCTGGCTCTGCAGGCCTGAGATGCGCGTCGTCATAGCGCCGGACAAGTTCAAGGGATCGCTCTCGGCCCCGGACGTTGCACGGCACCTGGAAGCGGGGCTGCAGCGGGCGTGCGGCGGCAACCTGGACGTCCTGCTTATTCCCGTGGCCGACGGCGGCGAGGGCACCCTCGATGCCGCCGTCGGCTCCGGCTTCACCCGCCGCAGCGCCACTGTCAGCGGCCCCACCGGCGCGCCGCTCCGGGCCGAATTCGCGGTCCGCGGACGCGAGGCCGTCATTGAGCTGGCCGCCGCGTCCGGGCTCGCCGTCCTGCCCGAGGGCCTCAAGGACGCCACGGGCGCCACCAGCCTGGGCACCGGCGAACTGATCCGGGCAGCACTCGACGCCGGGTCCCGGCAGATCATCCTCGGCGTCGGCGGCAGCGCCAACACCGACGGCGGCGCCGGGATCCTGCAGGGACTCGGCGCCAAGTTCCTCGACGCCGACGGCAACGAACTGCCGCCCGGCGGCGCGGCCTTGGCCAGGCTGGACTGGATTGATTTCTCCGGCTTCGATGCCCGCCTGGACGGGGCACGCTTCGTGCTCGCCAGCGACGTCGACAACCCGCTGCTCGGCCCCCAGGGCGCGGCGGCGATCTTCGGCCCGCAGAAGGGTGCCACGCCGGAGGATGTAGCCGCCCTCGACGCCGCCCTGGCCCACTTTGTGGACGTGCTCTCGGCCGAAATCGGGCCGCGGGCACGCAAGGCCGCCGAGGCACCGGGCGCCGGAGCGGCAGGCGGCGCGGGCTACGCCGCCATCGCGGTACTGGCCGCGACCCGCCGGCCGGGCATCGACGTCGTCCTTGAATTCACCGGGCTGGCGGAGCGGCTGGCCGGTGCTGACCTGGTGATCACCGGCGAAGGCAGCCTCGATGAACAGAGCCTGCTGGGCAAGACTCCGGTGGGCGTTGCCCGGGCGGCCCGCCGGGCCGGGGTCCCTGCGGTCGCGGTCTGCGGCCGCTCGGTCCTGAGCCCGGAGCAGATCAGCAGTTCCGGGTTCCTGGCGGTCCACGCTTTGACGGAACTGGAAAGCAATGTAGACACATGTATAGCCGAGGCCGCTCCGCTCCTGGAGCGACTCGGACGGCAACTCGGTGAGCAATTGACCAACGTGGCGTACTCCGCGCAGGGCGCCCGCGCCCTGGACAGTGCTCCGGGAAAGGAGACCCTCAGTGTCTGAAGAGTCCTACGACCTCGTCTTCCGCGGCCGGCGCGTCCTGACCACGGCCGGCATCGCCGCACGGGAAGTCGGCATCCGCGACGGCGTGATCGTCGCGATCGAGCCGCTGGGCAACGGCCTCTCCGGCCGTGAAGTGATCGAGCTCGCCGACGACGAAACCCTCCTGCCGGGTCTCGTGGATACCCATGTCCACGTCAACGAGCCCGGCCGCACCGAGTGGGAGGGCTTCGCGTCCGCCACCCGGGCGGCCGCGGCCGGCGGCGTCACCACCATCATCGACATGCCGCTGAATTCCATCCCACCCACCACCACGGTGGAGGGCCTCAAACTCAAGCGCGAGGTGGCCGGGGACCAGGCGTTCGTGGACGTCGGCTTCTGGGGCGGAGCCATCCCCGGCAACAAAAGTGAACTGCGGCCACTGCACGACGAGGGCGTCTTCGGATTCAAATGCTTCCTGCTGCACTCCGGTGTGGACGAGTTCCCGCACCTGGAAGCAGACGAGATGGAAGAGGACATGGCCGAGCTCAAGTCCTTCGACTCGCTCATGATCGTCCACGCCGAGGACTCCCACGCGATCGACCACGCCCCGCACCCGGGCGGCGACCACTACTCCACGTTCCTGGCCTCCCGCCCCCGCGGCGCCGAGAACAAGGCCATCGCCGAGGTCATTGAACGGGCCCGCTGGACCGGCGTCCGCGCCCACATCCTTCATCTGTCCTCCTCCGACGCCCTGCCCATGATCGCCAGCGCCAAGCGAGACGGCGTCCGCCTCACGGTGGAAACGTGCCCGCACTACCTGACGCTGACGGCCGAGGAAATCCCGGACGGCGCCACAGCCTACAAGTGCTGCCCGCCGATCCGCGAGGCCTCCAACCGCGAGCTGCTGTGGGCCGGCCTGCAGGACGGCACCATCGACTGCATCGTCTCGGACCACTCCCCGTCCACCCTGGATTTGAAGGACCTGGAAAACGGTGACTTCGCCGTGGCCTGGGGCGGCGTCTCCTCGCTGCAGCTGGGCCTGTCGCTGATCTGGACCGAGGCCCGGCACCGCGGCATCGCGCTGGAGCAGGTGCTCTCGTGGATGGCGGCCAAGCCGGCCCAGCTCGCCGGACTGGGCAACAAGGGCCAGTTGGCGCTGGGGTACGACGCCGACCTCGCCGTCTTTGCCCCGGACGAGGCGTACGTTGTGGATGTTTCCAAGCTCAAGCATAAGAATCCCATCACCCCGTACGACGGCAAGGCGCTTTCCGGCGTCGTCCGCCAGACCTACCTCCGCGGCACCCTGGTCGACGGCCGGACTCCGACCGGCAAGCTGATCCGCCGCGGCGGCGTGTGAGCCAGGCGGCGGTGGCCGGCACCGCGCCCGCCGTTCACGGACGGGTCAACCACAACGGACAGGCACGGCACAACGGACAGGCACGGCAGGCCGGCCTCACCGCGAAGGGGCTGGCAGTCTGGGTTACCGTCCCGGACGATGCCGACGTTGACCCGGCCTGCCTGGCCCGCGCGGCCGAACTCGTGCTCGGCCGCGCCCTCAGATGTGCTCCGGAGGCGGAAGTCCACTTTAGGCCCGCCGCCGGAGCCGCAACGTCCGCCGTCGTCCTGTCCCCCGCAGACGACGGCGGGGCGGGCGACGGCGGGGCTGGCCCTGGGCCGGTCCCTGCGCCCGTCCTTGCTCCGGTCCCTGGCAGCATCAGCCGGCTTGCCGTCGACCTCGCCGCCGGGGACGCCAGGCTCGACGGCGAGCGGGTGCCCCTGACGGAGCTGGAGTTCATGCTCCTGAGATGCCTCGTGCAGAACTGCTCCCGCACGGTGAGCCGGCAGGAACTGCAGCATTGCCTCGACGCGTTCGACACCCCCGGCGCCGCGACCCGGTCCATCGACGTATATGTCGGCCGGCTGCGCCGCAAACTCAAGGGCTGCCGGCACGCCGTCGTCACCGTCCGCAGCGGCGGCTACCGCTTCGTCCCCGGCCCGCGGGCGACGGTGCGGGGGCCCGCGGAATTCAGCATCTGAGACCTGCCCTCTGAGACCCGCTATCTGCGACCCGCTGCCCCACCCATCCCGACCCCCGTATCGAAGGAAACTCCATGCAATCCACCGTGGCTACCAACCTGCCCGCCGCCAAACTGAACAGCATCACCAAACTGCAGAAGGGAACCCCGTCGCCGGGGTTCGCGCTGCCTGACGCCGCTGGCCGCCGGATTTCCCTGGCCGACTACCGCGGCAAAAACGTCATTGTGTACTTCTACCCCCGCGCGGCCACCCCCGGCTGCACCACCGAGGCCTGCGACTTCCGCGACAGCCTCGCCTCCCTCCAAGGCGCAGGCTTCGAGGTCCTGGGCATCTCCCCCGACGCCCCCGAGGCCCTGGCCGCCTTCGCCGCCGAGCATGCGCTGACCTTCCCCCTGCTCTCCGACGAGGACCACGCCGTGGCACTCGCCTACGGCGCCTGGGGCGAGAAGCTGGTGGACGGCGAGGTCCGTGAAGGAACGGTCCGGTCCACCGTGGTGGTCGATCCCGACGGCTTGGTGGTCCTGGCGCAGTACCAGGTCAGTCCGCAGGGCCACGTTCGGGCGCTGCGGCAGGAGCTCGGCATTTAGGCGCCGATGCCTGGTCCGCGCGCCGTGTTCGGATTTCTGCCCGGGTGGCGGACGAGGGCGCCGCGGATCCACGGTGCGGTGGTCAGATTCCGACGCCGATTTCCGACATCACGCCGCGCTCCGCCCCGGACAGCCTAGAACAGGGCGCCCGCCACCGCCTGGGTCAGCTGATGAATCACCTCGGTGCGTTCCGGGACGTCACTCAGGTTCTGGCCCTTGGTGTAGATGACCAGTGCGTAGGCGGTGCCGTCCCGGGCGAGGATGCCGGCGTCGTGCAGTTCATCGTCCAACAGCCCGTACTTGTGGAAGACCGTGATCCCGTCCGGCACCGCGGCGGGAATGAGCGTTTCGTAGTTCGTTTCCTGCATGTAGGACAACAACTGGGCGGTGTCATCGGCATCCAGGAGCTTCCCGGAATAGACCCCCGCCAGGATCCTGGTCATCTCCGCCGGGGTGAGCGTGTTGGTTTCCGGGTCGTAGTCCACGCCAAGCGACGCCGCGTAGTCCGTCAGTTCCGAGTGGCCCACCGCGTCCATGATGAGCGACCACGAGTCGTTGTCGCTCTGCTGGACCATCTCGCGCAGCTGGAACCCGGCAGTGTAGGCCCCCAAAGGGTCATCGAGGCTCGCGGCGCCGGTTTCGACCAGGTGGTAGTAGGCTGCGGCGGCCAGGACCTTGGCGGTGCTGGCCGCCACGAAGTTCTCCCGGACCCCGTATTCATGGACCTCCGCGGGGTCCGCTCCGGAAGACACGTCCATCAGGGCCACGCCGATCTGGTACTGGCTGTTGGCATCCAGGATGGCCTGGATGCGCGCGTCCAGTGCCGCGTCCACCGTGCCCACCGCCGGCTTGGATGCAGGGGCCGAAGCACTCGCTGAAGCTTCCGCAGAGGCCTCGACACCACCCGACGCCGAAGCGCCGCCGCCCGCTGCCGGACTGGCCGCGGACAGGCCGCCGGCGGCTGTCAGGGTCCGTCCCTCCGCGGCCGAGAAGAACCCGGCCGCCAGCGCGACGGCGAGCACTGCGGCACAGACCGACCCCACCAGGATCCGCGGCCGGACGGCCATTCGGCGGGGCCCGCGTCCGGCGCCGCGCCGGAATCCGGGTCGTCGCTGCGGTGGTGTCTGCTGTTCCATGGTGCTCCACGCTAGCCACTGCAGCTGTGCCCGAGCTATGAATAAGCCGTCATTGGCGGCCTTCCAATGCAGCCCCGGGACCGGTCCTTGGTAGGCTCAGGCGGCGGAATACAGCCTCGGCCAACGATGTTGTGCATCACAGACCCGTTGTCCACTCCCCGAAGGATCATCATGAGCGCAAACATGACCGTCAAGCTCCAGCCCGGCACGCCGGCCCCGGACTTCATGCTGCCCGACGCCGAAGGCAAGCCGGTTTCGCTGGCCGACTATCGCGGCAAGAACGTCATTGTGTACTTCTACCCCCAGGCCGCGACCCCCGGCTGCACCACCGAGGCCTGCGACTTCCGCGACAACCTTGCCTCCCTGCAGGGCTCCGGCTACGAGGTCCTGGGCATCTCCCCCGACGCCCCCGAGGCCCTGGCCCACTTCACCGGCGACTTCGCCCTGACGTTCCCGCTGCTGGCCGACGAGGACCACGCCGTCGCCCTCGCCTACGGCGCGTGGGGCGAGAAGCTGGTCCAGGGCGAGGTGACGGAGGGCATCGTCCGCTCCACGGTGGTGCTGGATCCCGAGGGCAGGGTGAAGCTGGCGCGGTACCAGGTCAAGGCGCAGGGCCACGTCGCGGCGCTGAAGGAAGAACTGGGCGTCTGACGCCCAATCGTCGACTCCCGCAAGTTTGCCTCGCACCGCGCCGGATGGCTCGGTAGGCTCGGACCATCGGCGCCGGGCATCCGGCCGGACAGAAGGCGGGCACGGCGTGGCAAACGGCACCAAGCAGGATCCCTGGCAGCTCAGGACGGCCCCAGGCACCTCGGAGTATTCGATGTACCGTGACGAGGAGTCCGATCCGCCGGCGCTGGTGTGCCAGGTCGGGTCCACCACGCTCAAATACCACCTCCGGGCACTGGATGACCTGCACCTCTGGCTGATGGAGAAGGTGGACTGGGTTCCCTTGGGCGCCGCCGACGAAAACAAGCCGGCGGCAGAAGGGACAGTGGAAGCCTGGGGCCGGGACCCCGAAAACCCCGTGGGCGGCTGGTACGGCCTGCGCAAGGGCTACCGGGGACGGTTTGGGATGTACCTGCCGCCCCTGCTCGAGGCCCTGGGCTTGGTGGAACTCACCCACGAGAAGCGCAACAACAGCGTGCGCGCGATCATCGCGGACGCGTCCGGCCCCGCGTCGCCCGCCTAGCTACACCTTGGTCCCGGACACCACGGTGGCGGTCGAGCGGAGCCGGATCGCGCCGTCGTGCTCGTAGCGGCCCAGCAGCGCGAACACGTCCTGGCGGATCAGAGCCCGCGACTCGGCGTCGGCCTTGGCCAGCCCCATCGCCACGGTGGTCGCGATGTCGGTCATGAATTCCCAGTAGCTGTCGGGGGATTCGTGCACCAGCTCGGCGCTGACCTGGCGCTCGGACACGTCCGCGAGCCCGGCGTCCTTGAACAGGCGCGCCATGAACCCGGTTGGTGCGCAGCGGAACAGCCCGGGAGTCCCTGCGGGCGGAATGGGAAGTTCCCGATGCCGGGCAATGGTGCCCAGGATCAGGCTGGCCCACGGGTTCGCGGCGGCGCGTCCCCAAACGACGGCCCCAACGCGGGCGCCCGGCTTGGCGGTGCGTGCCATCTCAGCCATGGCCGCGGACATTACGGGAAAGAACATGAACCCGAAGCGGCAGTACACGACGTCGAACGTGCTGTTTCCAAAGGGCATGGCGGCAGCGTCGCAAACCTGAAAGTCCAGGTTCTGCAGGCCCCGGACCGCTGCCTTCTCCTCGGCCACGCGGAGCATCCCCGACGAGATGTCGGCCAGGGCCACGCTGCCCTCCGGCACCTGTCCGGCCACATTGAGACCAGGTTCGCCAGTGCCGGCCGCGACGTCCAGCACTCGGGAGTCGGGGCGCAGCCGCAGCTCCTCGAGCAGGGCCTCCCCGAATGGAGCCTGCCAGCCGAGCAGTTCCGCGTCCCATTTGTGCCAGCCCGCCGAGAACTCGTTCCAGATCATGCGCTGCTGGTCACGAACGCGGTCGGCCGAGGCTAACATGGCGGTTCCTTAGCTCGTGTGTACCTGGCCCTCCCCCATCCCCTAGTCTGCCCCGGGAACCGGGCCCCGGCAATGAGTCCTGGGGCAGTAGGCTTAACGGCATGTCTTCCCACGAAACACCCGGCACCGCAGGCTCCGACCCCCAGCGGGAACCTGCCCCGGGCAGCGTTCCAGGCGGCGTTCCGGAGCGCCGCGAGGTCACCGTCCGCCGGGCGCCCAAGTATGTGCCCTTCCTGATCCTGGGCGGGCTCGTGGGCGTGGCGGTCGCGGCCATCATCGCCTACGCCCTCCCCGGTGACGCCAGCTACGACCGCGGCTCGGTCTTCGGTTTCTTCATGGTCCTGTGCGCTGCAGGCGGCGTCATCCTGGGTGCCGCGGTGGCCCTGGTGCTGGACCGGCTGAGCGTCCGCCGCGCCGAGCACGCCGTCGTCGAGTCCGCACCTGACGCCGACGACGACGAGAACGGCGCCTGAGCCGGCGCCCAAACGCAACTCAACCCCGCCTGAGCAGCACCTGAGCCGGGCGGCAGGTCATAAACCGGCGGCCGGAAAAGTCTTAGCGCACATCGTGAGATAATCGACCAGTGGCACGCGGCGATGGAAAACTTTCTCATGATCTTCTCCCAGGCGAAAAAGGCCCTCAGGACGCATGCGGCGTCTTCGGGGTCTGGGCACCCGGTGAAGAAGTAGCAAAACTCACCTATTACGGGCTGTATGCACTGCAGCACCGCGGTCAGGAGTCGGCTGGCATAGCAACCAGCGACGGCAAGCGGATCAACGTCTACAAGGACATGGGCCTCGTTTCCCAGGTCTTCGACGAGACCACGCTGAACACCCTGACCGGGCACCTGGCCGTCGGCCACTGCCGCTATTCCACTACGGGCGCCAGCCACTGGGCCAACGCCCAGCCCACCCTGGGCGCGACCGCCACAGGCACCGTGGCGCTGGCCCACAACGGCAACCTGACCAACACGGCCGAGCTCAAGGCGATGATCGAGGACCGCAACGGCGGCCAGCTCAGCGGCGAGATGAAGCAGGGCAACACCTCGGACACGGCGCTGGTCACGGCGCTCCTGGAGGGCGAGGAGGGCAAGTCCCTCGAAGAGACCGCCATGGAGCTGCTGCCCAAGATCAAGGGCGGCTTCTGCTTCGTCTTCATGGACGAGGGCACCCTCTACGCGGCCCGGGACACCTACGGGATCCGTCCGCTGTGCCTCGGCCGGCTGGAACGCGGCTGGGTGGTTGCCTCCGAGCAGTCCGCCCTCGCCACCGTCGGCGCCAGCTTCATCCGCGAAATCGAACCCGGCGAGTTCATCGCCATCGACGAGGACGGCGTCCGCTCCCAGCGCTTCGCCGAGTCGACCCCGGCCGGCTGCGTCTTCGAATACGTGTACCTCGCCCGCCCGGACGCCTCCATCGCGGGCCGCTCGGTGTACGAGTCCCGCGTGGAGATGGGCCGCCAGCTGGCCCGCGAAAACACCCAGGAAGCGGACATTGTCATCCCCGTGCCGGAATCGGGCACCCCCGCGGCCGTGGGCTACGCCGAGGAATCCGGCATCCCCTTCGCGCACGGTTTCGTCAAGAACTCCTATGTGGGCCGCACATTCATCCAGCCCTCACAGACCCTGCGCCAGCTCGGTATCCGCCTCAAGCTCAACGCCCTGGAATCCGTGATCCGCGGCAAGCGGGTCGTCGTGGTTGACGACTCGATCGTCCGCGGCAACACCCAGCGCGCCATCGTGCGGATGCTCCGGGAAGCGGGCGCCGCCAGCGTCCACATCAAGATTTCCTCCCCGCCGGTCAAGTGGCCGTGTTTCTACGGCATCGACTTCGCCTCCCGCGCGGAACTGATCGCCAACGGCGCCACCATCGATGAAATCACCCAGGCCATCGGCGCCGACTCGCTCGCCTACATCTCCGAAGACGGCATGATCGAGGCCACCCGGCAGCCGCGCGAACGCCTGTGCACCGCCTGCTTCACCGGCAAGTACCCGATCGAGCTCCCCGGCGCGGACAAGCTCGGCAAGAACCTGCTCGAGCGCACGGACCTCGGCGGACTGCCGTCCGCGTCCGGTGCCGCCCCCGCTGACGGCACCGCCCAGGCGGCGTCCACGGCCTCCGCAGCGTCCGACGCCGAACCCGGCACCTCGATCTCCGACGATCCGGCCGAGAAGGCCGGCGCCACCGGCTGCGATCCGGGGCCGGACTCCGAATTCGAAGAACTGCTCACCGATGCCGACCGCGTCACCAAAGCCGACAAGAAAGAGCCAGTATGACTTCCGCCTCCCCGGCCGCTGACATGAACGCCGCCCAGAACGCCGGCATCACCTACGCCTCCGCCGGCGTCGACGTCGAAGCGGGAGACCGCGCCGTCGAACTCATGAAAGACGCCGTCAAGGCAACCCACAACTCCTCGGTGATCGGCGGCGTCGGCGGGTTCGCGGGCCTCTACGACGTCTCCCGGCTCCTGACCTACAAGCGCCCGCTGCTGGCCACGTCCACCGACGGCGTCGGCACCAAGGTGGCCATCGCCCAGGCCATGGACATCCACGACACCATCGGCTTCGACCTCGTCGGCATGGTGGTGGACGACATCGTCGTCGTGGGCGCCGAGCCGCTCTACATGACCGACTACATCGCCTGCGGCAAGGTGGTCCCGGAGCGCATCGCGGACATCGTCCGCGGCATCGCGGCCGCCTGCTCGGTCGCCGGCACCGCCCTGGTGGGCGGCGAAACCGCCGAACACCCGGGCCTGCTCGGTGAGCACGAATACGACGTCGCCGGTGCCGCCACCGGTGTTGTCGAGGCCGACTCGCTGCTTGGCCCGGACCGTGTCCGTGCCGGCGACGTCGTAATCGGCATGGCCTCCTCCGGCCTGCACTCCAACGGCTACTCCCTGGTCCGCCGCGTCATCAACCACGCCGGCTGGGCCCTGGACCGCCAGGTCTCCGAACTCGGCCGCACCCTGGGCGAGGAGCTCCTCGAGCCCACCCGCGTCTACGCGGCGGACTGCCTGGACCTCGCCCGCACCTTCCCGGTGAACGGCTCCGCGGCCGGCAAGGCCGTCCACGGCTTCAGCCACGTGACCGGCGGCGGGCTCGCGGCCAACCTGGCCCGTGTCCTCCCGCAGGGCCTGCTGGCCACCGTGGACCGCGCCACCTGGGAACTCCCGGCCATCTTCAAGCTGGTTTCCGAGCTCGGCAACGTCCCGCTGGCCGATCTCGAGCGCACCCTGAACCTGGGCGTCGGCATGGTGGCCATCGTGTCGCCGGAAGCGGCCGACGCCGCCGTGACCCGGCTCAACGACCGCGGCCTTCCGTCCTGGATCATGGGCACTGTCCAGGAGAACTCGGATTCCATCGTCAAGACCGGCCCGGACTACGTCCAGGGCGCCAAGGGCGTCGACGGCGGCGCCGTCCGGCTGGTCAACGCCTACGCCTAAAGCCCCTAAAAGCATCGAGTGCTCCGCACCTGCCGTTTGCAGCAGCATAAGGGCGGTTGGGCCCACGCCGGCAGGGTTCCCTGGCCGAGCTTGCGAGGTCAGGGGGCAGTTACGGAGCACTCGATGGTTAAGGCCTAGAGCACCGCGGACAGGAAGGCGCGCGTCCGTTCATGCTGGGGACGGTTGATGACCGCCTCTGCTGGCCCTTCCTCAAGGATCCGGCCGCCGTGCATGAACACCACACGGTCAGCGACGTCCCGGGCGAATCCCATTTCATGGGTGACAACGATCATGGTCATTCCGCTCCGGGCAAGATCCTTCATGACGCGGAGGACTTCGCCGACGAGTTCCGGGTCCAGGGCGGACGTGGGCTCGTCAAAGAGCATCAGTTTCGGTTCCATGCAGAGTGCCCGGGCGATCGCCACGCGCTGCTGCTGCCCGCCCGAGAGGTGGCGCGGGTAGGCCTGGGCCTTCTCCGCCAGTCCCACCTTGTCCAGGAGCCCGAGCGCCCGGCGCCGGACCTCGTCCTTGCGCTGTTTGAGCACCCTCCGCGGGGCCTCCATGAGGTTTTCCAGCACGGTCATGTGCGGGAACAGGTTGAAGTGCTGGAACACCATGCCGATGTCGCTCCGGTCGGCGCAGATCTCATTGTGGGACTGTTCGTGCAGCTTGCGGCCCTTGAGCCGGTAGCCCACCACGCGGTCCTCCACCCGGAGCAGGCCGCCGTCGATCTTTTCCAGATGGTTCACGCACCGCAGGAAGGTGCTCTTTCCCGATCCGGAGGCGCCGATGATGCAGACCACCTCGCCGCGCCGGATTTCAAGATCGATGCCCTTGAGGACCTCGTTGGTTCCAAAGCTCTTGCGGACGCCCTCGGCCCGCACCAGCGGCCTTGGCCCTGCTGTCTCGGTGGTCATGACTTACCGCCCCTTCCTGAGGCTTGCGGGGAGTGGATCCTGAAGAAACGCCGCAGGCGTTCGGCGGCCGACGGCGGCACGGACCGGGAGGTACCGCGGGAGAACCGCCGCTCCAAATACCCCTGGCCCACGCTGAACACGGTGGTGACGATGATGTACCAGATGCTGGCCACAAGCAGCAGCGGCACCACCTGGAGGTTCTTGGAGTAGATGATCTGGGCTGAATACAGCAGTTCCGGGACTGCGATGACGCTGACCAGCGAGGTCATTTTCAGCATGCCGATGAACTCGTTGCCGGTGGGGGGAATGATCACCCGCATGGCCTGCGGCAGGATCACCCGGAACAGGGTCTGCAGGCGTGACATGCCCAGCGCCCCCGCGGCCTCGCCTTGGCCCTGGTCGATCGACTGGATGCCGGCCCGGACAATCTCGGACATGTAGGCCGCCTCGTTGAGCCCCAGGCCCAGGATGGCCGCGGCCAGGGGCGTGATGAGCTGGTTGGCATCGAGGCTGACGCCCGGGATGCCGAACGTGATTTCCGGGTACAGCGCCGAGAGATTGAACCAGAACAGCAGCTGGACCAGCACGGGGGTGCCCCGGAAAGCCGTCACGTAGATGCCGGCCGAGGCCTTGACCACCGGGTTGGCGGAGAGCTGCATGACGGCCAGGATGACGCCCAGTCCGACGCCGGCCGCCATGCAGACGACTGTCAGCATCAGCGTGATGCCAATGCCGTTGACGATTGTGATGTCCCGGAAGTACAGGGCCACCTTGTCCCAGCCAAAGCGCGGGTTCGTCACGGCCGACAGCAGGAGCAGACCGACGACGGCGGTCACCGCCGCTGCGGCGACCCAGCGCCACGGGTGCCGGGCCGTCACTACGGTGTACTCGCCCCTGGTGCCGGCGGTCCGTGAAAGGCTCATGGTCCCGCTCATGGGGTGGCTCCGGCGTCGACCTGGTCCGCACTGACCTTCACGGAATCGGGGATCCCGTACTTGGCGTTGATGGCCCTGTAGGTATCGCTGGCTACGAGTGCCTCGACAGCGGCCACGACGGCCTTGGTCAGCGGTGAACCTTTCGGCAGGGCGATGCCCACCGGCGTGGGTTCCCAGCCGGCGCCGGGGGCGAGTTCGAACGAGCCGCCGGACAGCTTGCTGGCGTAGGCCATGCCGATGTCTCCGGACAGGACGCCGTCAACGCGGCCGGAGATGAGGGCCAGGTTGGCTTCGTGCTGGGAGGGGAAGAGCTGGATGTCGATCGGGGCCTGTCCCGCGTCAGTGCACTGCTTCGAGAAGGCAGGCAGATTTTCGATGCCCTGGGACGTTCCCTTTTCGCCGCCGATCCTGATGCCGCACAGCTTCATGGCGTCAAGGGCGAGATTCTTCGGGTTCCCCTGCTTGACTGCCAGGCCCGAGCCGCTGTTCATGTAGGTGGCGAAGTCGGCGTTCTTCTTCCGTTCAGCGGTGACATTGAATCCGGAGATCCCGACGTCATACTTATGCGATCCGACGCCGGGGAGGATGGTGTCAAAGGTGGCCGGGACCATCGTGGCCTCCAATCCCAGGGTCTCCCCGAGTGCCTTGGCGAAGTCGGCGTCCCATCCCGTCACCGTCTTGTTGTCCGCGGCGTAGAACTCGTACGGCGCGAACGTGGGGTCCGTCCCCACCAGGAGCGTTCCCTTGGACCTGACCTGCACGGGCAGCAGGTCTGCTGCCGCCTGGTTGAGCGGTGCGGCGGCGATGGCGCCGCCCTGCCCGGGCAGGGGCTGGGCGGCGGCGTTACCGGCGTCGAGGGAGGCGGTGGTGCAGCCGCTGAGCCCGATAAGGGCGGCGAGCAGCACAGTGCCGGTGGCCGTGAAATTAAGACGTGACATAGTTGCCTTTCGGATGGGTGGTTCCGTGGTCAACGGCGATGTTGACCAGCGTGGTGCCGACGTTGACGGGGGCCGGGTGCCGAACGATGGCAACCACCCCGTCGATGGGTGCGAAGAATTCCTTTGCCGGGCGGTCGAGTTCCTCCACTGAATGAACCCTGGCCACGAGGGCCCCTGCCGCGACGATTTGCCCCAGCTCAACGGTGGGTTCGAAGAGCCCGGCCATGGTGGAGTTCACCGGGGACTGCGGTGTGAGCTCCACCCACTGGACTGTGGACTGGTCTGAGGACTGAACTGAGGACTTGCCTGTGGACTGGCCGGCGGATGGGACCGCGGACTGGGCCGGTGACGGCACGCCCTGGAGAATTCCCCAGTGACCCAGGAGCGCCCGCAGCCCCGTCCGTGCGCGCTTCAGGATCTGCAGGGAGACCGTCCCCCTGCCGCCGAGTTCGGTGGAGATCATGGGAACGCCTGCCCGGTCGGCGGCGCCGCTGATGGAACCGGATTTGAGCATGGGCTGCACCACGACCGAATACGGCACGTTGAAGGCAGCCACGGCCGCGGTCTTTTGCGCCCAGAGTTCCGGCGTGGGTCCGTGGTAGACGAAGGCCGAGGGCACGTATTCCGAGGCGATTCCGCCGGAATGGATGTCCATGACGAAGTCCGCCAGCGGGATGAGGTCCTCGGCCACGATGGAAGCTATCTGCTGGGCGGGGCCCCCGGCCGGGTTGCCCGGAAGGGACCTGTTGAGGTTCACTCCGTCCACACTGGCAACGCGGCGCCCTTCCCGGACGGCGGCGATATTCAGCGCGGGCAGCACAATCAGGCGTCCGCTGACTTCCGCCGGAT
This sequence comes from Arthrobacter sp. 2MCAF15, assembly GCF_052115605.1. Lineage (NCBI taxonomy): Bacteria > Bacillati > Actinomycetota > Actinomycetes > Micrococcales > Micrococcaceae > Arthrobacter > Arthrobacter sp. 2MCAF15. Next base: position 124,618 of record NZ_JBFRGZ010000009.1, on the reverse strand, counting down.
CGATGGACCGGATCAGCTCCTGCAGCAGGATCTGGCCTTCGTACTCGTCGCCGTGAGTGCCCGCGATAAGTAGCACCGTTGGCCCGGCCCCGCCGCTCAGGACGGCGATGGGGGACGGGATCACGGCGGCGTCGTGGGCGTTGTCCGAATGTTCAATCTCCAGATAGCCGAGCTGCCTGCCTGTGGCAAGGAAATCGACACCGGGGATTCGGGGAATGTGCAGGGGCATGGGCTGACTTTCAGCTAGGCTGGGCAAGATTGGATTCACTGTATACAGTGAATACTGTGATGTAAAGCACGTAGACTTGATGAATTCTTGGGACCAGAAGGGGATGAGGCGAATGGCTGTGCAAGCTGCCAAGAAGTTGCGGCCGTTGAGCGAGCAGGTCTACGACCGGATCAGTGATGAGATCGTCAACGGCGTCGTTGAGCCGGGTGCTCCACTGGTCCAGGAGCAGCTGGCGGACGAATACGGGGTGTCCCGCACGCCGATCCGCGACGCGCTGAACCGGCTGGTGCACGAGGGCCTGGCCACACTGGTACCCGGTGCCGGATATTTCGCGACGACGCTGACGCCGTCGAACGTTGCCGAGGTCTATGAAGTCCGCAAAGCGCTGGAGATCATGGCCATCCGGCAGTGCGGCGCCAAGTACACGCCCCTCGAGCTGGCCCGGCTGGAGCTGCTGATTGCCGAGGGATCCGCGAGTGCCGACGCGGAGGCGCTGTTCACGGCAACACGGGGGTTCCACCTCAGCCTGGCAGCCCCCTGCCCAAATAAGTTCCTGCTGACCACGCTCGAGTCCGTCTGGGACAACCCCGTCCAGCGCCTGATCAGCCGCTCATATCCGCTGGACGATGCCAAGCTGGCCCGCGTCGCCGATTCACACACGAAGATCCTGGCCGCCGCGCGGGCCGGTGATCCCGATGCCCTGATTCCGCTGCTGGACCTCTGCCACGAGAAGGACTGAGCTGCCCTAGACCTCCAGCAGGTTGAAGACGCCGCCCTGCGGGTCCTTCAGCGTGGCGATCGCGCCGGCTTCCTCGACCCCTTCCGGTTCGATCAGCACGACGCCGCCCGCGGCCACCGCAGCCTGCACGGCGGCCGCGACGTCGGAGACGCCGAAGTAGACCTGCCAGCCCGGCTCGAGAGTGTCCTGGGCATCGCCGGGGACCCGGGCGATGCCGGCAACCTCCGCGCCGTCCACCATGAGCGTGGTGTAGGTGCCGCCGTCGTCCTGGGGATATTCGGTCACCTCGTGCCCGAAGAGCTGCTGGAAGAAGCCGACGGCGGCCTGCGGCTCCGGCGTGAGCAGCTCCGCCCAGGCCAGGGTCCCCGCCTCCTGGCTCCGGCCGGCCCCGAAGTGGCTGCCCGCCTGCCACGCGCCCGTGGTTCCGCCGCCGGGAGGGGCGAAGAAGACCATGACGCCGGTGTCGCCGATGGCCTCCGGGCCGAATTCAAGGCGCCCGGTGGAGTGAGCCAGTTCGGCGGCCAGGTTTTTGGCTTCCTCGACAGCGAAGTACACGTTCCACTTGCCCGGCTCGCCCGCGGCTTCCTGACGGGGGTTCTGCGGCGCGAGGACTGTCACCAGCGCCTCGCCAAGGAAGGCCTGTGCGTAGCTGCGCCCGTCCGGGGTGGGCAGGTCCTCGTACCGCCAGCCAAAAACCGCCGCATAGAAGGCCTTCGCCGCTTCCACATCCCTGGTCTGGAGGTCTGTCCAGCAGAGCTCACCCTCGGCGAATCCTGTGCGCGTGGTCATGGCAGTCCTTCCGGGCATCTGGGCATCTGGGCATCTGGGCGGGAAATTCCGGCACGAACAACCAAGCCCGGGGCCCCGCCGGTGACAACAGCGCCGCGAATACCGGGGACAGGAAACGGCGTACACGAAGCCGGGTACAAGAAAGGCCGCCGGGCACACCTGTAACAGGAGTGGCCGGCGGCCTGAAAAACTTTGGCCGGCACCGCAGTGCCGAAAGGATCCCCCGGCAGAACCTGCCGGGAGGAAGCGTCGACTAACCTATGCGACGGGAATCTACCTCGTCGTCGTCGTCTTCCACATCGTCCGCGTACTTATCCACATACGCTGAATAATCCGGTTCGACCGGGTCATCCGCGAAGTGGCTCGTGGCACGACTTCCCGGGCCCGTGAGCTCGCGCTGAAGGGCCGAATAGTCAGTGTTCGGGGAGTAGTACTTGATGTCCCGAGCCTGCTTGGTAGCTTTTGCCTTTTGACGGCCGCGCCCCATGGCGTGACCCCCTTTTGTACTTGGACCGGAGGTGGTCACCTTTGGCGATCGGTGAGGCCCCGGAATGTTTGGTCAATTTGTCGTACACCTAGATTACATGCTTTCGGCGTCAACTGCTCGCCGGCCCGCCCCGTGTGGACACTGTGGCGCCTCGGCAGCGGCGGCCTCGGCCACCGGCACATGCGCCGTAACGCGCTTCTTCGATAGAGTTTCGTGATGTGCGCCCGGAAAAGGGCCACGACGCCGGGCCTCCAGCCCCGGCAAAAGACGCACGGAAGTGGTGAATTTCTCAGTGACTGAAGAGAATCCAAGGAACGACGCCGGGACCATCCCGCCGCCGCCTTCAAGGCCGCCGACGTCCGCCCTGCCCGTCATCACAGCCGACCCGGCACGGGCCACGAACCGCTCGGCGGCACCGGCTGGGAAACCCGTCACCTTCGACCGCATCATTGCCGCGCTCTCCTGGCGCGCGCGGCGCGTGGCCCGCCAGATCCGCCGGCAGGGGCCACGGCGGCTGGGTGTGGCCGCGGCCATTCTTGTCGCGCTCGGCCTTCTGCTCTGGTGGGCTGTGGCCTCATTTGCCGGCGGCGGCCAGCCCGCCCCGGATAGCGCCAGTCCGGCCCCGGCGGCTTCGGCGGAGTCGGCCCCGGCCAGCCGCGGAGCCTTGCCGCTGGAAGGCGTCAGCCCCATGGACTTCCAGCTGCGTGACTGCTTCAAGGACTTCGATCCGGATGCGCAGCAGTCCACCATTGTGGACTGCGCCACGGGCCACTCGGCGCAGCTGGTGGCGGTGGAGAAGTACGGTGCGGCTGACTCCTACCCCGGCCGGGAAGCGCTCAAGCAAAAGGCGCGCAATGCCTGCAAGGCTGCACCGCTGACGGAGAAGGCCGGCAGCTACGGGCTGAGCTACAAGCTGGCCTACCCGAGCTCGAACAGCTGGGAGAAGGGCGACCGCCGGGTCGATTGCTACGCCGTCACGGACGCCGGAAACGTCATCAAGGAGTCCCTGCTGCCGTAGCCTTACGCAGCGTTTCGCAGACATTAACGCCACTGGCAGCCGGGACGAATCCGGCTGCCAGTGGCGTTTTTCTGCTGCGGCGCGTTTGTCTGCCGCGGCTCCTTACAGCTGCGGCGGCGCCTGCTCCTTGCGCCGGACCGAGAGCCCGCTGCCGGTGCCCGCGCCGCCGTCGGTCACGTCCATGTCCTCCAGCTCGCCCATGGTGAGTTCCATCAGGTCCGGCGCGGTGTCCACCAGAACGGTGTCGCCGTCGGTGATTTCGCCGGCCAGGATTTCCTTTGCCAGCCGGTCGCCGATCTCTCGCTGCACCAGCCGGCGCAGCGGCCGGGCGCCGTACGCCGGGTCGAAGCCGGTCACGGCCAGCCAGGCCCGGGCGCCCTCGGTGACTTCGAGGTTCAGCCGGCGGCCCTTGAGCCGCTCGCCCAGCTCCTTGACCTGGAGTTCCACGATTTCGGACAGCTCCTCCACGCTCAGCGGATCGAAGAGGACCACCTCGTCCAGCCTGTTCAGGAATTCCGGCTTGAAGGAGGCGTTCACCATGGCCATGACGGCGTTCTTCTTGGCCGCGGCGTCGAGGTTGGGGTCCACCAGGAACTGGCTGCCTATGTTCGAAGTGAGCACCAGGATCACGTTGCGGAAGTCCACGGTGCGCCCCTGACCATCGGTGAGCCTCCCGTCGTCGAGCACCTGCAGGAGGATGTCGAAGACCTCCGGATGGGCCTTTTCCACCTCGTCCAGCAGCAGCACCGAGTACGGGCGCCGCCGGACGGCCTCCGTGAGCTGGCCGCCCTCCTCGTAGCCGACGTACCCGGGAGGCGCCCCGACGAGCCTGGCCACGGAGTGCTTCTCCGAATATTCGGACATGTCGATCCGGACCATCGCGCGCTCGTCGTCGAAGAGGAAGTCCGCAAGGGACTTGGCGAGCTCAGTCTTGCCGACGCCGGTGGGGCCCAGGAACAGGAACGAACCCGTAGGTCGGTTGGGATCACTGATCCCGGCGCGGGCGCGGCGCACGGCGTCGGAAACCACGGCAACGGCCTTCTTCTGGCCGATCAGCCGCTCGCCCAGGACATGCTCCATGTTCAGCAGCTTCTGGCTCTCGCCCTGCAGCATGCGCCCCGCAGGGATGCCGGTCCAGGCCGAAATCACCTCGGCGATGTCGTCGGCTGTGACTTCATCGGCCACCATCTGCGTGGATTTGTCGGGCACGGCCGCCTCGGCCTCGGACGCAGCGTTCAGTTCCCGCTCCAGGGCGGGGATCTCCCCATAGAGGATCCTGGACGCCGTCTCGAGGTCGCCCTCGCGCTGGGCCTTGTCCGCCGCAGAGCGGAGCTCGTCGAGCTTGGCCCGGAGGTCACCCACCCGGTTCAGGCCCGCCTTCTCGGCCTCCCAACGGGCGTTCAGGCCCGCGAGCTCTTCCTTCTTGTCCGCCATGTCCGCGCGCAGCGCCGCGAGGCGCTCCTTCGAAGCGGCATCGGTCTCGCCGGCCAGGGCCAGCTCCTCCATGGTCAGGCGGTCCACCTGGCGGCGCAGCTGGTCGATCTCTTCGGGGGCGGAATCGATTTCCATGCGCAGCCGGGACGCGGCCTCGTCCACGAGGTCGATCGCCTTGTCCGGCAGCTGCCGGCCGGAGATGTACCGGTTGGAGAGTGTCGCCGCCGCCACGAGGGCGGAATCGGAGATGGAAACCTTGTGGTGGGCCTCGTAGCGCTCTTTGAGGCCGCGCAGAATGCCGATGGTGTCCTCCACGCTGGGCTCGCCCACGAACACCTGCTGGAACCGACGTTCCAGGGCGGGGTCCTTTTCGATGTTCTCGCGGTACTCATCCAGCGTGGTGGCACCGATCAGCCGCAGCTCGCCGCGGGCCAGCATGGGTTTGAGCATGTTGCCGGCGTCCATGGAACTGTCCCCGGTGGCGCCGGCACCCACCACCGTGTGGAGCTCGTCGATGAAGGTGACAATCTGCCCCTCGGAGCCCTTGATTTCCTCCAGGACAGCCTTGAGCCGCTCCTCGAATTCGCCGCGGTACTTCGCGCCGGCCACCATGGAGGCGAGGTCCAGGGCGATCAGGGTCTTGCCGCGCAGGCTTTCGGGCACGTCGCCCTCTACGATCCGCTGGGCGAGGCCCTCGACGACGGCGGTCTTGCCGACCCCGGGCTCGCCGATAATGACGGGGTTGTTCTTGGTGCGGCGGCTCAGGACCTGGATGATGCGCCGGATCTCTGCATCGCGGCCAATCACCGGGTCCAGCTTGCCCGAGCGGGCGACAGCGGTGAGGTCCGTGCCGTATTTCTCGAGTGCCTGGAAGGTGTTTTCCGGGTCCGCGTTGTCCACTTTGCGGCCGCCGCGCACGCCGGGCAGGGCGGCCAGGAGCGCCTCGTGGGAGGCGCCGGCCTCGCGCAGGAGCGTCCCGACGCCGTCGCTGCCGGCAGCGAGGCCGAGCAGCAGGTGTTCGGTGGAGACAAAGCTGTCCCCGAGCCGTTCGGCCTCGTTCTGGGCATTCTTGATCGCCTGCAGGCCGGTCCGGGACAGCTGCGCCTGCTGCACACTGCTCCCGGACGTTGAGGGCAGGGCCTTGATGGCGGTGCTCGCCTGGACGCTGACGATGTCCGGGTCTGCGCCCGTGGCCCGGAGCAGTGCGACGGCGACGCCCTCCCGCTGGTCCATGAGCGCCTTGAGCAGGTGCGCCGGCTCGAGCTGCGGGTTTCCCGCGGTCGAGGCATTCATGGCGGCGGCGGCGAGAGCCTCCTGGCTCTTGGTGGTGAACTTGGCGTCCAAAGAGGGCTCCTTCCGGAATGGTCCTGATGGCAAAGTTGAGTCTACATCGCTCAACTTTGCCGTGATGCCCGCTGGCTCCATGTTTGCCGACAGCGAAACGCCTGTCTAGGGGCGGACTGCCCGCGGGCCATGCGCCCCAGGGAGAGCCAGGGGGCATCAGGGAGAGCTAGGGGGCACCGGGGAGCAACCAGGCATCCGCCCCCGGCCCCGCTGGTTCCACGGGTTCCACTGATTCCACTGACCCCACTGGTTCCATTGGTTCCGCTGGTTCCACGGGTTCCACGGGTTCCACCGCTTCCACCGATTCCACCGATTCCACCGCTCCCACTGATTCCACTGATTCCACTGATTCCACGGGACATGCCCTCCCCTGAGCCCGAAGAGTGGACATAATCCCATCATGTCCGCTCTTCGGGCCGAGGGCTGGACATGCTCCCGCCATCCGGGCGCGAAAAATGGGCATGTCCCGCTCGCCCGGTACGAAAAATGAGCATGTCCCCGCTCGCCCGGCACGACTCGGCCCCAAGACTGGACGTGTCCCACTCGCCCGGCTGGACATGCCCCCTCGGCCCGGATTGGAAAAATGGGCATGTCCCGCGGCAGCCGCTCACGCAGCCCGCACCAGTCACTTAACGTTGCTTAACGATCGGCAGGCTCCTTACTGTAACTGGGGTCACAGCAACTCGAACCGACACGAAGGAGGGCCGGACATGCACGAACACGCCGCAAGCGCCACGATGGACGGCCGTGTTGGACCGGTTTCGGCCGCCGCGGTGGCACGGGCCGCCGGGGTCTCCTCGGCTGCGGTCTCCTATGTCCTCAATGGCAAGGGCGGCGTCTCGCCGGAAACCCGGCGCCACATCATCCATGTGGCGAACGAGCTCGGCTTCAGGCCCCGTAAGCCCTCGCAGTCAACAGACCCGCAGCGGACCCGGGTCATCGGGCTGATCCTGCCGAACATCATCAATCCGATGTTTCCGCGCTGGGCGCAGGGCGTCATCACGGCCGCGGCGGAGTCCGGCTACGAAGTTTTCGTCGCCACCACCCAGGACGATCCGGAGGTCCTCGCCCAGGTCACCTCCACACTGGCGCACCGCAACGTGGACGGCATCATCCTGGCCGCCTCGCTCCGGGACGACGCCACCGCGCTCCGCACCCTGAGGGCGGCCCGGATCCCCTACGTGTGCCTGTCCCGGCGGGCGGACTTCCTCGATTCGGACTTTGTCGGGATCGACGACGACGCCGCCGCCTCCACGCTGATGCAGCACATGCTCAGCCACGGCTTCACCGAGATCGCCACCGTTGTGGGGCCCCGATTCTCGACCGCCTCCCTGGCCCGTGAACAGGCGTTTGTCCGCACCGCCGCCGCAGCCGGCATCACCATCAGCGGCGACCGGAAGATCAGCACCAGGGTCAACAACGAGGGCGGCCGGCTGGCAGCGGAACGGCTGTTTTCCGCCGGAACTCCGCCCCAGGCCGTGGTGTGCGGCAGCGACGAACTTGCCATCGGCGTCATGGAATACGCCCTGTCGCGCGGCCTGCGCATCCCGGAGGACGTCGCCGTCGCCGGCTGTGACGGTCTGCCGCACAGCCGCTCCGGGCTGATCAACCTGACCAGCATTGTCCAACCGCAGCAGGAAATGGCCAACGAGGCCTTCGCCATGCTGCTCAAACGCATCGATTCCCCTTCCGCCTCCTACACCTCGAAAGTGTGCCGGCACCGCCTGCACGTCGGGCGGACGTGCGGCTGCACGCCGCCGGACATCTGAGGCCGGGCGCCGCACCGAAGACGCCCACGCCGGCGGCCACACGCCGGCCGGGCCGGCCACGGCCAGTCCCCCGCATCCGCCCATCCACGCCCACCATTCCACGCCAGTCCGTCACGACGACGGCTCCGTGTGCCCCGCCGCGGCCGCACTGCTCCCGGTCGCCTGACTTCCGCACGCCCGTTCTGACCACCGGCCCCGGCCACCGACCCCGACCACCGACCCAAGGACCCCGACCCATGTCAGTTGTATCCGCACCAAAGAAGATGCGCACACCGCAGGAAATCAACGGCGTGATCCTACGCCGCGTCATGCCGCTGCTGATCGGCGCCTACATCATGGCCTTCCTGGACCGCACCAACATCGGCATGGCCAAGGACCGGCTGGAGATCGACCTCGGCATCTCGGCCACCGCCTACGGCATCGGCGCCGGGCTCTTCTTCCTGACCTACGCCCTGTCCGAGATCCCGTCCAACCTGATCATGCACAAGGTCGGTGCCCGCTTCTGGATCATGCGGATCATGATCACCTGGGGCATCATCTCCGCCGGCATGGCCTTCGTCCAGGGCGAATGGTCCTTCTACATCATGCGGATGCTGCTCGGCGTCGCCGAGGCCGGACTCTTCCCGGGCGTCATGTACTTCCTGACCCAGTGGTTCGTGGTCAAGGACCGCGCCAAGGCCAACGGAATGTTCCTGCTCGGCGTCTCCATCGCCAACATCGTCGGCGCCCCCCTGGGCGGTCTGCTGCTGACCATGGACGGGCTCGGCGGCCTGCACGGCTGGCAGTGGATGTTCCTTGTCGAGGGCCTCCCGGCGTGCGTCCTCGCCTACGTCGTCTGGAAAAAACTCCCGGACCGCCCCAGCCAGGCACCATTCCTGACTGCCGAGGAAGCGGCCGATCTTGAGGCCCGCATCGCCGCCGAGGAATCTGCCGGCGCCGAGGCCTCCGGCAACCACCGGCTCCGCGATGTCCTTAAGGACAAGCAGATCCTCCTCGTCGTCGGCGTCTACTTCACCCACCAGATCGCCGTCTACGCCCTGTCCTACTTCCTGCCCTCCATCATCGGCACGTACGGAAAGCTCAGCCCGCTGCAGATCGGCCTGCTGACGGCCATCCCCTGGATCTTCTCCGCGGCCGGCGCGCTGCTGGTCCCGCGTTTCGCCACGGACGGCCGCCGCTCCCGGATGCTGGTCACCGGAACCATGACCGGCATCGTCGCCGGCTTCGCGCTGGGTGCCGTCGGCGGTCCCCTGCTCGGGATGATCGGCTTCTGCCTCGCCGCCTTCAATTTCTTCGCCCTGCAGCCGATCCTCTTCACCTACCCGGCCACCCGGCTCAGCGGCGCCGCCCTCGCCGGCGGCATCGCCTTCGTCAACACCATCGGCCTCTGCGGCGGTTTCCTGGGCCCCTACGTCATGGGCTTCATGCAGGACGCCACCGGCTCCAAGCTGTCCGGGCTGTGGTTCATCGTGGCCATGTGCATCATCGGCGCGCTGCTGTCCCTGCTGCTCAAGCGCGGCACGGAGAAGCCCGCGGCTGTCCCGGCCGCCCACTGACCCACGGACCACCGCCCGTCCCGGACGCGCCCCGCCGCGCGTCCGGAACGGGCCCGCACACCCTCTGACTGCAAGGAATACCCATGGATTTCACCGCCAAACGCGTCCTGGTCACCGCCGGAGCCAACGGCATCGGCCTGGCCATCGCCAACAGGTTCCGGGAACTCGGCGCCGCCGTCTTCGTCACCGATATTGACCCCGACGCCGTCGAGAAGGCCCGCGTCAACGGCCTCGCGGCCGCCGTCAGCGACGTCTCCGACGAATGGCAGGTCCGCGCCCTCATGGCAACGGTCCGGGAAGAACTGGGCGGCCTGGATGTCCTGGTCAACAATGCCGGCATCGCCGGGCCAACCGGCCCCCTGGAATCCATCGACGCCGCGGCGTGGAAGGCGACCTTCGACGTCAACATCCACGGCCAGTTTTTCTGCATCAAACACGCCCTGCCCCTGCTGCGCGAGGGCAACGGCGCCTCGATCGTGAACCTGTCCTCGGCCGCCGGGCGGCTGGGCATGGCCGGCCGCAGTGCCTACTCGGCGTCGAAGTGGGCCGTCGTCGGGCTCACCAAGACCCTTGCGATCGAACTCGGCCCGGACCGGATCCGGGTCAACGCCATCTGCCCCGGCGCCGTCAACGGCCCCCGGATCGACGCGGTCATCAATGCCAAGGCCGAAATGCTCGGCCAGCCGGCGGACGAGGTGTCCGCGCTCTACCACCACCAGTCCTCGCTCGGCCGGCTCATCGAGGCCGAGGACATCGCCAACATGGCCGTCTTCGTGGCCAGCGACCTGGCCCGCAACGTCAACGGCCAGGCCCTCGCCGTCGACGGCAACACCGAAAAACTCTACTGATCCCCGAGGAGCGACACCCATGGCTGCTGCACGCAAAGTCATCATCACCAGCGCCGTCACCGGCGCCATCCACACCCCGTCCATGTCCCCGCACCTGCCCGTCTCCCCGGACGAGATCGCCGACGCCGCGATCGGCGCCGCCGAGGCCGGCGCCGCCATTGTGCACATGCACGCCCGCGATCCCAGGGACGGCCGCCCCTCACAGGACCCGGAGCACTTCGCACCGATCCTGGACAAACTCAAGCTCAACACCGACGCCGTCATCAACATCACCACCGGCGGCTCGCCGCACATGAGCGTCGAGGAGCGGATGCAGCCGGCAGCACTGTTCAAGCCCGAGCTCGCCTCGCTGAACATGGGCTCGATGAACTTCGGGCTGTACCCGATGCTGGAGCGCTTCACCGAGTTCGGCCACGACTGGGAACGCGAGGGGCTCGAGAAGAGCCGCGACCTGGTCTTCAAGAACACCTTCCAGGACATCGAGACCATCCTGGGCATCGGCAACCGGAACGGCACCCGCTTCGAGTTCGAGTGCTACGACATCTCGCACCTGAACAACCTGGCCCACTTCCATGCCCGCGGACTTGCCAGGGGCCCGCTGTTCGTCCAGTCCGTATTCGGCCTGCTCGGCGGCATCGGCGCCCACCCCGAGGACCTCATGCACATGCGCCGCACCGCGGACCGGCTGCTGGGCGAGGACTACGAGTGGTCCATCCTGGGCGCCGGCAAGAACCAGATGCCGCTCGCCACGATCGGCGCGGCCATGGGCTCGCACGTCCGGGTGGGCCTGGAGGACTCGCTCTGGATAGGGCCGGGGCAACTCGCCGCGTCCAACGCCGAACAGGTCACCCGGATCCGCACCATCCTGGAAGCCCTCAACTTCGAGGTCGCCACACCGGACGAGGCGCGGCAAATGCTGCAGCTTAAGGGCCGGGACAAGGTGGGTTTCTGAGCACGTGAGCATCCTCGTGGCCCCGGACAGCTTCAAGGGCACCTTCACGGCGGCGCAGGTCGCGGCGCACATTGCCGGCGGGATCCGTTCGGCCGGCGCCGCCGCCGTCGAACTCCCCGTGGCCGACGGCGGCGAGGGAACGTTTGAGGTCCTGGTCAGGGGCCTGGACGCCCGCCCGGTCCGCGTGGGCACGGTGGGTCCGTGGGGTGACGCCGTCGACGCCGCCATCGCCCTGGCCGCCGACGGCACCGCCGTCGTCGAGCTGGCCTTTGCCAGCGGTCTCAACCTGCCCACGGCCGGGGACCGGGACCCAACCGCCGCCAGCACCTACGGCACCGGCGTGCTCATGGCGGAGGCCGTCCGGCTCGGGGCCCGCCGGCTGCTGGTCGCGGCCGGCGGGTCCGCCACGACCGACGGCGGCGCCGGGGCCATCGCTGCGATCGAGGAGCGCGGCGGCCTCCGCGGCGCCGAGATCGTGATCCTGAGCGACGTCACAACGCGTTTTTCCGACGCCGCCCGGGTGTTCGGTCCGCAGAAGGGCGCCGGTCCGGCCCTAGTTGCCGACCTGACCCGCCGGCTCGAGCTGCAGGCGGAACGCTTCGCCGCCGAGTACGGCCGCGATCCCCGTCTGATGGACCGGACCGGCGCGGCCGGCGGGTTCTCCGGCGGCATGTGGGCACGCTACGGTGCCAGCCTGGTGTCAGGGGCCAACTATGTGCTGGATTTGTTGGGGTTCGACGCGCGACTGGCCGCGAGCAGCGCCGTGGTGGTCGGCGAGGGCCGGCTGGATTCCCAGACCGGACAGGGCAAGATCATCGCCGCCATCCTGGCCCGCGCCGCCGACATACCCGTGTACGCGGTGGTGGGATCGGTGGACCCCGATCTCGGCGCCGACGCCGGCAGCTTTGCCGGCATCATTGTGGCCGGCAACCCGGACGCCATGCACGCGGCGGGGGCTGAACTAGCCCGGGCTATTTCCCGCGACTCCCCGGTTTCCAGCGTTTCCCGCGCTGCCACTGCGGTTTGCGCTTCCATATGACGCCACGGACATGCCCGCCTTTGGCGCGCACCGATGGACATAATCCCCTTCTGCCCATTCCCTGGCCTGAAGGCTGGACATGTCCCCCGCAACCAGGCGTGACCACTGGACATGTCCTACGGCGGCTCCCAAAACTGGGCATGTGCCACAGCGGAATTGGCGAAGCTCGGATTGGCCAAGCATGGCGGGGCTCAGCGGGGCGAAGCCCCGGCCCTGAAAGAGCGGTTCGATGGCCGGGTCCCCCAAGGAACCGGCCACCGAACCAAAAACTCCCACTCCCACACCTTGTCACACATTTGACAAAACTGTCACACGACGCTCCGAGTCGGACCGAAGCTCATCGGTATTGTGGAATCCATGACTGAGACGGCCGCACCGCAGAATCCTGACCACCGGAGTGTCTTCCTGGACAAGGAGCATCCGGCGGCGTGGCGTGCACTCAACGGGCTGGGCCTGAAAGCCAAGGAAGCCGCCGCCGAGGCCGGGCTGGACGGGACGCTGATCGAACTGCTCAACGTCCGCATTTCGCAGATCAACGGCTGCGCCTATTGCCTGGACATGCACGTGGGCGATGCTGTCAAGAATGGCGAGTCGGCCCAGCGGCTGGCTGTCCTCTCGGCCTGGCGGGACACCACACTGTTCTCCGAAAAGGAACGGGCAGCCCTGACCCTGGCCGAGGCCATCACCAGCATCTCTGACGCCCGGGCCCGAGACCACGACGGCGCACAGGCCCGGCGGCACCTTTCGGCCGAGGAATTTTCCGCCGTCAGCTGGCTGGCCATCACCATGAACGCTTTCAACCGGGTTTCCATCGTTAGCCAGCATCCGGTCCGCGCCGCCCGCGACTAACCCCCGCGATTAAACCCGCTGGCGCCTCACGCCGACACCCAATCAGGACGCCCCACCTTGGCGCCCGCCAGGACACCAGCTGGCACACCTGGCCGGAGACCGAGGAGGCGCCAGGGACCCCGGGCATCGCTGCCGCGCCGCCTGCCAAACAGAACGCCATAGCCACATCCGGTGCACGGTCGTAAGCTCGGAAAGTGGGGCGGAGCCGCGGTCACGGAGGGAGCACTGCCATGAAGTGGGTCAGGCCGGGTCACCCGGAATACGACGAAACTCGAAGACTCTTCAACGCAATGATCGACCGCCGTCCGGCCGTCATTGCCCCATGCGCCGACGCGGCAGAAGTGGCCGAGGCCTTGGCGTATGCGCGGACACACGGCTTCGACGTCGCCGTACGCGCGGGCGGCCATTCTGTGGCCGGCATGTCGTTGAACGACGGCGGTCTTGTAGTCGACGTTCGTACGATGAAATCCGCCCGGGTGGACCTGGAGGCCCGCACGGCCACCGTGGGTGCAGGCCTCACCTGCGGGGAGTTTGACCGCGCCACCCAGGAGTACGGGCTCGCCATCACCGGCGGGCGCGTCTCCACGACGGGTCTCGCCGGTTTCACGCTCGGGGGCGGATCCGGCTGGCTCGAGCGCGCCTTCGGCTTCGCCTGCGATGACCTCGTCTCCGTGGACCTGGTCACGGCCGCCGGTGAGCGGGTGACGGCCAGCGCCCGGGAGAATCCCGAGCTGTTCTGGGCCCTGCACGGAGGCGGCGGGAACTTCGGCGTCGCCACGTCCTTCACCTTCGGCCTGCACCAGCTCGGGCCAAAAGTGCACGCCGGCCTGCTGATGTGGCCGGGGGACGCGGCCGAGGAAATCAGCCGCGGCTACCGGGAACTGGCGCTTGCGGCGCCCAACGAGGAGTCCGCCGCCCTCATCTACGCGATCGCGCCGGCGGAGCCATTTGTGCCCGCGAACCTGGTGGGCAAGATGGTGGTGTGCATGGTGTACGTCTTCGCCGGCGACCCCGCGGAGGGCAAGGAACATGCCGAGGCCTACCGGGAGCTTGGGCCTGCGGTGGACCTGGTGGAGGACACGGACTACGCCGGCTTCCAGTGTTCCCTCGACGACCCGCCGGGCAAGTACAACTATTGGAGCGCTGACTATCACGACGAACTTTCCGACGGCGCCCTGGACGTCATCATCGACTCGGCCCGGAACCTCCCGGGACCAAGTTCCCAGCAGCTGATAGCCCACTGGGGCGGGGCCGTGAGCGGGCCCGCCGCGGCCGCCACCCCGCTGCTGAACCGGAACGCCAGCTGGGTGAGCCACCCCTTCGGCCTCGGTGACACTCCGCAGGGCGGGCAGGAGGCGAAAGCGTGGGTCAAGCGGTTCCGCCAGGACATAGCCCCCTACGCGACCGGAGGCGTGTGGCTGAACTTCATCGGCAACGAGGGCCAGGACCGCGTCCGGGCAGCTTTCGGCGAGGACAACTACGCCCGGCTGGCAAACGTGAAACGCGAGTTTGACCCCGGGAATGTTTTCCACGGCAACCAGAACATCCGCCCCTCCGTCGCTGTGTGACCCCGCGCCCCGCACCCGAGCCCGCACCCGGCCGGCGACAGCCCGCACCCGCCCGACGCCGGCCCGCGTCGGCGTCAGCGGGCGGCGCTAGACTTCCTCCATGGCCGTCTACGTCGATCCGCCCCTCTGGCCTGCCCACGGAACGCACTTCTCGCACCTCGTCTCGGACAGCTCGCTTGAGGAGCTGCACGCGTTTGCCGCGGCCGCCGGCATCTCCGGCCGTGCCTTCGACGGCGACCACTACGACGTCGCCGAGGACCGCTATGCGGCCCTCGTGGCGGCCGGTGCCATCCCTGTGGAGGGCCGGGTGCTGGTCCGCAAACTGATCGCCAGCGGCCTGCGGATCCCGGCCCGCCGGCGCGGCAAGGCCCTCAGGATCCCCCTGCTGAACCGCTGGAATGAGGCGCTGCCGGGCCACGACGCCCTTTTCCTTGATCTGCTGGACCGCTGGGGCGAGGAGCACCGGAAGTACCATGGCCGCACCCACCTGCTGGCTGTACTGGAGGCCCTGGACCTGCTCTGCGATCCGTCCGATCCGCCCCGAGCAGTACTGCTGGCTGCATGGTTCCACGATGCCGTCTACCGCGGCATCGCGGGAGAGGACGAAGCGGAATCGGCGCGGCTGGCCGAAGACCGGCTCCGGCATGCCGGCCTGCCGGCCGCCGAGGTGGACGAAGTGGCGCGCCTGGTCCTGCTGACCGCGGACCACTGTCCGGAGCCCGGAGACGACGCCGGTGCCCTGCTCAGCGACGCCGACCTCTCCGTCCTCGGCGGCGACCCGGAAGCCTACGCCCGTTATCTGGCCGCCGTCAGGGAAGACTTCGCGCACATCGGCGACGCCGACTTCGCCACCGGCCGCGCCGCCGTCGTCCGCCGGCTGCTGCAGCTGGATCCGCTCTTCCATACGGACCGGGCCCGCGGGCTGTGGCTGGAGGCGGCCCGCCGGAACCTGCAGGGCGAACTCGCGTGAAAAGCGACCACCTCGCTCTCCGGCGGCCGGTAATGCTCAGGCGGCAACGCTGAGGTGATTCGCCAGGCGGTCGAACGATTCACGCCATCCTTCGCCGTGGCGGTCGCGGCTGGACGCAGAGTCGAACGGTCCCTGGGTGAAGGTCATCTGGGTGCCGCCGTCGACCTCCTCCAACCGGATCGTCACCTCGGTCTCGAAGCCGCGGGTGCCGTCCGGCCTGTCCCAGGCATGGGTGAAGACCAAGAGGTGCGGCGGCTCAATATCGGTATGCACCCCGCCCCACCAAAATTGCTGCCCCGTACTGTCCTGGATCATGCAGGCGCGGTACAGGCCACCGACCTCAAGGTCCGTATCGACGCTCTCCCGCGGAACGTGGAAGCCGCGCGGACCCCACCACTGCGGAGCCTCGTCCGGGTCCGTCAACGCGGACCACACACCCCGGACCGGGGCCCTGAACTCGCGCACAATGACAAGCATGAGGTCCGTGTCCCCGGACGCCGGTTCGCTCATGGTCCTCTCCCTCGGATTGCTTGGACTGACAGGGGACGCGGCTTCGACCCCCGGGGCTGCGCCGCCGCGCTAGCGTCGGCCGGGCCTGTAGGCGGTTACGTACGGCGTATTGCTCGGGACGATCTGTTTCCCGAGCGGCATCAGCGAGACCGGGATGAGCTTGAGGTTGGCGATCGCCAGCGGGATGCCGATGATCGTGATGGCCATGGCGAAGGCCGTGATGATGTGCCCGATCGCGATCCAGATGCCTGCCACAACCAGCCAGATAACGTTTCCCACCAGGGCAAATATGCCGTTTCCGCCGGGCTTGTCGATCACCATGCGACCGAAGGGCCACAAGGCGTAGGACGCGATGCGGAACGAGGCCAGCCCCCACGGAATGGTGACGACCAGCATGCAGCAGACAACGCCGGCCAGGAAGTACCCAAGGGCCAGCCACAGGCCGCCAAAGAGCAGCCAGATGATGTTCAGGAGTGTCTTCATGGTTTCATTCTCGCCCGTAGGACTGACATTCGGCTTAGTGGTTCACCCGGAAAGATCCCTGATTTTCGCCTCCCTCCCTCCGAAGCCGGCCCCAGTTAGGGGACACCGGGTGCACGTCGGACTTTCCAGGGCTTAGGCGTCGGCCTGCTTGACCATTGCTGCCTCAACATTGATCTTTACCTTGTCGCTGACCAGCAGGCCGCCTGCCTCGAGGGCGGCGTTCCAGGTCAAGCCAAATTCCTTTCGGCTGATGTCTGCCTCAGCGCTGAATCCGGCCCGCGTGGCGCCGAAGGGATCCACCGCGACGCCGGTGAACTCGACTTCGAGTTCGACAGGCTTGGTGACGCCGCGGATCGTGAGGTCGCCGGTCAACACGTAGTCATCCCCGGCGCCCCTGATCGCGGTGGCCCGAAAAGTCATGTCGGGGTACTTTTCGACATCGAAGAAGTCGGGGCCGCGGACGTGGCCGTCGCGGTTGGCGTCGCCCGAATCGAAGCTGGCGGTCTTGACCGTGGCGTGCAGGCTTGCATCTGCCAGCGACTCGCGCAGATGCGCCTCGGCGGTGGCCTCGTTGAACCGGCCGCGGACCTTGCTGATGCCCGCATGGCGGACGCTGAAACCGACTTCACTGTGGGACATGTCCAGCATCCACACTCCGGGGGTCAAACCTTCGGGCAGAGTCACAACGGTCTCCTTCGAGCGGGGGCGGGCCGGTCCCGCCAAGCGATCGGGGTGTTCCCCTTCCTGCATGCTAACGAGGAAGCCCGTCCCGGGCTAGGTCCGAGCGGCCCTGACGCTGGCACAACGTCAGATCGGATGATCCGTAGATGCCCTACTTCGCCAGCACGACCGGAAAGAACCAGGACCCGGCCTTCGGGACGCTTGATGTCACGGCCACAGCTGATGAGCTCGCCTCCCGGCAGCGTTCCCAGCGCCTCAGGCCGGTACCCAGATGCTGACCCAGTCCAGGTACACGTGGCCTTGCGTTTCGGGACGTGGACACATGGGCAGGCAGGACTCGGTCTGCAGGATGAAATGCATTGGCGTCGACGGCACGTCCGTCGTGCTCGCACCTATGGATCGTCCGTCAATGAAGAACTCCACGCGCCCGGGCGTCCACTCTGTCGTGGCCACGTGCCAGTCCGTGGACACTTTGTTGGAAAAGAACTGTTCGAAACGCTTTGGGTCCAAGGACATGAAATGCGCCGCGGCCGTAAGGATTGCTCCCATGTCGCCTTCGGGGAAATCGATCTCGCCGTCCCGCGGCCAGATCCCGCTATCCGGCCACAGGAGCCACGCGGTCTTGAAGCCGGGCATGGCATCTCCCCTGTACCGGACCGAGTAGCGGCCGTACAGCATGCTGTTGGCCCTCGGGGGATTCTTGCTGGCGTTCAGGAATTTGGGAGTGGGCGCGGCGCCCATGAAGATCCCGTTTTCTGAATGCATGAACCAGTCCAGCACCCCGTTTTTGACGCTCAGGACTTTCGACGGGTAGTAGCCGGATTTACCGCCGCTGACCTGTCCATCCGTATCCGGTGTTCCGTCCTTGTACCCGGCACTCCACCGGTCCTTGTAGAGCGGTCCGGGGAAGGAGCCCAAAGGGACGTCACCCTTGGAGAAGTCCTCGACAAAGACGTTCCGCCATCCGGGCAGGTCACCCGACATGGTGACATCCGTGGTCCGGACCGGAAGCGGTGCTGAGGTCTGGGCAGGCCGGGACGCTGGTCCGGGCATTGGCGCAGGGGTGGATGCGCCGGCGGCACCCCCTTCCGGGGAACCTGTCGGCAGACCCGACTGGAGTCCAAGCTGAGGCCCTGTGCCGGCATCGGTCGACGGGCCGGCCGGCGACGCCGAGACGGACGTGAACAGCGGCCGCTCGCCCCGGGGAGCCACATCCGCGGCGCACCCGGCCAGCGCCAGCACGGATCCCAGGACCATGGCGGGAACCAGCCTGAACCAAAGCGTGTGGAGACGCCGGCGGCCCGCCGGCACGCACCCCCGCATAACGCGCGTCCGCATTCGGCCAGTGTCGCACGCAGGCCGCCGTGGATCAACAGGTTCCCACCCTTTTTACTTGAATTTTCAAGTTAATCCAAGGTTAATGCAAGGTGGCATGACCAAACTTTAAGCCTGGGGTAAATCACTAAGTTGTCCACAATTGTTCAGCGTCAGCATCGGGTCTATTTCCGGTTTTGAGGAGGTCGGAGAGCGCTGCAATTGGGACGAGCAGAATACGTCATTGAGTGGTGAGGCCAGTGTCCATCCCGAATCTCAAGCCAAACGTGCGCCCCCAAACGACGCCCCCGCCGGCAAATCCCTCGGTCAGTGTGGTAATTCCCACGTTGAACGAGGCGATGAACTTGCCGTGGGTTCTGCGGCGTATGCCCTCCTATGTAGATGAGGTGGTAATTGTTGATGGCCGTTCCCTGGACGGCACAGTTGATGTCGCGCGGGCCATGCGCCTGGACGTGGTGGTGGTGGCCGAGCCCCGCCCCGGCAAAGGAAACGCCGTGCGGGCCGGATTTGCCGCCGCCTCCGGCGACATCATCGTCATGCTGGACGGCGACGGCAGCATGGACCCCCAGGAGATCGGCTGGCTGGTGACTCCGCTCCAGCATGAATACGACTTCGTCAAAGGTTCCCGCTATGTGACGGGCGGCGGCTCCGACGATCTCACCTGGCTGCGCAGCGGGGGGAACAAGATGCTCACGGGGCTCGCCAATGCCGTCCTCCACAGCGACTACTCGGACCTTTGCTACGGCTACATTGCCCTCCGCCGCGAATGCGTTGACATTCTGGAACTGGAGTCCGACGGGTTCGAGATCGAAACCGAACTGATTGTCCGGGCCTCCAGGGCAGGCCTTCGCATTGCCGAGGTTCCCAGCCATGAGCTGTCCCGCATCTCCGGCCAGTCGAACCTGCACACGTTCCGGGACGGCTGGCGGGTTCTCCGCACCCTTGCCCGCGAGCGCGTGAGCTGGGAGGCCCCGACAGCCGGTGCCCGCCCCGAGGCCCTGCGTCGAGTCAAGTACAAGTACCCCAGCGCGGTATTCCCCCACGTTCCCACCGATCCCAGCAGCGTCCTGGGCGTACGGGCAGGCGAATAGGATGTCCGGACACTCCAGCTTCCCGGCAGTATCCGTGGTCATATGCTCCTACTCGGAGGACCGGTGGGACAGGCTGATGGGCGCCTTGGACTCGGTCCGCACCCAGACCGTCCCGCCCAAGCAGACGATCGTCGTCGTCGACTACAACGTGGACTTGTACAAACGGCTGATCTTCACCGTCCCCGACGCCGTCATAGTCGAAAACACCGGCCCCAAGGGCCTCTCCGGCGCCCGCAACACGGGCGCCGGAATCGCCAAGGCAGAGATCGTGGCCTTCCTCGATGACGACGCCGAAGCCGAGCCGGACTGGCTCGAGCGGCTCGCAGCCTTGTACGACGATCCCGACGTCCTTGCGGTGGGCGGCCGGGTGGAACCGCTCTGGGAAACGGGCCGGCCGGGCCACTTCGCCAACGAGCTCGACTGGATTGTTGGCTGCACCTACCGGGGAATGCCCAAAGTTGCCGCCGAAGTCCGCAATGTCATTGGCGCAAACATGTCCTTCCGGGCCGATGTCCTGGACCGTGTCGGCGGCTTCAACACAGCGTTGGGGCGCCAGGACGCCGTCCCGCTGGGCTGCGAAGAGACCGAACTGTGCATCCGCGCGGTAATCGGGGCTCCCGGATCACGGGTTGTCTATGAACCCGCAGCCCTGGTGCACCACCATGTGCCGGCAGAGCGCGGCACCTTGCGCTACATGCTCGCGCGCTCCTGGGGCGAAGGGATTTCCAAGGCGCAGGTCAGCCGGGTGGTTGGCCACAAGCGCGCGCTGGGCCCTGAACGGCGCTATGTCCGGCAGGTCCTGCCACGGGCGGTGTTCGCCGGAATCCGCGGCTGGCTCGGCGGCGGCGACCCTGCCGGACTCGGCCGGGCGGCAACCATCATCGCCGTGCTCGCAGCCACGGCCACCGGCTACGTCCGAGGGCGCCGCCTGCCGGCCGCGCCCTCGCCCGTGAAAGCGGCCACGGCGTCGGCGGAAGAGCCTTGGAGGGAAGTCCAGTGAACCGTGCAGCCTACGAGCCCGTCCCCGCAGACCGCCCGGCGCAGCACCTGCGCCCCCTGCACCCCGAACCACCCGACCGCTGTAACCCGACCCCAGAAAGCTTGGATCATGAGCCAGCCTGAACGCGACGTGAAACAGCCGATCGACGCCTCTCCCGGCGCCTCCTTCGATGTCCACGGGATCGTGGGCATCGATGTCGAGGCCGGGACGCCTGGCGAACCGCAGCTGCGGGACATGCTCGCCCCGTTCCTGGGGACCTCCGCCGCGCCACGGCGGATCACCATCGGCGCGAAGATATCGCCGGTTTCCAGCCAGTCCCACGCGGAGGATGCCTACCGGTTCACCGGGGAATCGCTCTACATTCCGGCGGACCGGGTCCAGATCATCGAGACAAAGGACGGGTACCGGATCGAGGGCGCCGGCGAGCTCCTGACCTCCGTGATTCCGCTGCTGGACAGGCTGTGCGTCCAGGAGGAGACGGCCATGATCCATGCCGCGGTAGTGGATTTCCGCGGCTCCGGGGTGCTTCTGCCGGCCTGGGGCGGGGTCGGGAAGACCAGCACGGTGGCGAAGCTGGTGGCCATGCGCGACGTGCGCTTCATGGCGGATGACTGGGCCTTCATGGGCGCCGGCGGCATGCTCATGGGCTACGCCAAACCGATGTTCATCAAGCCCCACCACCGCGCCATCTACCCGGACATGTTCCGGGGGACGCGCAAGCCCCTGGCCCCCGGATGGCTGACCACGCCGGTCGCCCACCTGGCGACGGCGGTCCATCCGGTCATTGTCCGCTACCCGAAAACCGCCGCCTTCACCCGGCGCTGGTCCCCCGAGCACCGCATGGTGCAGCCGGAGCATGTCTTCGGGGCACAGCGGATTTCATCGGCGGCGCCGGCACAGCTGGCCATCTTCCTCGAGCGGTTCGACGGCGCGGATGCCCGGCTGGAAGCGCGAAGCGCGGAATGGATGACGTCCCGGGTCGTAGGCAACTTCCATTCGGAACTGCCCATGGTGTCGCGGCGGCTCGTCGAGGCCCTCGGCGCCACCAGCCTGGTCCCCCTGGAGGAGCATTTCGGGCAGAAGGCAGCCGTGGTCCGCCGGGCCCTGGAGGACGTTCCCTGCTGGCTGCTCCGGCTGCCGGCCGCATGGTCTGCGGACCAGGCATCTGACTACATCGCGAATCTGGTCCGTTCAAAACTGGATGAGTGAGGCGAGTCCACGTGAGCGATCTGAAGGTGTCAGTTGTCGTTCCGGCGCGCAATGCCGCAGCGTGGCTGGGCGAGTGCCTTGAGTCGATCCGCAGCCAGCATCCGCACGAAATGATCGTCATCGATGGCTGCTCGACGGATGACACCGCCGCCATCGCCCGCGAGTGCGGGGCAACCGTCATCTCCGACGAAGGACGCGGCCTGCCGGCCGCACGGATGCTCGGCGCCCGAAGCGCCACCGGTGAGGTTGTCGCCCTGATCGACGCCGACGTCGTCCTTCCGCCCAAAAGCCTGCCCCGGCTGCTGAGCGAATTCGAGTCCGGCGACTACGACGGCCTGCAATTCGGGCTGGCCAGCGAAGCCGACGGCCCCGGATACTGGGGTGCCGCGCTGGCCTGGCACCACAACCACAGCCGGGTGCGCAAATGGTTCGGCGTCAGTGCCACACTGATGCGCCGCGACGTGCTGCTCGGCGTCGGGTTCGACGACGACTTCCGCTCCGGGGAAGACGTGGAGCTGAGGATCCGGCTGGAGCAGGCCGGCTACCGGCTCGGCGTCTCCGATTCCGTGATGGTCAGGCACCGGTTCGACGACACGTTCGACTACGCCCGCGACCAGTGGCTCCAGGACGGGGCCGGGACGGCCCGGACGGTCCGCAAACACACGGGCCACCTCTGGCTGGTGATTCTGCCACTGCTTGCCACCGTGAGGGGTGTGGGCCTGTCCCTGCTCCGGGCACCGCGTTTCCTGCCGTATTGGATGGGCTTCCTCCTCTACAACTACCGCGCCATGTTCGGCGAACTCCTGCGGCCGGCCCATAAGCCCATGTCAGTCGGAGGGAACGCGGCCTGGCTGGCCGCGGCGAGGATCGCCCCCATGGTGACGGGCTTCCTGTTCTGGGCGCTGGCGGCCCTCGTGCTGCCGCCTGCCCAAATAGGTCTCAGTTCCGCTGTGGTGTCGGCGGCGCTCCTGACCGTGCAGTTGGGGATGCTCGGCGTCGGGCCCGCCACGCTGACGCTCCTTCCCGCGGAAAGTGATGGCGGCCGGCGCCTCATCGCCACAAGCCTGCTTACCGTCGCTGCGTTTTCCCTGCTGGGCGCGGGCCTGCTGGTTGGCATCACGAATTGGCTCGGCACGGGTGTGGGCGAGGCGTGGGTCGACCCCCTGGTCACGGTACTTTTCTTGGCCACGGCGCTCCTGGCCGCCAGCGCGTACCAGCTTGACCACGTGGGCGTGGCCCAGGAACGGGCCGACCGCGCGCTGGTCAGGAGTCTCGTGCAGAGCCTGGTCCAGCTCGCCTTCCTGGCCGCCGCATTCGCCGTCGGACTCCGCGACGTGGAAGTGGTTGTGGGCGCTGTTGCCGCCGGGGCGCTGGCCAGCGTCCTCGTAGGCCTGCGACAGCTGCGCCGGGCCAAGGTGTCCCCGGACTGGAAACACGGACTGCGGGTGCGCTCGGCCCTGAAGCTCCTGAAGCCGGGACTTCCCAACCACGCCCTCATGCTCGCCGACCGCGCACCCGGCTACCTGCTCCCGCTCATCGTTGCAGCCACTCTGGGTCCGGCCCCTACGGCCGCCTGGTACATGGTGTGGATGATGGCCTCGGCGGTGTTCTTTGTGCCGCAGTCTGCCGGATTTACGCTGCAAACGGCCCTCGCGGGAACGCGGGCGCGGCCGGGCCTCGTCGCCTCCGCGCTGCGGGCCAGCTTCCTGTTGACTCTCGTGGCCGGGCTGATATTGATAGTGGCCGGGCCGCTGCTTCTGGGCTTCCTCGGACCGCAGTACGCGTCCGCGTGGGTCCTTCTTCCTGTACTCGTGCCGGCACTGCTCCTGAGTTGCGTGACCCAGGTCTACTACGGGCTGTGCCGGGCCCAAGGGCGGCTCGTGGAATCCACGGTAGTCGCCACCCTGGCCGCCATCCTGGTCGTGGCACCCGCCGTGGCCGTGGCCCAGCAATATGGCCTCACTGGCATCTCCGTCCTCTGGGCCGTTGCCCAGGCGACGGCGTCGCTGATCGCCGCCCGGCGCCTGATCGTTCTGACCCGAGCGAAGTCCGCCACCACCGCGGGCGAGATTCCCTCAGCGGCGCGCCACCAGCCGACCTGAATCGAGAAATGATGATACGCGAAACGGCAACCAGCCTCCCGGAGCACGGCGCCCACCGGCAGGAGACCCATGGGCATACGCACGTCGGCGGCGCCAAACCGCCCACACACCGCAACCTTGGACTGACCCCGTCGTGGCACGTCGGCGCCTTGGCTGCGGCCGCCGCGGCCGCCCTGGCCCTCGGCGTCTGGAGCATGACCCAGGTCAATCCCGTCCTGATCGGCGGGGCCGGACTCATCGCCTCCCTGCCGCCGGCCTATTTCGTGGCGCTTGGGCTCAGCCTGACCGCATTTGTCGCCTCGTTGAGCCTCCGCCGGCTCGTTCCAGTGCTCCTGACCTGGCAGCTGCTGGTCACAGTGGTCATCCTGCATGGCGCTGACGCCGTCATCCATGGGCTGCCCCGGCTGGAGGCGAGCTACCGCCATCTGGGCATCGCCGACACCATTGGCCAATCGGGCCAGCTGAATCCGAACCTGGACGCTTACTTCAACTGGCCCGGCTTTTTCGACATGCTGGGAATGCTCTCCGGGGCGACGGGCGCAAAAGACCTTTTGGGTATTGCAACGTGGGCTCCCGTGGGGATCAACATCCTCATGCTCGCACCCCTGCTGGCCCTGGCCCGGCGGTTGACGGCGAATCCGCGCCAAGCGTGGGCGGCAGTCTGGATCTTCTACCTGGCCAGTTGGATTGGACAGGACTACCTGTCGCCGCAGGCCTATTCGTTCGTCCTCCTGCTCACCTTGGTGGCCTGCCTGCTGAGCGTCTTTGACGGATGGGCCTGGCCCACGGAGCGCACGAAGTTCTCCAAGTGGCTTGCCCGGAACGTCACCAACCTGGACGGCTCAGTCCCCCGGTACGGCGCCATAGCGGCACCCCGGGCGGACACGGCGGTGCTCGTTGTGGTCTGCGCGCTGATCCTGGTTGCCATGACCGCGTCCCATCAGCTCAGCCCCTTTGCCGTGATCCCCATCCTGGCCGCACTGTTGCTGACCGGCCGTCTCCGGCTTCGCTTCCTGCCGGTCCTGGCCGTGGTCCTGCCCCTGGGCTGGCTGCTCTTCGCGGCGTCATCCTTCGTTCAGGGTCACTTCGGCCAGCTCCTCGGTTCGCTCGGCGACATCGGTGCGAACAGCCTCGGTGCGCTGAGCACCAGGGTCTCAGGCAGCGATGCCCATGTGTTCGTCGTCTACACCCGCATCGCCGAGGTCGCCCTGGTCTGGCTCCTCGCCGTCGTCGGCGCCATCGTGGGCTACCGGCGGAAGACACCGTGGCTGGCCGCCGCGGCCGCAGCCCTTGCGCCGTTGGTGCTGATCCCCCTCCAGCCATATGGCGGTGAACTGCTCCTGCGCCTCTATCTCTTCAGCCTGCCGTTTGCGGTCTGCCTGGCCGTACTGCCCCTGATGTCAGACCATTCCGCCGGACTGAGCCTGCGCCGGGCCCTTGCACTGCTGCTGATGGGTTCCGTGCTGGCAACGGCCACGGTGGTCTCCCGTTACGGAAATGACAGCATGGAAAGCTTTAGCAACGACGAACTCGCAGTCGTGAACCGCCTCTATTCGACCGCGCCCACCGGCTCTGTCCTCATTGAGGCTGTTCGCAACACCCCGTGGAGATTCCAGCACTACGCGGACTATGACTACCGGGCGCTCGTTGCTGCCGAGCCCATCCCCAACGCCGCGCCGCTGAGCTGTGACGCGGCCAACCAGATCGCCCACAAATCGGGCGCGTACCTCATCGTTACCCAAAGCCAGCAGGAGGCCGCCGAACTTCGCGGCTCGACTCCCACTGGCGACATTCAACGCTTTGTCGCCACCTGCGGCACCAGTCCGGGCTGGACGAAGGTCTTCGAAAACGCCGGCGGCGTGATTTTTCATATCGAAGGAGTTAGCAATGGCAAGTGAACGCAGCTACGTAAGCTATGCGACGGCAGCCGTCGCACTGGCAGCCATACCGCTCTCGTTCGTCGGACCGGAGGGGCTGCGCCTGGCGGTGATCGGGCTGATGATGCTGGCCGGGCCCGGAACAGCATTGGTACTGCTCCTGCGCTTCGACCCCCCGCGCTCGGCCCAGGCCACCGGCGCGCTGCCCCTCAGCATCGCCATCGCAATTGCCTTCAGCCTGACGATGTCCACCCTCGTGGCGACGGCGATGATTTATGCACGGCTCTGGTCACCGCCGGTGGGCGTGTGCGTCCTGTCCCTGATCACCCTCGCCTTCCTGGGCCTTGAGCTCAAGCGGCCGAAGCGGGTCCTGGTGCGTGCGAAATGATCATCTTCCTGACAGGGCTGGCCACGGTGTCGGCGCTGGTGAGCTGCGATGTGTTGCGCGTCCTGAAGCCTGATAAGGCACTCCCGCGGGCCGTGGTGGTCATCACCGCAGCACTGCTGGCTATCGTCTGCGTCGCTGTAGTAATGCAGCTGGCACACCTTGCGCAGCTTGCATGAACCGAACCACYCACCCGGTGCCGCCGGGACAAGCGCACGTCAACAATTCGAACCAACCACGGAAAGAATCTCCAATGAGAAAACTCAAAGCACTCAGCACGGTGGGGACGCTCGGATTGCTCGTAGCCGGTTCCCTCATTTTCGGTTCGGCCCCGGCGGCCAACGCTGCAACCTGCGCCCCCGCGCCAACAAACTCCTATCCGGGAACTGTGGTGCTCGCGACGAGTTTTGAGGCCAGCGGCTTTTGCGGCCTCATCCCCCAAGTTTCAGGCACCGGCACGGCGGCCGTTTCGACTTCCCAGAAACATACCGGGACGCGTTCGACCAAGCTGCATGTCACCACGGATTCCGGTTCTCTCGCGAACCTCTCCACTCCGGCCTTCAGCTCTGGAACCAAGACCTCGTACGCGGACGGCTGGTTCAATATCACCGTGGCCGGCGTTTCCGGCAATGACGTCCCGTACTTCCGGTTCTTCTCAGGCTCCACGCGCGTTGCAGACATCTACCGCTACAACAGCAACGGGCAGCTGTGGCTCCGGGTGACCTCACCAAGCGGCACCTTCGTCTACACCAAGCTGATCTCCAGCAGCATCTCCCTGAGCGCGTGGCACCGCGTCTCCATGAGGGTGACCGCGAACGGCAGCAATTCAACAATCCAGGTGTGGTTCGACGGCGTACAGAAGTACAGCAGCACGAGCGTCAGCATGCTCGGCAGCACCTTGAGCAAGGTTCAGCTCGGGGCGGAGCACAACCGGCAAAAGGGCGACGAATACATCGATGACGTGATCATCAAACGCTCCTAGTCCGCGCCGACAGTTCTCGGGCGCCGCGCTAGAAACGTGGCGGCCCCCGTTGGAAGAGTGGCAGCAAAGGGACGATCCCGCTGCCACTCTTCCGTGTCCGGCCCTAGTCCGATTCCTTGGCCGCCCGCACGAAGTCCGCGATCTTGGCCAGGTCCTTGATGCCTCGTGCCGACTCGACGCCGGAGGAAACATCGACGCCCCATGCACCGGCCTCCGCGGCTGCACGGGCCACGTTGGCGGGATCCAGGCCGCCGGCGAGCAGCCATTTGCGCCCGCCAAGGGCCTTGGCCCGGACGGAACCGTAGTCCCAGGCCTCGCCGGAGCCGGGAACAGCGGCGTCTATCAGGAGCAGCTCCTCGCCCCAATCCTCGAAGGTTTCCGCGGCGGCGGCCATGGTGACGGCCCGGATCAGTTTCATCCCGGCGTCGTGCACCGTCCGGACGTCCGCCGGCGAGCGGTCCCCGTGCAGCTGGACCCACGCCAGTCCGGCCTCACGAGCTACGGCGACGGCGTCGGCGGCCGGTTCGTGCCGGAACACCCCCACCGCCGGCAACCCGTCCGGGACGTGGGCGAGGAGGTTCCTGACCTGTTCCGGCGTGACCTCCCGGGGGCTGAGGGTCAGGACGAAGCCGACGGCGTCCGCGCCGGCGCCGGCCGCGACGCGGACCGAATCCGGGGTGCTAAGACCGCACACTTTGACAAACATTCGGGGCTCCTTTTGCACGCTTCCTGCCTCCGACGTTAGCAAGACCGGACCGCCGCCGCCGACTTTGCGTCGGGGCGGCGTCGGGGCGGCAGGGGCGCCGGCAGCCCGGCAGATAGGCTGAGGCCATGGAGATCATCCGCTACGCCGAGCTCAAAGCCCACCCCTGGCGCAACGGCGGCGGGGTGACGCGCGAAGTGGCACGCCATCCACGGTCAGCGCAGGACAACGCATGGGACTGGCGCGTCAGCATCGCCGAGGTGTCCAAGGCGGGGGCCTTCTCGGTCTTCGCCGGGATGGACCGCGTGCTGACCGTGATCGACGGCGAGCTGTTGCTCCTGAGCGTGGACGGCGCCGAGCACCCGCTGGAGAAGTACCGGCCGTTCCGGTTCTCCGGCGACGCGGACTCGGCGGGGGCACTGCCCACCGGCGACATCCGGGACTTGAACGTCATCACCCGCAACGGCGCCTTCAAGGGCTACACGTCGATCATCGAGCTCTCCAAGAAGCGCGCCCACCCGGTATTCGAGGGCCAGTTCGGCATCCTCCTGCAGGGCCAGGCGACCGTCAGCCCGGGGACGGCAGGCGGCCCGGCACCCGCCGCCCCGGAACCGGTACCAGCCGAGCTCAACCGCTATGACGCCGTCGTCGGGTCCGATGCCGAAACGCCGGAAATCGTGGGCCGCGGGTTCCTGGCAGTCGTCTCCATCGATCCGAGCCACGAGCCAGGCACGGACTAGCGCGCGTCCGCCTTAACCCGGGCGCCGCTGACCCGCACAGAGTCCCCGGACAGCTTCTGTGCGAGCCAGATCGGAACGATCGAAACCACGATCAGCACGACGGCCACTACGTTGACCACGGGCGCCTGGTTCGGACGGAAGAGGTTCTGCAGGATCCAGATCGGCAGCGTGGTCTCACCGGCACCGATCGTGAACGTGGTGACGATGATCTCGTCGAAGCTCAGAGCGAAGGCCAGCAGCCCGCCGGCCAGCAGGGCAGAGCGCAGTTGGGGGAACGTCACCAGGTTGAATGTGGTGAAGACGCCGGCGCCGAGATCGGAGGAGGCTTCCTCCAGGCCGGGGCTCATGCGGCGGAGCCGAGCGATGACGTTGTTGAACACGGTCACCATGCAAAACGTTGCGTGGGCGATCACCACGGTCCACAGGCTGAGCGGGATGCCCATGATGGTGGTGAACATGTTGTTCAGGGCGATGCCTGTGACCACTCCGGGCAGCGCGATCGGTAAGATCACCAGGAGGTTGATGACGTCGCGGCCGAAGAACGCGTACCGCTGCAATGACAGTGCCAGCAACGTCCCCAGCAGCAGCGAGATGACCGTCGCGACCACTGCCACCCACAGCGAAGACACGACGGCCTCGCGGACGCCGGGCGAGTCAAAAGCCTTGCCCCACCATTCCAGCGTGAAGCCCTTGGGCGGCCAGCCGAACGTCCGGTCCGCGTTGAACGAGTTCACCACCACGAGCATGAGCGGGGTGTAGATGAACAACAGCACCAGCGCGGTAACGATGCCCAGGACCACTTTGGCGCTACGGGAAAGCCTCATGACGCGCCTTTCGCTACAGGTTATTCAGGGCGCCGGTTCGGCGGACGATGAAGAGGTAGAACATGATGATGGCGATCGGAACCAGCGACACCGCGGCGGCAAAGGGCAGGTTGTTCGCCGCTCCGACGTTTGCGTAGACCACGGTGCCGAGCATCTGGGTGGTCCCGCCGACAATCTGCGCGGTGATGTAGTCGCCCAGGGACAGGGAGAACGTGAAGATCGTGCCCGCGATGATGGAGGGGACCAGCAGCGGAAGCATCACCAGGCGCATGGTGGTCAGCGGTTTCGCGCCCAGATCCCCGGAGGCTTCCAGCAGGGAGTCGGGCACCCGGTCAAAGCCCGCGTAGATCGGCAGGATCATGTAGGGCAGCCAGATGTAGGACAGGGTCAGGATGACGGCGGTCTCGCCGTAGCCGGGGGACGAGAGGCCGATCGGAGCCCCCAGCCACTCCAGCAGGCCGCCCTCGGCCAGGACATTCCGCCAGGCGTAGGCCTTGACGAGGTAGCTTGCCCACAGCGGCATCAGCACGGCCACCACGAGCAGCTTTTCCCAGCGGGCGCTGGCCACCTTGGCGATGAAGAACGCGATGGGCAGGGCAAGGATCATGTCGATAACCGTGACCGCCACCGCGATCCACAACGTCCGCAGGGTGATCCGCTGATACACCGGATCGGTCAGGACCGTGACGATGTTCTCCGTGGTCCAGACCGTGGACACCTCACCCGTGAAGGTGTCCACGGTCCAGAACGCGGTGATCAGCAGTGCCGCGAGGGCGGCAATGTACACCAGCACCAGCCACGCTGCCGGGGCCGTGAGCAGCCCGGCCAGCCTCAGCCGGGGTGAGCGGTGAAGCAAGGCCGAGAAGGCGTTGCTTTTCGCCCGGGGCACAGCGGCGGCATCACGGGGTGGGCCGGGCGGCAGCTGTTGCGTCTGTTGTGCCATCTCGCCTTAATCTCTGCCGGCCGCCGGGGCCGGCTTTTTCTTGCGGGTATTGGTGCGGCGGTGCCGGGGTCAGCCCTTGATTTCCGTCCAGGCCTTGGTCCATTCCGAATAGTCGGTGCACTTGACGTCCTTGCGGCCATCGAGGCAGTCAGCCACCGGCGTGGTCCAGTACCAGATCTTTTCGGCGTAAGCCGTATCACCGGAGTGGTACGTCTCGCAGTGCTTGGGATCAGTGGTCAGCGCGCAGGCTTTCGCGTTGGCCGGGGATTCGCCGAAGTACTCCGCCACCTGGGCATTGGGCTTGGGGCTGGCGATGTAGTCGAGCCATTTGTAGGCGCAGTTCGGGTTCTTGGTCTTGGACCCGATCATCCACGTATCCGACCAGCCGGTGGCACCCTCCTCAGGGAGGAGGGTTGCGACCTTGGCGCCGCCCGCCGTCGCGATGTTGGCACCCACCTGCCACGTGGTACCGACCACGGTGCTCCCGGAGGTGAAGGCCTGGACCTCCTTGACGACATCGCTCCAGTACTCGCCGATGTGCGTGCGCTGCTGCTTGAGCAGGTCGACGGCGGCGGCCAGCTGGTCCTTGTCGAGGGCATACGGGTTCTTGATGCCCAGCTCCGGCTTGTGGGCCATGAGGTAGACGGCGGCATCGGCGATGTAGATGGGCGAATCGTAGGCCGTGACCTTGCCGGTGTGCTGGGCGGCGTCGTCAAACACTGCGCTCCAGGAGGCGGGCGCCGGGGTGACCTTGTCCGTGGAGTACATCAGCAGGTTGGCGCCCCAGCCGTGCGGCATACCGTAGTTCACGCCGTTCACGGTGTTCCAGGCCTTGTCCTTCAGGAACGGATAGATGTCCGGGTAGTTCTTCAGCAGGCTCATGTTGACCGGCTGGACGTCATGGCCGGCGACCAGGCGCAGCGACGCGTCCCCGGAGGCGGAAATGACGTCGTACTGCCCGGTGCGCATCAGGGTCACGGCCTCGTCCGAGGTGCCGAACGGCTTGAAGCTGACCTTGCACCCGGTCTCTTTTTCGAACGGATGCACCCAGTCGACCGCGGGGTCGTTGCTGCCGTCCTCGACGTACCCGGGCCAGCCGAGGATGGAAATCTGGCCTTCACCGGCGCCGATCTCGGTCTTCGCCGGCTGCGTCGACGCCGAGGTGCCCGATCCGCCGCTGGTTCCGCAGGCTGACAGCGCGAGGGCTGCCGCCGCCACCACGCCGACCACCAGGGAGGCCTTTGTTCTTGGTGCCATGATTCTTACCTTTCGATGTGTGGAGAATCGGTGTGGGGTGCATCGGTGCCGGAGCCGCCGGCCGGAAGCCAGACGACGGCGTCGTCGTCCCAGCTGACGGTTACCGGCCCGTTCACCAGTTCCGCGTCGTTGCCGGGAAGCTTTTCGGGAAAGAGCGCGACGACGGCGGGCCCGTCGTCGAGCTGCACGCGCACCTGGGTGGCGTGCCCGACGTACACGAACGACGTCACCGTCCCGGGCCGGGAGGTGGTGCCGGCACGGCCCTCCGGCTGCCCGGTCCAGGCCACGCGCAGCCGCTCCGGTCGGATGCACAGGGGATCCGACCGGCCGTAGAGCGCCTGCGCCTGGCCGGCGTCGAAAATGTTGGACGTGCCGACGAAGTTGGCCACGAAAATGTCGCCGGGGCGTTCGTAGATTTCGTGCGCGGTCCCGATCTGTTCGATGCTGCCGTTGTTGAAGACCCCGATCCTGTCGCTCATGGTCAGGGCCTCCTCCTGGTCGTGGGTGACGAAGATGAAGGTGATGCCCAGCGAGCGCTGCAGTTCCTTGAGTTCGACCTGCATCTGCTGCCGGAGCTTCAGGTCCAGGGCGCCGAGCGGCTCGTCCAGCAGCAGCACTTTGGGCTCGACAACGAGCGCCCGGGCCAGGGCAACCCGCTGCCGCTGGCCGCCGGAGAGCTGGGCGGGTTTGCGGCCCAGGAACTTTCCGAGCTGGACACGGTCCAGGGCTTCCCTGGCCCGCTCCCGCCGCTGGTTCCCCGGCATGCCGCGCACCCGCAGCCCGTAGGCTACGTTGTCCACGAGGGACATGTGCGGGAACAGCGCGTAGTCCTGGAAGACGGTGTTGACGTCCCGCTGGAAGGGCGCCATCGCCGTGACGTCCTTGCCCTCGAGTTCAACGCTGCCGGAAGTCGGCAGTTCGAAGCCTGCGATCAAGCGCAAGACCGTGGTCTTGCCGGAGCCGGACGGGCCCAGCATGGAGAAGAACTCCCCGTGGCGGATGTCCAGGTCCACCGCATTGACCGCGGTGGTGTCTCCGAAGACCTTGGTGAGCTTGCGCAGGCGGATCGCCGGAACCTCTTCGGTTCCGGTCGAGGTGCCGGCGGCCAATGTTTCGGTCATGCGGTGCGCCTTAAGTCGTTGCCGGATCGTCCACGGGAAAGCCACGCAGCGGAATGTGATCCAGTGCACACTGGGCTGCTGGCCCAAATGCTATTACTTCATAGGTTTTATGTATAGACCCTCCGGCAAAGCCCGGTTTAGGATGACATCAGCCCGGACGACGCACGGCGGCGCCGCTCGCGGACGCTGCAGGAATGCCCCGGCCAAGGCGGCCGGATACCGCCGGAGGGAAGGGAGGCCCGGATGTTGTTGTCGCCCAAGGGCGCCTCCCGGAGCCTCGCCGCGGTGTTCACGCCGATCAAATCACGCGGACTGGTGGATGAAGTGTGCGGCCGGATCGAACAGGCAGTGGAGACCGGGCTGCTGACCAGCGGCCAGCGGCTGCCGAACGAAACCGAGCTGGCCGCGGCTCTCGGGGTGTCTGCGGTGACGGCGCGGGAGGCCCTTTCCCAGCTGCGGGCCTCGGGAATCATCCGGACGGCCCGCGGACGCAGCGGCGGGAGTTTCATCGCGGACAACGTGCTGCCCTCCCGGGAACGGGCCCTTGAGCAGCTGCATGAGTTGAGCCGGCTGCAAATCAGGGACCTGGCCCTGCACTACCAGGCGATCGCCGCGGCCTGCGCGGGCGTCGCGGCCCGGCGCTCGGACGCGGCCGACATCGCCACGCTGCGCTCGTTCATCCCCGCTGCGGACGATGACTCCCTGAGCTGGCGGCTGGCCCTCTCGGAGTTCCTGCTGGAAGTCGCGGCCATAGCCCGCTCCGCCCGGCTCGCCCGGGAGCTCATCAGGCTGCAGGCCGACCTCGGCACGCTGACCCTGCTCCCGTGCGCCGATACCGGTTACCGTGAACGCACCACAGTAATCCTCGAGGACGTGGCGGCCGCCATCGAGGCGCACGATCCGGGGGCGGCCGAAACCGGGGTCAAGGCCCTCATCTCCGCCACTGCGGACTGGCTGCTGACCGAACAGGCCAAACGCTATTGACCACACATGTCCCGGCCCCTTCGAGCTAAAGGCAGCAACCATGACCGAAACAACGTCGACCGCAGGCCAAACCGCCGCCGCCCCGGCAGTCGCCTCCGCAGATCCCACCGATGGGCGCCCCGCCGCTCCTCCCGCGGCGGTCGCCGGACCCGGTCCTGCCGAGCGGGCGGCCGCCGAACTCGATGCCACCATCGCCGGCATCGAGCGCCGCCTGACGGTGTGGGCCGCCGACACCGGGGCAGCCCTGGCCGCCATGTCAGGGAAAGTCACGGGCACGGCCGTGGACAAGCTCATCAGGCCGGTAGTCGAGGAACTGGTGCAGCTGCCCGATGGCTACGCGGCCGGCGCAGGGTTCATCGCCAACGCCGGGCTGCTCGGACCCGAACGCAGCTATATCGCCTGGTGGCAGGGCCCGGACCTGGAGCCCGTCGATGCCCTGGCCAACTTCAGCCCCAATTCCATCAGCCGCTACGTCAAGGCCGAATGGTTCCGGATCCCCGTGGAAACGGGCCAGGCGCATGTCACGGGGCCCTACGTGGATTTCCTCTGCACCGACGAATACGTTCTGACCTTCACGCACCCGGTATTCACCCGCCCAGATGGTCCGGTCGCGGGAATCGTGGGCATCGACGTCACGGTCCAGCGCCTGGAACGTGGGGCTATGCCGGCGCTGCGGCGGATCGGCGCCCGGGCCACCCTGGTCACCGCCGACGGCCGTGCCGTGGTGTCGGCGGCATCCGATATCGACGCCGGCGACCTCACCGCCCCGGGCGAGGCGTGCGCCCACTACCCTGTGGGGCGCACGTTCACGGTCTGGAGCGACGCCGTCCGGCGGTGACGCCCGCCTGAGGGCAACCGGATTTGCTAAACTTGGAGGCCAAGGCCCCCCTTTGCGGGCCTCCGGACGACGGTTCAGTACCCGGCACGCGACAAGACTGGCCACGGGAGCCGTCATGTCATGGTTAATACTCATTCTTTCCGGAGCGCTGGAAGCGGTCTGGGCCGCCGCGCTGCACCGCACGTCGCAGGCCACGGGCCGGCGCCGGCTGGTCCCGGGCCTGGTTTTCCTCGTTTCCGTCATTGCAAGCACGGGCGGGCTGGCCGTCGCCATGCAGTCCATCCCCACCGGAACGGCCTACGCCGTCTGGGTGGGGGTCGGCGTCGTGCTGACATCCGGGTACGCGATGATCGCCAAAGTTGAGCGCGCCACCGCGGCCCGGATCCTGGTGCTTGGCGGGATTGCCGCGAGCGTCGTCGGCCTGAAGCTGGTGGCGTGATGAAGGCTGCCAACCGACGCCGCGATAACCGGTCAACTCCTGCCCTTACCTGGATGATCCTGCTAGCCTCCGCTGTGCTGGAGGCGGTCTGGGCCACGGCCCTGGGCCTGTCCGACGGGTTCACCCGCCCACTGCCCACCATCGTTTTCGCCGTGACGGCCACGCTCAGCATGGTGGGGCTTGGGATGGCCGTGAAGCGCATCCCGCTCGGCACCGCCTACGCCGTCTGGGTGGGGATCGGCGCCGCACTGACGGTGGGCTGGGCGATGGCCACCGGGGCCGAGCCGGCCAGCCCGCTCAGGCTGCTGTTTATCGCCGGGATTGTCGGCTGCGCCGCGGGCCTGAAGCTCCTGCCGGCCGAACCGGCCGCGGGACCGGCGACCAAACCGGCCTCTGGGGCCCAGCAGCGGCCCTCCCCCGCGGAAACTCCCCACGTTTAAGGCAGTACGACGGCGTGTCCCAGCGGCGCGCCGTCGTGCTCGCCGCGCCAGTGTCAAAGGTGGGGAGAATTGTCCGCCCGGCCAACAGACCGGCCAACAAGCGCGGGCCGGAATAGCCGCGCGCGCTCAAGGGTTCTTGGCAGGGACGGAACTACTTCGGAACTACTGAGTGCGCGAATGGAGACCCAGATGACGGCAGCAACAGTGCAGCTCGGCGACGGCCTCACGGTCAGTCCCCTCGGGTTCGGCGGCATGGCCCTGACCCCTGTCTACGGCGACGTGGACCCGGCCGATGCCCTCAAGACCCTGCACCACGCCGTCGACGCCGGCGTCAGCTTCATCGACACGGCGGACATCTACGGCGGCGGCAGCAACGAGGAACTGATTGCGCGGCTGCTCAGGGAACGCCGCGGCGAGGTCCAGCTGGCCACCAAGTTCGGCCTCGTGGGCAACCCCTCGGCCGGTTACACGGACATCCGCGGTGATGCGGCGTACGTGAAACAGGCGGTGGACCGCAGCCTGCAACGGCTCGGGACCGACTCGATCGACCTGTATTACCTGCACCGCCGTGACCTCCGCGTTCCGATAGTGGAAACCGTGGAGGCCATGGCGGGGCTGGTGCAGGCCGGCAAGGTGCGGCACCTTGGCCTGTCAGAAGTGACGGCCGAGGAGCTGCGTGAGGCCAGCAGCGTCCACCCGATCGCCGCGGTCCAGAGCGAATGGTCCATCTGGAGCCGGGATGTGGAACGCAACGTGGTTCCGGCCGCGGCAGGCCTCGGGGTGGGCTTTGTGCCCTATTCGCCGTTGGGCCGGGGATTCCTCACCGGCACCGTGGACGCGTCAACGCTGGGCAGCAACGACTTCCGCCGCAACATCCCGCGTTTCGCCGCCGACGCCGCCGACGCCAACCAGGGCGTGGTGGCCGCCGTACGGGCAGTCGCTGCGGAACTGAGCGTTGCCGGGCGGCCCGCAACTCCCGCCCAGGCGGCCCTGGCCTGGCTGCTCGCGCAGGGCCGGAAGCTGGGACTGCCCGTGGTCCCCATCCCCGGCACGCGCAAGGCGGACCGGATCGATGAGAACCTGGGTGCCCTGGCACTGGACTTCACCGCAGCGCAACTGAAAACGCTCGACGCCGCCGCGGACGCCGTCGTCGGCTCCCGCTCCGCGGATCCCAACTGGGTATCCCAGGGCCRTGAATAG
Source organism: Arthrobacter sp. 2MCAF15 (assembly GCF_052115605.1). Classification (NCBI taxonomy): domain Bacteria; kingdom Bacillati; phylum Actinomycetota; class Actinomycetes; order Micrococcales; family Micrococcaceae; genus Arthrobacter; species Arthrobacter sp. 2MCAF15. Next base: position 87,883 of record NZ_JBFRGZ010000009.1, on the reverse strand, counting down.
CGCCTCCGTAGACTGAAGTCCATGGACTCGCTCATTCACTCCTTACGTGACATCACCATCCGCCGGATTTCGGTCAGCGAGATGGACAACAACGTGTATCTGCTCACGGCCAAGGCGTCCGGCGCGCAGCTCCTGATCGATGCGGCCGATGATCTGGCCGCCATCCAGGGACTGCTCGCGGACGCCACCGCAGATACCACCGCGACGCCGAAGCTCGCGCTGATTGCCACCACCCACCAGCACTGGGACCACGTCCGGGCGCTGCCGGGCCTGGCGGAAGCCACGGGGGCGAAAACGGTGGCCGGGACCGAAGACGCCCCGGAACTGCCGGTGAAGGTCGATGTGCTGCTGGATCACGGGGACGTCGGCAACTTCGACGGTTTCGACGTGACGGCAGTGCACCTGCGCGGGCACACTCCGGGTTCGATCGCCCTCGTGTACCAGGACCCGGAAGGCCCGGCCCACATCTTTTCCGGCGACTCGCTGTTTCCGGGCGGAGTGGGCAACACGCAGAAGGATCCGGCGCGGTTCAACCAGCTGATCACCGATGTGAGCGAGCGGCTGTTCGACGTCTATCCGGATGACACCTTAGTCCACCCGGGCCATGGCAAGCCCACCACGCTGGGCGCGGAACGCCCGCACCTGGAAGAGTGGCGGACCCGGGGCTGGTAACCGGCGCTGAGCTGTGTGGATTGCGCTGCGCTTCATGGTTCGCGCTGCGCACAATGCCGGTCGCTGCGGGAATTCCCGTAGCGACCGGCATTTCGTGCCTCGCCAGCTACTTTAGGTAGCGGGCAGGTGGGACTTTAGCGGCTGCGGCGTTCGTTCGAGGCCGGAGCAGACGCACGGCGGGGGCCGCCGCTGCGGGCCGGACGGCCTTCGCTGGAGCGGCCGTTGCCGCCGCCTGCGTAGGATCCGCCCGAGGTGCCGCCGGTGTTCGAGGACCAGACAGCGGCGCTGCCTCCGGACTTGGCGCCGGCAGCTGCGCGCTGGCCGGTTGCCGGGCGTCCGTTGCGCTGGCCGCCGGCCGTGGCACCCGTGCGGGGTGCGCCGCCGGTGCGCGGTGCGCCACCCGTGCGGGGAGCTCCACCGGTCCGGGGTGCGCCACTGCGGGGAGCCGAAGCGCCCCGGGCGTCGCTGCGTCCCTCGGCTGCGCGTCCGTCCGAACCGCGGCCAGCCGCGGCACGGCCGCCGGCGGCCGGAACGTCGTTGTGGTGCGCGTACGCGGTGGTGCGGCCACGGCCACGGGCGTTCCGGCGCTCGGCGCGCTCGGCATCGGCGCGGTCCTGGTTCTGCTCGGCGACACGGTCGGCGGCGTTGCGGGCAGCAGCCTTGCCTTCGTAGGCGACGGCGCGGCGCTCGGCGCGCGGCAGATCGGTGCGGGGAGCCTCGGCTCCGACGCGTCCGCGTCCGCCACGGCCGCCACGTCCACCGGCGGTGGGTGCAGCCTGGGTGGTGCGGCGTGCGCGCTTACGCTCGGCGTTGGCACCGGTGGAGGTGCCGCCGCCGTGCTGGGCGGCCTTGGCTGCCAGCAGTGCCGCACGGGTCCGCGGATCGATCTTGTCGGCCATTTCGCCAACCAGTTCTGCAACCAGCGGGGAGTTGGCGGTGACGCGCTCGAAGTTGACCTCGACGCCGGCGGCCTTCATCAGCTTCTTGACGTCGGACTGCTGCTCGGGCAGGGTCAGCGTGACCACGGTTCCGTCGGAACCGGCGCGGGCCGTACGGCCTGAGCGGTGCAGGTATGCCTTGTGCTCCGTGGGCGGATCCACATGGATGACCAGTTCGACGTCGTCGACGTGGACGCCGCGGGCGGCGACGTCGGTGGCCACCAGGACGCGGACGTCACCGGAGGAGAACTCGGCCAGGTTGCGGTCACGGGCGTTCTGCGACAGGTTGCCGTGGAGGTCGACGGCGGGGATGCCGGCGTCGGTCAGGGTCTTGGCCAGCTTGCGGGCGTGGTGCTTGGTGCGCATGAAGAGCACGCGGCGGCCGGCGCCGGAGGCGAGCTCGACGATCAGCTGCTTCTTGACGGTCTGGTCGTTGACCACCAGGACGTGGTGTTCCATGGTGGTCACCGCGGCCTGCGGGTCGTCCACGGAGTGGGTCAGCGGGTTGGACAGGTAGCGCTGGACGATCTTGTCCACGCCGTTGTCCAGGGTGGCGGAGAACAGCAGGCGCTGGCCCTGGGTGGGCGTCATGTCCATGAGCTTCTTGACCACCGGCAGGAATCCGAGGTCGGCCATGTGGTCGGCCTCGTCCAGGACGGTGATCTCGACGGCTTCGAGGGTCAGGATGCGCTGGCGGATCAGGTCCTCCAGGCGGCCCGGGCAGGCGATGACGATGTCGACGCCGGCGCGGAGGGCCTTTTCCTGGCGGGCCTGGGAGATGCCGCCGTAGATCACGGTGGTGGTCAGGCCCAGGGCCTTGGCCATCGGCTCGATGGTCGCGTTGATCTGAGTGGCCAGCTCGCGGGTCGGGGCCAGGACCAGGCCCATCGGGCGGCCGGGCTTGCGGAAGTGCTTGGCTTCCCGCTCGGCGAGTCGTGCCACAAGCGGGATGGCGAAAGCGATGGTCTTGCCGGAGCCGGTGCGGCCGCGGCCCAGGACGTCGCGTCCGGCCAGGGTGTCCGGCAGGGTCTTGACCTGGATGGGGAACGGCTCAACGATTCCCTGGGCGGTCAGGGTGTCGGCGAGTGCTTTGGGCGTGCCGAGGGCAGCAAATGTAGTCATGTGTTTCAAGGTCTTTCAGGCGGTATCCGTGCGGATATCGGCCCCCGATGCCGGTTGGCTCAAGGGTTCGCCGAAGAAAAGTCAGGTGATCAACCGGGCTGTTGCCAAACTTCAGCAAGCGGCCGCCGGGACCAAATGGAACGCGTTCATCGACGCAGGATGTGCCTCTCACATGAAAAAATCCCACTGCCTGCGTGCGGATTCCCGAAGGAATCTGGCAGGGATCCGGTTGGTGGACCGAAGCCGGTAAACCGAATCAAAAGTGGGCATCACTGCACATCAAGTTCCACTAGCCTACCATCCGACAGGGCCGGGCCCCGTATCCGTGGCCGAAGTCACAGCCCCTAGCCCGCCAGGACAGGGGCTTGGAACAGCGGCATGTGGGAGGGTCCGGGGGGGGTGTGGGAGGAGGGTGTGTGGACGGACGCCTGCGACGGCGACGGCGACTTGCCTGCGGCCGGGGCCGCCGCCCGCAGGATCACGAGCGCCTCGGCGTCGATGAGGCGGCGGGTTCCCGTCCTGGCATCCAGGATCCAGAACAGGTCCACGGCCGTGACGGTCTGCGTTACCGTGCCCCGGTGGAAGAGCTTGCCGTTGTGCCAGGCCTCGATCTCGTCCCCCACGTTCAACTCGGTGGAACTGCGGATGTGCCGTGCTGCGTCAACGTCCATGATCATTGTCCTTCCCCAGCGTTCAACCTCATGTGCCCAGCATTCACGACACAGGTTTCGAGAGCGTTTCCGGAGCGTGATTTTCATGTGTCCCCCCGGCCTTCGCAGCTTTGTTCGACGCGTTGCCGCAGGCCAGGGGATGTATTGACCGCCGCCGCGTCCCGGAGGAGCATGGTTGGCGGGCAAGGCGACGAGGAGAAGCCATGACAACACACAGCCACGAGCACGCCGCCGATCAGGCGCCCGGCACTGCGGCGCAGGTGTGGGATGAAAAGTACAGCGGCCGAACCCGGATGTGGAGCGGGGAGCCGAATCCGCAACTCGTCGCGGAGGCGACGGACCTGCCTCCGGGCGAGGCCCTGGACCTGGGGTGCGGCGAGGGCGCGGACGCCATTTGGCTCGCCGCCCGCGGCTGGGCCGTGACCGGCCTGGACGTTTCCGCCGTCGCCCTTGAACGTGCCGCCGCGCACGCCCGGGACCGCGGCCAGGGGGCCACCATCACGTGGGTGCAGCAGGATCTTGCCACATGGGTCCCGGACCGGTTGTTCGACCTCGTCTCGGCACAGTTCCTGCATTCCACCCAGATGCCGTGGCAGCAGGCGTTGCAGCTCGCCGCCGGCGCGGTGCGGACCGGCGGGACGCTGCTGATCGTCGGCCATCACCCCGACGGACTGCCGCCGTGGGGCGCGCACCACACTCCGGAGAAGTTCTTCACCGCCGAGGACATAGCCCGGGAACTCCCCCTCGAAGAACCACAGTGGCGGGTCGATGTCCTGGACAGCCGGCACCGCAGCATGGTCGGGCCCGACGGCGGGACGGCGCCCCTCACGGATGCCGTGCTGCGGGCCACCCGCCTGGCCGCCCAGTAGACCGCCGGGCAAGCGCCACGGCTGCACGTGATGCAGCTCACCCTGATTTGACCGTGAGGATTTCCGCTCCGGGCCCGTCTTAGTTGAGACAGCGCCACAGAGCGCGTCCTCAACCGATCAGGAGTGATTGCATTGACCACCCAGACTCACACCCCGGCAGACGTCCAGGGCCAGGCCGGACCGGGCACCGCAACAACCCCCGCCAGCAAGACGCCCGCTGCAAAGGCACCAGCCGCCAAGTCGCCAGGCCTTACGCCCCACGCCCTTCCCGCCGGCAACGACGGCCGCGGCGCCACCACGGTCGCAGACGGAGTCGTGGCAAAGATCGCAGGCATCGCGATCCAGGAAATCGATGGAGTGCACGCCCTCGGCGGCGGAGCGGCCCGCGCGCTCGGATCCCTGCGGGAAAAGGTCGGCCAGAAGGACCTCACCCAGGGCGTCCACGTGGAAGTCGGACAGACGCAAGTGGCGGTCGACATCACCCTGGTGGTCGAGTACCCGCACCCGCTCCAACAGGTCGCTGACAATGCCCGCGAGGCCGTGTACACGGCCATCGAGAACCTCGTCGGCATGGAAGTGACGGAGGTCAACATCACCATAACCGACATTCACGTTCCTTCCGACGACGAGGACGCCGACGCCGGCCGCCCCGAGCCGAGGGTCGCTTGAGTCCCACCGCGGGCGGGCTGGCCATCGGAGCGGTCCTCGCCGGAGCCGCCCTGGCGTTCGGATTCTGGGGATTCCTGCTCACGGCGCTCTTCATGGGGGCCGGGGCCGTGGTGGGCCGCGCGGCCGAAGGCAGGCTGGATCCCGGCGGAGTCCTGGACGCCCTGCGCGGCAAGCGCTCCTCCTCGTGATGCGGGCCGGGCATACCCGGGTCACCCCGGCTGCTCTCCGGCACACGGTTGAAACCATCGCCGCCCGCGCCTTCGGCGTTCCGGGGTCCAACGTCACAGCAGTGCTGGAAGACGATTCGGGCCGGCTCGGCGCAACAGTCAGCGTGCAGTTGGCGCTCCCGTCCCTGCTGGGCCCACGCGCGGACTCGGCCGGCGGCACCGTCTTCGAGCGGTCACGGGCAGCCCGGGAAGACATCATCACCCGCGGCCTGGACCTCACGGGCCGGACCTTGGGCAGGGTGAATATCCGGCTCACCGGGGCAAAGCCGTCCCCCGGCCCCGCCAAGGCAGACGCCCGGGCCGGTCAGGCGAACAGGAACCAGCCGAACACGAACCCGGCGAACACGAACCAGCCGAACACGAACCCGGCGAACACGAACCCGGCGGAGAGGAGCGCCACGTGAGACCGGACCGAACCATCGGGCGCCTGGTCCGCAGGGAAACCCATTCGTCCCGGGCCGCCGCGTCCGTCCTGACGGCCGGCGCGCTGGCCGGCCTCTGGCTCTGGCTTGCGCTCGAATCCGTGCTGGCGCTGCTCCAGGAACACCCGCTCCTGGTCAGCCCCGACCACCTTGGCCGTTGGATCATCGGCGTGCCGGCCAACACGGTCCCCGCGGGGCTGGTAGCCGGTGGAGCCGGACTGGCCATTCTTGGCCTGGTATTGCTCTGGGCCGCAGTGACGCGCGGCCGCCGGACCCGGCACGCCTTGCACAGCAACCGCAGCGCAGTGGTGGCCGACGACGAGGTCCTCGCCGCGGCCCTGTCCCGGCGGGCGCGCCTCACGGCGGGGCTGACCCCCGGGCAGGTAACCACCACGGTGAGCCGGCGCGCCGTCCGCGTCCAGGTCCGCCCGACGTCGGGCGTTCCCGTGGACCGGGACGCGATCGACGCCGCAGTTGGCGACGAACTGGCCGCCTACTCCCTGGACCGCCGGATCGCACTGAATATCCACATCCTGAGGGAAGGAGCGCTGGGGCAATGAATCACACCAACAGGGCGCTGAACCGGATCCTGCTGGCACTGGCCGGGCTCGGGCTGCTCGCGGCCGGCACGGCGACAGCCGCCGCGGGGATCCTGCCCGATGTTGCGGCTGCATGGGCAGCCACAGGATCCACGCTCATGGACTGGCCAGGCCACCTCTTCTCCGCGGCACCCCTCCCGGGGCCGGCCCGCAGCTGGTGGGCCGTGGCCGGAGTCGCCGCACTGATCCTGGCGGCCGGGCTCAGCATCGCCTGGCTGGCATCACAAGGCGGCGGCCGCACAACCCACGTCGGCCGGGAAGAGGACAGCGGCCGCGGCACCACCGTGATCGAAGCCGGACTCGTCTCGGCCGCCGTCAAACAGGCCCTGGCCAGCAACCGCCAGGTGCTCGGGACATCGGTCTCCGCCTGGCACACGAAGGGCGGGACGGGACTGCGGCTGGGGCTTCAAGCCCGACAGGGAGCATCTCCCCGGGAGATCGCGGACACCGCCGACGAACTGGTCCGGGGCATCGACACATTACTGGGCCATCCACTGCCGGTTCTGGTCCGAATCACCAGTGGCACCAGGACCAAGGTGGCTGCACCCGATCGCGCCCGCTGACCGGGCAGACGCACCGCTATACGGCTTCACGAAGTAGGAAAACGAAAGGGAACATCATGGGAACCGACGACAAGGCCAACCTCACGGTCATCCACCACATCGGCGCAGCCAAAGAAGGTGCCGGAAGGATGACGGGCAATCAGGACCTCCGGCGCGAAGGCCAGCACGAACAGGCGCAGGCGAAGCTGCAGGAGGCCGGCGAGCGCGTCAAGGACGCCGCGGCCGACATCGGCGGCAACATCCAGGACGCCGCCCGGAAGCTCAGGGACGGCTTCAGCAAGGAATAGCGTCCGCGCTGGGCTTCGGCCTAATCCGAGTCCAAGAACCGCGCAACGGAACGGCCCCGCGCCCACGGCGGGGCCGTTCCGGCCGCAGCGACGGGTGCAGGCCGGACCGACGCAGGTCGGATCAGTGCAGGCCGAAAGCCCACGCCGAAAAGCCCACACCAACCCGTGGCGAAAGCAGAGGAAAGCGACGGACACGTGACTGGTTTACCCCCGGCGCCGCATCAACTGGACCTCGTGCCGGACGCCCTGCTGGCCGGACGGGCCGCGGACGGCGACACCGCAGCTTTCGAGGCACTGGCCCGCCGGCACGGCCCCGTCATGCGTGCCTGCGCCCGCCGTCTGACCGGTTCCCTCGCCGACGCGGACGACGTCGTGCAGGAATCGCTGATGCAGGCCTGGAAGCAGCTCAACACCCTGCGGGACGGCGACGCCGTGCGCGGCTGGCTGCTGCGCATTACCGGCAGCCGCAGCATCGACCATCTGCGCAGGCGAAAAACCCATGCGGACCTCGGCGAACTGGACCACAAGGTGCCGTCTGGTGCGGGCACGGACCGCCGGGACCACCCCGAACACGCCGCCGTCAGCGGCTCCCGGATGGACGCCCTCAGGACTGCCCTGGCCGCCCTGCCGGAGGAACAGCGCCGCTGCTGGGTGCTGAAGGCGTTCAATGACCAAAGCTATGAGGAAATCGCGCAAACCCTGAACATCAGCACGGCCAGCGTCCGCGGCCGCCTTGCCCGGGCCCGCATCACGCTCGCCCGCGAAATGGAGGACTGGCGATGACCACCACCGGCGACATGCTCGGCTGCGGGCGCAGCCTGGCAGATCTGAGCGAATACCTCGACACCGGCAGGATCGGCGATCCCGGCCACCTTGCGGACTGTCCCGAATGCCAGTCAGGACTGGCATCCCTGCGCAGCCTTGCGGCCCTCGGCAATGAATTGCTCGACGCCGACACTGATGCTGCAGGCAGCGGCAGCGACGACTGGATGAAAACCATCCTGGGCAACCTGCGCCTGGAACTGCGGCCGGGGCGGAACATTCCCCTGCGGGCCGACACACCCGGCGACATCCTCACCGAGACGGAGGGTTCCATTGCGGCGCTGATCCGTTCCGTGGCGGATTCCCTTCCGGGCACGGCCGCCGGGAAATGCCGCCTGCACGGAGACGTCAACGAGCCCGGGGCGCCCATCACCGTGGGCGTCGACCTCGCCGTCGTGTACGGGCACCCGATGGAGGAGCGCGCCGCCACACTGCGCCGGAAGCTGGCCACAGTCCTGGCGCGGCAGACGGAGCTGAACATCACCGCAATCGATGTCACCATCACCGACGTCCTGGAAGCACGGAACCCGCAGGAGAAACCATGACCGAGCCTTTGCCTCCCCTGGACGGCGGCACCGGGCAAGACCCGGCCGGGCCGGCCGCCGAACTCCCCGCCGAACTCCCCGCCGGACTGGCCGCCGAACTGCAAGTGGTCATCCAGGCCGTCGACGGCGTAACGGCGGTCTATCCGGCGCGCCCGCTGTGGCAGACGATCGCGGGCGCGGCACGGTCGGCCGTGACGGGAGAGCCGGAACCGCCGGTTGACGTTTCCGCCACCGGCGACGCCGTGGCGGTCAGGACGCGCATCGGGGTGAGCGGGGCGCACCCGTCGCCGGACGTGGCCCGGGCCGTTGCCGCGGCGGTACGGCAGCATCTGGGCGACCACCGGGTGATAGTCCAGGTCGGCATCGCCCAGATAGGCCTCGAGGAGCCCCGGTCCGCCTTCAGCGCGCAAAAAATGTGACAAAAGACAGCGGACGACAACTGAAGCTAAGATGATCGACAGTTGTCGAACGGGCCCGTGCGCGGGTGGTTCGCGGAGAAGGCGGCGCAGGCGGCCGCACCGGACTGCCGTGCCGCCGTCGCATTTTCCCTAGAGCCCGCGATAGATGCGGGTTCCGGACCCGATTCCGCACCGTGCGGAATCACCATGCCACCGGCAGAACCACGGCACATCACCGGACGGACGGCCCACCTGCATGGACCACGGCGACAACAGGGGCCGCGAAATATCGGCCCTAATCTGGACCTACCCGCTAAAACTGTTACCTCCGTCACACCCTGACGGACCTGCGCGGCCCGCACTGCGGAACCCCCGCCCGCTGCGACCGCCCGTGACAAGGAAGAAGCCTCATGTCTGAACGCACCACCTCGGCCGCTCCGGCCATTGCAGAATCTGACACTGCCGCCTCCACCAACAGTGACTCCGGCGCCGGGAGCCGCGAACCGCACCTCGCCCGCGCCCTCGGCAACCGCCACATCCAATTGCTGGCCATCGGCGGTGCTATTGGCACCGGCCTGTTCATGGGCTCCGGCAAGACCATCTCGCTCGCCGGCCCGTCCGTCATCTTCGTCTACATGATTATCGGCTTCATGCTGTTCTTCGTGATGCGTGCGATGGGCGAGATCCTGCTCTCCAACCTGAACTACAAGTCCTTCAGCGACTTCGCCGGCGACCTGCTCGGCCCCTGGGCCGGCTTCTTCACCGGCTGGTCCTACTGGTTCTTCTGGGTAGTCACCGGCGTGGCGGACATCGTCGCCATCTCCGGCTACGTTGACAAACTGGCGCCCGGCACGCCCCTGTGGATCCCGGCGCTGCTCACTCCCGTCGTGCTGATCCTCCTGAACCTCCCCACCGTGAAGGCGTTCGGTGAGGCAGAATTCTGGTTTGCCATCATCAAGGTTGTGGCCATCGTGGCCCTGATCATCACCGGCGCGGTCATGATCGCCACCCACTTCACGTCCCCGAGCGGCGCGGAAGCGAACCTTGCCAACATGTGGAACGACGGCGGCATGTTCCCGCACGGCATGTTCGGCTTCATCCTGGGCTTCCAGATCGCCATCTTCGCCTTCGCCGGCATCGAACTGGTGGGCACCGCCGCCGCCGAAACCAAGGACCCGGAGAAGAACCTGCCGCGTGCCATCAACTCCATCCCGGTGCGCGTCCTGCTCTTCTACGTCGGCGCCCTGGTGGTCATCATGGCGGTCAACCCATGGCGCACCATCGATCCCGCAAGCAGCCCGTTCATCGGCATGTTCACCCTGGCCGGGCTGGGGATCGCCGCAGTGGTCATCAACCTTGTAGTCCTGACCTCCGCCGCCTCCAGCGCCAACTCCGGAATCTACTCAACCTCCCGGATGATCTACGGCCTGGCCCAGGACGGGAACGCGCCCAAGGCGTTCGGCAAGCTCAGCGTCCGCAAGGTGCCGCAGAACGCCCTGCTGTTCTCCTGCATCTTCCTGCTGGCCGGACTTGTCCTGCTCTACTCCGGCGATTCCGTGATCGGCGCATTCACGATCGTGACCTCCGTGGCCTCCGTGCTGACCATGTTCGTGTGGTCCATGATCCTGATCAGCTACATCGTCTTCCGCCGCCGCCGGCCGGCCCTGCACGAGGCTTCGGCCTTCAAGATGCCCGGCTCGGCCTTCATGCCGTACGTCGTGCTCGCGTTCTTCGTCTTCATGCTGGTGGCGCTGGCGCAGGCCGATGACACCCGCCTGGCCCTCGTGGTGGCACCGGTGTGGTTCCTGCTGCTGGGCGCGGCCTGGCACTTCAACCGGAAGACCCCGCTGCAGCAGGCCCGGATTGTCGAATGGAAGGCCGTCCGCTCTGAGGAGGAAGCCCGCGCGGCTGTTTGATCCTCAAGCGTGACGCGCAGGAGCCCCGGCCGGACTTTCCGGCCGGGGCTCCTGTGCAGTCCGGGGCTCCCATGCGTCAGGGGCCGCTAGGCGGGCTTCCTGAGGGCCGGGACGACGGCGACGCGCGGCGCGACGGCCACGGCGGCTACCCCGATCGCCGACGTCAGCGCAAAGACCCCGGCAAAGGGTGCCGACGGAGTCGCCGTCGCGAACGCGGCGAACACGATCCCCGTGCCGGCCAGGGCCAGGGCGCCGCCGAGCGAGTCCGAAATGGACATCGCCGAACTGTTGAAGCCCTCGGTCTCCCGGGTGGAAAGGGCCAGAGTCATGACGCTTAGCCGCGGATACATCAGGCCCATCCCGCCGCCGGCGAAGATCCATCCCGCGATCGCGACGGCGGCCGGCCAGGCCAACACCGTTGTCACTAGGGCCAGGACGATGGCGCCGAGGACCAGGGCCGAGCCGATCCGCACAGCCCTGCGGTGCTCCAGGCGGTTCCCCAGCCTGCCCTGGATGGCTGACGCCGCCGCCCAGGCGATGGCGCCGCCGGTGAGCGTGAGGCCCGCAAAGGTCGGGGCGAAGGCGTAGCGCTCGACCAGCAGGTACGGCAGGTAGACCTCCGCGCCGAAGAACGCCGCGGACGCGAGCCCCCGGGTGAGGATCACGCTGGGCAGGCCGCGCCGGGCGGTAAGGGTTCCCCGGGGCATCAGCGGACGCACGGCCAGGACCGCGACGGCGACGGCGGCCGCCGCCAGCACGCCCCCGGCGCCCGGCACCGTGGCGGACAGGTTCAGGCCCAGCACCGCGAGCGCTGCCAGCGCCGCCAGCGCCAACTTGGCGAGGCCGCCCGGACCGCGGCCAACGGCGGGCTCCGCGCTTGCCGGCGGCTCCCCGGCGTCGTCCCGGCTGCCATTCAGGCCCCGCAGGGCCGGGGCCGTCAGGAGCAGGGCCGGAACCACGAGTCCCACGACGCCCAGAAACACCCACTGCCAGCCGGCCAGTTCCGCCACGGCGCCCGCCGCGAACGGGCCCACGAGGGACGGGATGACCCAGGCCGCGGAGAAGGCGGCAAAAATTTTCGGGTGCAGCACCTGCGGGTAGACCCGGGCGATGACGACATACAGGGCCACCGTCAGCCCGCCTCCGCCGAGGCCCTGCACCAGCCGTCCGGATACCAGAACCGGCATGGTTCCGGCGGTACCGGCGATCAGCAGGCCGAGCACGAACATGCCCACGGCGGCCAGGAGGGGCGCCACGGGGCCTTTGCGGTCCGACCAGCTGCCGGCTGCCACCATGCCGATCACCCCGGTGGCGAGCGGCCCGGCGAAGGCCAAGGCATACAGGCCCGCGCCATCGAGTTCCCGGCTGACGAGCGGCATGATGGTGGTCACCGCCAGGGACTCGAAGGCCGCCAGGAACACCAGCGCGCACGCGCCGAGCGTCACCAGCAGGTAGCTGCGGTGGAAGATTCCGGCCGATTCGGGGACGGCTCTTTGGCGGGCGGGCGGGTCAGTTCGGGGCACGAGCGGGGCCTGATCGGTAATGAGGGACGCAACCCTGGAATCCCCAACTCAACGATGAGGCCAAGGCAGGTCCGGGCGGGCGGGGACCAGTGGCGCGGCTCCTGGCCTGGCCAACCGGAGGATGAAGCAGGTGAAGGGCGCCTAGGGGAAGCATGTCACAGCTTGGAAAGCCGGGCACGCCGCGGGCTGCTTGTCAGCAGTCGACGTGCAGTGGTCAGTCCGTGGAGGTCAGTCGGTCGCGGTCAGCCCATCGAGGTCAGCCCATCGCACCGAGCCCCTGGGCCGGAACCACGACGGCGCCGCTCGCCCGTGAGTCCGGGTTCAGCATCCAGCCCACGCGTTTCACGGTGCTCAGCATGACAACGCTTTCCACGAGGACGATCCCGGGGACTTTCTGCTGCAGCGCCAGTTCGATGCTCATGACGTCCGCCAGGGACTGCAGCCACATGGTGATCACGAAGTTCGTGGGCCCCGTGGTGGAAGCGCTGAGCCGGACGTTCCGCATGGTCCTCAATTCGGCAGCGGCTGCCTCGTGCCGCCCGGCCGGGACGTTGACGAACCATTGGCAAGTCACGGGGAAGGCCGAGAACTTCTGAGCCACCTCGCACCGGAATGACAGGATGCCGCTGGCGAGCACCCGGTTGAGCTGCCGCTGGACAGTGGCAGGGTGCCTGCCCAGCCCCCGGGCAATGTCCGCCGCCGTGGCCCGCCCGTCCCTGGCCAGGAACGGCAGGAGCGCCAGATGGCTCTCCGGCAACACGTCCCGGGCGGCAGCCGGGGCTACCCCGGTGGCCTCGGGGCCGGCCAGTGCCCGCACTGCGGCCTGCTGGGCCCGGCTCAACACATTGAGCCGCCAGGAGCCGCCGCTCGCGTGCAGCCGGGTGCACAGCGCGGTCTGATATTTGAGCAGGCCGTCGATCTCCTTGAGCCGCGAGACGACTTTCATGCTGAAGTCGTCCAGGGAGGGCGTGATGACGGTCAGCATGAGGTCCCGGTTGCTGGCGGCCTCCTCCACTGTGACGATTTCCGGCATCCCGGCGAGCCTGGCGGTGACTTCCTCGCGCCGGTTCATTTCGCAGTCCACAGCCACGAACGCCAGGCACATCTGATGGGGGTCGCCGATCAGGTGGGCGGTGATCCAGGAAACGCCGGAGGCCAGCAGCCGTTCCCACCGTGCGGCGAGGGTGGTGGCGTGGACGCCCAGCACCTGGGCCGCGTCCGCCCAGCTCAGGCGCGGCGCAATCTGCAGGACATTGATCAGGGCGAGGTCGTCCTCGCTGAGTTCCATCACTTTTCCCTTCGTTAATGCATGAAACCTGCAACAGCAGTCCTTTTTTGCTTTTTTTCAGGGCTTCGGCCGCATGTGAATCATGTCACTTCAGAATAGACGCAGTAAGTCCCCGCGGGGACTGAACAAAGCCAGTCAGCCAGGCCACATCACCAACCACGCGACAAACGAGGAGCAACACGTGCCGATCACCGAAGACGCCCGGGAGATGCAGGCGGACCTCGCCCGGTTCCGCCATGAACTGCACCGGGAGCCCGAGATCGGCCTGAGCCTGCCCCGCACCCAGGAGAAGGTGCTCCAAGCCCTGGACKGGCTGCCCTATGAGGTCACCCTGGGCAAGGACACCACCTCGGTCACAGCGGTTTTGCGCGGCCAGGCACCCGGGTCCGGCGCCGGCTCCCGCCCGGCCGTGCTGCTGCGCGCGGACATGGACGGCCTGCCGGTGCAGGAGAAAACAGGCGTGGACTTCACGTCCCGGATCGACGGCGCCATGCACGCCTGCGGTCACGACCTCCATACTTCGATGCTGGCAGGAGCCGCCACGCTCCTGGCCGAGCGCCGGCACAACCTGGCCGGCGACGTCGTCCTGATGTTCCAGCCCGGCGAGGAAGGCTTCGACGGTGCCAGCCACATGATCCGCGAGGGCGTGCTGGATGCCGCAGGCCGGCGGGTGGACGCCGCCTACGGCATGCACGTTTTTTCCGCCCTGGAGCCGCACGGGACGTTCTGCACCAAGCCCGGGGTCATGCTCAGCTCATCCGACGGCTTGATGGTCACCGTGCTCGGTGCCGGCGGCCACGGATCTGCCCCGCATTCTGCCAAGGATCCCGTGACGGCGGCCGCCGAAATGGTCACCGCCCTCCAGGTGATGATCACCCGCCAGTTCAACATGTTCGATCCCGTGGTCCTCTCCGTGGGCGTCCTCCAGGCCGGCACCAAGCGCAATATCATCCCGGAAACGGCACGCATCGAGGCCACCATCAGGACCTTCTCCGAGGAATCCCGGCAGAAGATGATGGAGGCCGTGCCGCGCCTGCTGAAGGGAATCGCGGCGGCGCACGGTCTGGAGGTGGACGTCGACTACCAGCAGGAGTATCCGCTCACCATCACGGACGAGGACGAGACGCACACCGCGGAGACCGTCATTGAGGGCCTATTCGGCGATTCCCGGCTCTCCCGCTGGGCCACGCCGCTCAGCGGCTCCGAGGATTTCTCGAGGGTTCTCGCCGAGGTCCCGGGCACGTTCATCGGGCTGAGCGCCGTCCCCCGGGGCTCCGACCACGCCACGTCCGCGTTCAACCACTCCCCGTACGCCACGTTCGACGACGGCGTGCTGGCCGACGGCGCCGCACTCTACGCGGAGCTCGCCATTTCGAGGCTGGCCGCGCTGGCGGCGGCCGACGCTCCCGCATCCGCCACCGCCGCCACCACCCGTTCCTAGCCCACCCCCTGAGGGAGAAGACCATGACTGCAACCGCAAGCACCCAGCTGGCGCCCCGGACATCCACCCGCAAGACAATCATCGGCACCGGCATCGGAAACGCCGTCGAATGGTATGACTGGGCCATCTACGCCACCTTCACGCCGTTCATCGCCAGCCAGCTTTTCAGCAAGTCGGATCCGGCGTCCGCGGTGCTGTCCACCCTGGCCATTTTCGCCGTCGGCTTCGTTGCCCGTCCTTTCGGCGGCTTCCTGTTCGGGTGGATCGGTGACCGGATCGGCCGCAAGGCCTCCATGACCCTTGCCGTGGGGCTCGCATCGGTGGGCAGCCTGATGATCGGCATCGCACCGACCTTCGCGGCGGTGGGTGTATGGGCATCGCTCACGCTCCTGGTGGCGCGCCTGGTCCAGGGCCTGGCGCATGGCGGTGAGCTGCCGTCGTCGCAGACCTACCTGTCCGAAATGGCGCCGAAGGAACACCGCGGCTTCTGGGCCACCCTGATCTACACCTCCGGCACCGTGGGAATCCTGTTCGGGACCCTGTTGGGCGCCGTCCTGAACATGGCGCTGAGCACCGAGGTCATGAACGCGTGGGGCTGGCGCATCCCGTTCCTGATCGGCGCGGCCATGGGACTCTACGCGCTGATCATGCGGTCCCGGCTGCACGAAACGGACGTCTTTGAGGGCGAAGCCACTGCCGAAAAGCGCGCCCCGATCTGGCCCCAGATCGTGCGCCACCGCAAGCAGGCCCTGCAGGTGATCGGCCTGACCGTGGGCCTGACGGTGATCTACTACATCTGGGGTGTCGTCGCCCCCAGCTACGCCACCACCGCCCTGAAGATCGACCGCGGGGAGGCCCTGTGGGCCGGGGTGATCGGCAACATCGTGTTCATCGCGGCGCTGCCGTTCTGGGGCAAACTCTCCGACCGGATCGGACGCAAGAAGGTGCTGTGGGCCGGCGCGATCGGCGCAGGGGTCATGCACTTTCCGATGACCTGGCTGCTGAAGGACGCCGCGTGGCAGCTGGCCGTCAGCATGTCCGTGATGCTGATCTTCATCGCGGCCAGCGCGGCGATCGTCCCGGCCGTCTACGCCGAGCTGTTCCCCACGAGCATCCGCACGGTGGGCGTCGGCGTCCCCTACTCCATCTGCGTAGCGGTGTTCGGCGGAACCGCGCCCTACCTGCAGCAGTGGCTCGGCACCACCGTGCAAATGCCGCAGCTGTTCAACGTGTACGCCGTGATTCTCCTGGCCATCTCCGCGGTCGTCGTCTTCACCATCCCGGAAACGAAGGGCAAGGACCTGACCCTCTGATCCCGTCCCGACCGGCCCTGCGGTCCCGGTTGAGCTATCAGTTGTTGCTGTCTAGAGGGCTCAGGACAGCAACAACTGATAGCTCAACGTAGTTAAGACGTCAGTCCCCGACGTAGCGGTTCCGGCCGGCCCGGTACCCGAACACGGCGGCGAGCGAGCCCACCACCAGGAACAGCACCCCCGCCGCGGCGAAGGACCCGGTGGACTGGTGCAGCTGGCCGACCAGGAGCGTGCCGCTGGAGCCCAGTCCGTAGCCCACGCCCTGCATCATCCCGGAGAGGTGGGCCGCGGTGTGCCCGTCGCGGGTGCGGACCATGATCAGGGTCAGTGCGGCGGCTGTCAGGCTCCCCTGGCCCAGGCCGAGCAGCCCGGTCCACAGCCAGAGGAAATCGGCGGGCCCAAAGATGCTCAGCGCGAAGCCTCCGCCGGTCATGAGGGCCACCACGATGTTGATGGCGCGCTGGTCCCGGAACCGTGTGGCCAGGGCCGGGGCGAAAAGCGAGCCCAGCATCTGCAGCACTATCGAGGCCGAGACGATCAGGCCGGCCGTGCCGCCGTCCACGCCGCGTTCGCGCAGGATCGGGGCCAGCCAGGCGAAGACGCTGAAGGACATCATGGCCTGCAGCACCATGAAGGCCGTCACCTGCCACGCCACGGCGGAACGCCAGACATTGACGCCGCCGCCCGCCGGGGCCGGGCTGCCGGGACGGGCCCGGAGGGCTGCCGGCAGGAACAGCAGAAGCACCACGCCGGCCGGCAGCGCCCAGAACCAGAGCGCCGCGCTCCACTGCCCGGTCGCGCGGAAGACCGGGAACGTGAAGCCCGCACCGAGGGCGGCCGAGGCGCAGATTGCCGTGGTGTAGAGGCCGCCCATGAGGCCCAGGCGGTGGGGGAAGTCGCGCTTGACGACACCGGGCAGCAGCACGTTGCACAATGAAATCGCGGCGCCGCAGGCGGCGGTTCCTGCGAGCAGGGCCGGAAGATGGCCGGCCGCCGGCAGCTCCACGGGCCGCAGCAGCAGCCCGGCGGTAAGCACCGCCATGGCACCGAGCAGCACCCGCTCGGCCCCGAACCGGCGGGCCAGCCCCGGGGCGAGCGGGGCGAACACGCCCAGCAGCGTCACGGGCACCGTGGTGAGCACCATGACCGCCCAGGCCGGAAGCCCGGCGTCGGCCGTCACTTCGGGCAGTACCGCAGCAAAACTCGAAAAGACGGTGCGGAGGTTCAGCCCGATGAGGACCAGGCAGACGCCCAGGTACGCGAGCGTGCGCTGGCCGGGGGCGCGCGGCGCTCCGGCGGGGTCGTCCCGGACAGCGAGGCTTGCCAGGTGTTCCTGCTGGTCAGTTTTTCCTGCTGGGCTCATCCGCCCTATTCTTGCAGTCGCTTCGTGCTGCCGCCCGCCCCCGCGGTCTCCCCGCCGGACCGCCGCGGTCTCCCGCCTCCGGATGGTTGCGGGGCGGGCCGGCCCCGCAAACTCAACTATTCTGGAAGGGATGAGCGAATCCCCAGAATCCCCCGGCACGCCGGCAACCCCGGCGTCCGGCGCCTCGGAAGAGACACAACTGCCGCGCCCCGTGACCCCCGGCAGCCAGGCCTCGTTCGGCACCTACGGGGGCCGTCCGGTGAGCTTCGTGCGCCGCGGCACGCGGTTGCAGGGCCGCCGCCAGGCAGCCTGGGAGGAGCACTCCGACCGCTGGGCCGTTGAGGTCCCCCGCCACGTCGCCAACACCTCCGTGCACCCGGACTACGTCTTCGACGCGGAAGCCGAATTCGGCCGGACGGCGCCGCTGATTGTGGAGATCGGCTCCGGGCTGGGCGACGCCGTGTGCCACGCGGCGGAGGAAAACCCAGACAAGGACTTCCTGGCCGTGGAGGTCTACACACCGGGCCTGGCCAACACGCTGATCAAGATCAACAGCCGCAAACTGAGCAACGTCCGCGTGGTGGAGGCAAACGCCCCCGAGGTGCTCGCGACCATGCTGCCGGCAGGCTCCGTCACCGAACTGTGGGTGTTCTTCCCGGACCCGTGGCACAAGTCCCGGCACCACAAACGCCGCCTCATTCAGCCGGCCTTCGCCGATCTTGCCGCCCGGGCCCTGAAGCCCGGCGGCATCTTCCGAATCGCGACCGACTGGTCCAACTACGCCGTCCACGTCCGCGAAGTCATGGCCGGGTCCGCGGATTTCGAGAACCTGCATGAGGGCGAGCGCGCCGGCGCGGAGAGCCCCCTGACCCAGGTGTGGGAATCCGGCGTCGAGTCCCTCGTGGGCGGAGCGCCCGTCAAGGAGGGCCGGGCACCGGTCAGCACCGAACACACCGGGCCCAACGAAGGGGTGGACGGGACCGGCGGCTGGGCGCCGCGCTTTGAGGGCCGGATCCTGACCAGCTTCGAGAACAAGGCGCACGAAGCCGGGCGCCTGATCTTCGACCTCAGCTACCGCAGAATCTAGGCGCCCCCGGCACGCGGGGATCTGTTCCTGAACGGCTTCGCGTGACACCATTGCGGAACGAACCGCGCTGGGTAGCACTAAGGACACGATCATCAAAGAAGAAATGAAGGACGCCGCCGACGTCGCCGAGGACGTCACGAATTCGAAGCCCCTCGAAGTGGTGGCACGGGCCGGCTTCGCCGTGTCCGGGCTGCTGCACTTCCTCATCGGGCTGGTCGCGATCCGGCTCGCCATGGGCGGCCAAGGCCAGGCCGACGTCAGCGGCGCGGTGCAACAGCTCGCCGGGCAGCCGGCCGGGCCGTTGCTGCTCTGGACCTCGTTTGCCGCCTGCGTAGCGCTGGCCATCTGGCAGACATCCGACGCGATCTTCGACTTCGAGCACCTGCCGACCAAGAAAAAGGTCGCCAAGAAGCTCAAGGCAGCCGTCCAAGCCGTGGTGTACGCCGCGTTCGCCCTGACGCTCGCGTCGGTCGCCACCGGGGCCGGCTCCGACAACCGCGAGTCAACCAGGGATTTGACCATCAACCTCATGAAGGCACCGGGCGGCGTTGCGCTCCTGGTGGTCATCGGCGCCGCGATAGCAGTCACGGGGATCGTCTACGCGATCCGCGGCTTCAAGAAGTCATTCATCAAGTACCTGCGGATGCCGTCCCAGTCGCAGGCGCGCACCGCGGTGACGGTCACCGGCATGGTGGGCTACGTCGCCAAAGGCTTCGCCCTGCTGCTGGTGGGCCTGCTCATCATCATCGCCACCGTGAAGGCACACCCCGAAGAGTCAACCGGACTCGACGGCAGCCTGAAGGCCCTGCGCGAGCAGCCCTTCGGCGTGTATCTGCTGGCCGCCGTCGGTGTCGGCCTGATCTGCTACGGCATCTACATGGCCATGCGGGCCAAACTCGCGAAGATGTAGGCCCCGCGGACGCTACCCCTGCGGGACGGCGATGACTGCCACGGTCTGCTGCTGCTCGTCGCGCATCTCCACACTGGCGATCCTGGCCAGCTGAACCGGCGTCGCCCCGGTGATCCGGACCCTGCCGGTGGGTGTTGCCGTCCACGCGCAGGCGCGGTCCTCGCCGCCGTCGCGGTCCTTGACCCACAGCGAGAGGGTCCCGGCGACGGGCAGGCTCCGGCCGTCCACCGCCAGTTCGGTGCCCCAGGTTTTCTTCACGAGGCCCACCGAGACCTGCAGCCCGCTGCTGGCCGCCACGGAATAGCTCGCGTCCGGTTTCGGGGGCTGGCTGAGCAAGGGTCCGACCATGATTCCCGCCCCCAGGCACGCGGCTGCCGCGGCGGCCACCGCCGCCGTCCAGCGCCGCCGCACCTTCCGGCGGCGGGCGGCGAGCTCATCCAGGAGCCGGCGCGGGACGGGGACCGGCTCCGGCGGAACAAGCGCCCTCTCCCGGGCGGCCGCGGCCGCCACGGTGAGTGCGACCGCGTCGGGCACCGGGATGGCGTCGAGCAGGGCGGGGAGGCTCGCGAGGTCGTCCAGCTCCTGCCGGCATTCTGCACACACGGCCAGGTGCCGTTCGTAGGTTTCGGCCTCGTCCCGCTCCAGCCCGCCGAGCAGGTACGCGCCGAGGAGCTGATGCAGGTCGCTGTCGTTCACCGCTGCACCCCCATCTCGTCGAGGATGGTCCGAAGGGCCCTTACGGCGTAGAACGCCCGGGACTTCACCGTGCCGCTGGGGATCTTCAATTGGGCGGATGCCTCCTGGACTGTGTAGCGGCGGTAATGGAGCGCTACGAGGACTTCGCGGTGCTCCGCGCTGAGCCGCAGCAGCGCCTCCTCCATCAGGACCTTGTTGAGCAGTTCATCGATCCGTCCGGCGCCGTCGGGGGTGTCCGGGACATCACGTTCGCCGGCTTCCTGGGGCCGCCGCTGGGCCTTGCGGTAGTTGTCGATCATGATGTTGCGCGCCGTCCTGAACAGGTAGCTGCGCAGGCTTCCGGTGATCTGCGGTGCCTGCTGCCAGACCCGCAGCACGGTTTCCTGGACGACGTCGTCGGCGAGTTGGGGATCGCGGGAGGCGCTGAGGACGAAACGCTTCAAGGCCGTCCCGTGGTCGCGGTAGATGGCAGCCACGACGTCTTCGTCCAGCGGCATTTCCCACCTCCTGCGGGTTTTTGTCCTCCGAGCTGACTTCCTGCGCCTCTCCGCCTGTAAGACGTATGGGCGGCCCCAATAGTTCAGTGTGCCGCAGGAGCGCCCTTACATAAACGGCGGAGGCACAAAACTGCGGAGGCACAAACGGCGGAGGCACAAAGGGCACTGGCGTGAACCATTCCGCGCTCCACGGCGTCCTATCAGGTAGCGCCGGCCTCCGAGTTGGGCCGGCTCGAGTCTAGGAGCAGCAATGAAGAAGCACCTCAGCATTGGCTTGTCCGCGTTTGCCCTGGCCGCGCTACTGTCCGGCTGCGGTGGGGGTGCGACCACGACGACGCCGACATCGGCAGCGCCGGCCACCTCCGCCGCCTCTTCTATGCCTGCAGAGTCGTCCGCCGCCGCGTCCAGTTCGGCGCCGGCATCCGCTGCCGAGCTCACGGTGGCCCAGTCCAAGTACGGACAGATCGTGGTGGGCGGCCAGGGGCTGAGCGTCTATTACTTCACCAAGAACACGAAGGACTCCGGGACCAGCGCCTGCACCGCCGGGTGCCTGACGTCGTGGCCCGCGGTCACCTCGACGACGGCGACCCCTACCGTTGAGGGCGTCACCGGCAAGATCGGAACCATTCCGACGGCTGACGGAAAGATGCAGATCACCATCAACGGGATGCCGATCTACTACTTCGCCAAGGACCAGGCCGCGGGGGACACCAACGGCCAGGGCGTCGGCGGAGTCTGGTACCTTGTGGCACCCTCCGGAGAGATGATCACGGCGCCGCCGGTTCCGTAGGCTCCTCCAGGGCCGGAGGGCCGCCCGTTCGAGCTGGCCGGCGGCCCGCCCGTTCGGGCTGGCCCAGCGGCCCGCCCCTTCCGGCTGGCCAGGCCAGGCCTGCCGGGTCCGGCGTACGGCCGGCGCCTGCTCTTTGGGGGGAGGCGCCGGCCGTACCGGGGAGGGCGGCTAAAGCGCCGGCCTCTTAGGCGCCGGCCTCTGCGAAGTCCGCCTCTTCAAATTCGACGGCGGCGAGGATCTCCTGGGTGCGCGGGTTCAGCATGAAGGCCTCCTCGTCGTCTTCCAGCATGAGGAATTCGCCCTGTTCGGTGGTGAAGTGCCACGCCAGGGTGGTTTCCCCGTTGTGCTCATGGTTGGGATCACCCATGGTGATCCGTTCCAGGGTGTGGCCCGCGATGTCGCACAGCTCCCGGATGATCTGTTCGAACTCCGGCGCGTCCAGGAGGGCTTCCTCCGCGGCGGCCGCCTGGCGCTCCGCGAGGTCTGGAACCCGGGCCACCCGACCGGCAATGTGGGCGTCGAGGTCGTCCTCGGCAAGGACCAGCAGGTCCTCCTGGCCGCGCAGCCAGGCGGCGTTCAGGGCCGCGATGTCCTCGGTTTCCAGGAGCGACTCGAACTCCCCGTCCAGTTCTTCGATGCGCCGGACGGCGTCGGAAACCCCGTCCCCCGGAGCGTCTTCGGCTGTGTCGTCTTCGGTTGCGTCGTCACCGTCGGCGGCCCAGCCACTGCCGCCGTCGAGGTAGGTGTCGACGTCGGTGTCGGTGAGGGCGCCGAAGGCGGCCACGGTGCGGTTGAAGAGGTCCAGGTGCGCGTTGGCACCCATGGCCGCCAGGCCTTCGCGGACGTAGGGATCGACGTCCTCGCGTTCGGGGACGGTGAAGACGTACTGCGCGAAGCCGCCGGCCAGCGCCTGCGTCAGGTAGAAGTCCACGTAGTAGCTGCGGAGGGCGGTCGGGGAGATCTCGTCCGCTTCCAGCAATTCCTCGAACATGGCGTTGACCACGTTGACGTTCGCGTCGACAACGTCCTCGTTTCCGCCTTTGAGGCTCTCCGTGGTCAGCACTGTCGGGTAGCTGGGGGCGGACTGGATGGTGGGCTCGCCGTTGGTCATTCGGAATCCTTACTGCTGGCACTGCTGATACTCCGGACCTCTCCACGGTAGGTCGGTCTTCACGGCGGGCAGCCGAGCCCCAGTTGAACGTCAGGCGAAGTTTGGGCGGCGGTTCCGCGGGTACCGGCGAAGTTCCGGGTCCCGCGAAGCCTCGGTAAGATGGATCAGATGACCACCTGCCGAAAGTAGCGCGCACATGCCATCCCATCCGGACGAGAGTGCGGCACTGGCAATACAGACTCCCGCGATTAACGACCGCTCCCTCGCGGCCGGGCTGGCCTACGCCATGGGGAGCCGTGTTTCCGGCATGTCCTTCGACGCCGCCACGGGCCTGCTGCTGGGGAAGGTGCGCGGCGGATCCGAAGTGCCGTACTCCACGACGGCGAAGCTTGTCCGGAAGCCCAGTGGCTGGAGCTGCACGGTGGGCGTCTGCAGCTGCCCCGTCCGCAAGGACTGCAAGCACGTCGCGGCCCTGCTGTTCGCCGCCGAAGACAACCCGGCGACCCGCATGCAACTGTTGGCCCCTGCCGAGGCCACGCGGCTGTCCCGCCAGAGCGCGCCGCCGGAAATGGCCGACTGGGAGCAGGCGCTCAGCCCCCTGATCGCCCGCCCGGGAATCGCGCCGTCCGCCAACGGCACCCCGCTGGCGCTCCAGTTCGACGTCGAGGAACCCGCCCCGCACTTTTCGTACACGGGCCGCCGAGATCCACTCCGGAGTGTCCGGCAGCTCAAGGCACGCCCTGTGATCATGGGGGCCAAGGGCAAGTGGATCCGCGGCGATGTCTCCTGGAGCACGCTGAGCTACCTGAACTACCGGCGCGAATGCAACGAGGCCCACGTGGAGTGGATGCAGGAATTCCTCGCCTCCCACACAGCCGTGGCGAACCGCCAGCACTCGGGCACCGGGCTGTGGCTGGGACTGAACACCTACGCCGGCAAGAACCTGTGGAGCCTGTTGTCCCAGGCCCAGAAGATCGGCGTCGCCTTGGTGCACAGCCGCGGCGCCGAGCCGGTGCGGTTCGTCGAGCAGCCTGCCGCCGTCGGACTGAACCTGGCGCGGTTCGGCACCGGCGGGGAGGACGGCGGGCTCGCGCTCGCGCCGACCATCACGGTCGAAGGCGAAGTGGTGGACCCGGCGACGGTCGGGACCATCGGCCGCCCGGCACACGGGATCTTCCTGGCCACGGACGGCGACGCCCTGCCCGGCGTCGCCCCCACCGACCCCGTCATCACCCTGGCCCCGCTGGAAAGCGGGCTCAGCGAGGAACTGCTGACCTTCGTCACCGGCGGAACCACCCTGCACATCCCCGCACGGGACGAAAGCCGCTTCCTGACCGGTTTTTACCCCAAGCTCAAGCAGACCGCCCGGGTGACGGCCTCCGACGAATCCGTGGAACTGCCCTCGCTGGCCGTGCCCACCCTGTCCCTGCTGGCCAACTACGGCGCGGACCACCGGGTCAGGCTGCACTGGGAATGGCACTACACGTCCGGGAACCTCGTCACGGCCCAGCCGCTGTGGCGGCACCCCGGCGACCACGGCTACCGGGACGACCCCGCCGAGGCCCGGATCCTCGAGGGCGTGGGACAGCCCTGGGACGTGGTGCCCGCGCTGGGCGAATCCGCGACCGGCGGCTGGGGAACGCCGCGCCTTGCCGCCACGGCAGAACTGGCAGGGCTGGACACCCTGGCGTTCACCGAGGACGTACTGCCCCGGCTCCGGGACCTCCCCGAGGTCGCCGTGGATACCTCCGGCGAGATTGCAGACTACCGCGAGGCCGAAGAAGCCCCGGTGGTGGCGATCTCCACGAAGGCGACGGACAGCCGTGACTGGTTCGACCTGGGCATCGTGATCACCTTGGAGGGCCAGCCGGTCTCCTTCGCCGCCCTGTTCTCCGCCCTCGCCGCCGGCCAGACCCGGATGCTGCTGCCCAGCGGGGCGTACTTCTCCCTGGACCTGCCCGAACTGCACCAGCTCCGAGCCCTGATCGACGAGGCCCGTTCCCTCCAGGACAACCCCGGAGACAAGGACGCTCCCCTACAGATCAGCCGCTTCCAGGCCGGGCTGTGGGATGAGCTCGCGCACCTCGGCATCGTGGACGAACAGGCCGCCGCCTGGCGCGAATCCGTGGGCGGCCTGCTGGAAGGCGGCATCAAGGGCCTCCCCCTGCCTGCGACGCTGAACGCCGAGCTGCGCCCGTACCAGCTCGAGGGCTTCAACTGGCTGAGCTTCCTGTACCGCCACGGGCTCGGCGGCGTGCTGGCCGACGACATGGGCCTGGGCAAGACGGTGCAGGCCCTTGCGCTGATCTGCGCCGCGAAAGACGCCGCCGCCGTCGTTTCCGCCGATTCAACCGCAGACTTAACACCGGACTCAACTTCCGATTCAACCGCGGACTCGACTTCTCACTCAACACCGGAGGAGCCCGCTGCCCGGACCGCGCCGTTCCTCGTCGTTGCCCCCACCAGCGTGGTGGGCAACTGGGAGGCGGAGACCGCACGGTTCGCCCCGGGGCTGAGCGTGCGCGCCATCGGCGAAACCTTTGCCAAGAGCGGCTCGGAGCCGTCCGAGGCGATGGCCGGCGCGGACATCGTCATCACCTCCTACGCCCTGTTCCGGATCGACTACGAGGCCTACGCCGCCCAGGCCTGGGCCGGCCTGGTCCTGGACGAGGCGCAGTTCGTCAAGAACCACCAGTCCAAGGCCTACCAGTGCGCCCGGAAACTGCCGGCCGGCTTCAAGCTCGCCATCACGGGCACCCCGCTGGAGAACAACCTGATGGAGTTCTGGGCGCTGACCTCGATCGTGGCCCCCGGGCTCTTTTCCAGCCCCAAACGGTTCGCCGAGTACTACCAAAAGCCCGTGGAAAAGAACGGCGACAAGGGGCAACTGGACAAGCTCCGGCGGCGGGTCCGCCCGCTCATGATGCGGCGCACCAAGGAACAGGTCATCCGGGATCTGCCGCCCAAGCAGGAGCAGATCTTGGAAGTGGTGCTGAATCCGCGGCACCAGAAGGTGTACCAGACGCACCTGCAACGGGAGCGCCAAAAGATCCTGGGCCTGATTGAGGACGTCAACAAGAACCGGTTCACGATCTTCCAGTCGCTGACCCTGCTCCGGCAGCTGAGCCTGGACCCCTCGCTGATCGATCCTTCCCTGTCCGGGGTGCGCTCCAGCAAGCTCGACGTCCTGTTCGAGCAGCTCGCGGACCTCGTGGCCGAAGGCCACCGGGCCCTGATCTTCAGCCAGTTCACCGGCTTCCTGGGCAAGGTCCGGGAGCGGCTCGTCGAAGAAAACATCGAGTTCTGCTACCTCGACGGCGGCACGCGCAACCGCACCGACGTCGTGAACGAGTTCAAGAACGGCGCCGCCCCGGTGTTCCTGATCAGCCTCAAGGCCGGCGGCTTCGGCCTGAACCTGACTGAGGCCGACTATGTGTTCCTGCTGGACCCGTGGTGGAACCCCGCGTCCGAGGCCCAGGCCGTGGACCGCACACACAGGATCGGCCAGGCCCGGAACGTCATGGTCTACCGGCTCGTGGCCAAGGACACGATCGAGGAAAAGGTCATGGCGCTCAAGGCGAAGAAATCCCAGCTCTTCGCCGACGTCATGGAAGGCGACGCGCTCACCGGCGGCGCGTTGACGGCCGAGGACCTGGCGGGGCTGTTCAACGACTGACCCACTGGGGCCGAAGGTGGCCGCGTCCGCCGCGGTTCAGACAGCAGCACAGGCATCGGTTCAGGCTGCAGTGCAGCGGCGCTTCAACTGCTGGGCTGTGCCCGGAGCCGGGCCAGGAGCGTCGCGGCGAGCAGCGCCGTCGTCATTTCCAGCGCGATGACTGCCAGCAGCGCCCCGGAGCCTGCGGGCGCTAGCGCGGCGCCCGCGGCCAGGCTGTACGGGCTGTACGGACTAAACGAGGTGCGGATGTCGGTTTGTGCGGTCATCATGACGGCCTTCGTTCGGGGACCCTGGCGGGTCGGAACTTTATTTTCTATAGTTGTAGAGAATACGGAAATGTAAGCTGTGCCACAAGAGTCCGACGCAAGAAGATTTGGGGAGCTGCCCGGTGCCAAAGATTGTCGACCACGACCAGCGGCGGCTTGAACTTGTCGACGCGACATGGCGGACCATCGCCCGGCTCGGCATCGAAAGCGCGACCATGCGGGAAATTGCCCTGGAGGCCGGCTTTGCGAACGGGGCCCTCAAGCCGTACTTCCCCACGAAGGATGACCTGCTGACTTTTGCCTTCGGGCACGTCTTCAACCGCACCAACGAACGCATTGCCGAGGTCACCGCCGGCCAGTCCGGGCTCGCGGCCCTAAAGTCGTTCTGCGTCGAGGTGCTGCCCCTGGATGAGGAGCGGATCAACGAGGCCCGGATTGTCATTCCCTTCTGGCAGAAGGCCATCAACGATCCCAACAAGGCCAGGATCCACCGGGAATCGATGCAGCAGTGGCTTGCGGCGATATGCCAGCACCTTGCCGAGGCGCGGCAATCCGGCGCCGTCACCACAGCCGTCGCCGATTCCGTACTGGCCGGGCAGCTGCTCAACTTCCTCCTCGGCGCGCAGATCGCGGCGGCCCTGGCTCCCGAAGGCCAGATGGAGCTCGGCCTGAAAGGGCAGCTGGAGGGATTCCTGGCCCTGCTGGAAAGCTAGGCCGGCCGACCGACGGAAGCCGGCCCCTTCCCTGCGCGCGGGTGCCGCGCAGATGAGTCTCGCGTGAGCGTACCGTCCGGCGGCACCCGTTCGACCGCCCTCTCGGCCGGCTCTTGACCGCGACCCTCTCGACGGCGCACCTGCAGACGGGTACTGTTCCCCCATCTTGTTCCGGACACTTCTTGGGGGCAATCATGCTTAGAAGAATCAGCAGGATGACAGGTGCCGTGGCGGGTCTGGTGCTTTCGCTCGGCATGATCGCACCGCCGGTGACGGCAGTGGCCTCGGCGGGTTACGACCTCGACACGGCCTCCAGCCTTCAGGTGGTAGTCAACAAGCACCGGCAGCTGAACCCGACCGGGTACGTGCCGGGGTCGCTGGTCGCAGTCCAGGGGGAACGTTTGCGCGCGCAGGCCGCGGACGCCTACAAGCAGTTTGCCAGAGCCGCCAAGTCGGCCGGCGTGAATATCCTGCCAATCAGTGGCTACCGCTCGTTCAGCCAGCAGGCCAGCCTTTACGACAGCTACGTCCGCCAGTACGGACAGGCGACGGCGGACACGCTTGCCGCCAGGCCCGGCTACAGTGAACATCAAACCGGCCTGGCCATGGACATCGGCAATGCCAGCGGAACCTGCGCCCTGCAGGCCTGCTTCGCAAATACCCCCGCGGGGAAGTGGGCGGCCACGCACGGCTGGGAGTACGGGTTCATCATCCGATATCCAACCGGCGCCGAGGGCACTACCGGCTACACCTACGAGCCATGGCATATGCGTTATGTCGGACGGGCCGTCGCCCAGGACATGAAAGACACCGGCATTGCCGCCCTGGAGGATTACTTCGGACTGGAAAAGGCACCCGATTATCTTTGATGACCGGAGATCTTTTTTCGCCGAACGTCGAAAAAAGATGACAGCTGCGCGCCGCGCCGCTACCCTGAAAGGACTGTGTCCCACGACACAGTTCCCGGAAACGGTGCAGCCCCTTCACCTACGACGGCGTCAGGATCTTCGATGACCGCAGTTGCAGTCCGCCCAACCCACAGTGCCGCCAGCGACGCCATTGCCGCCGGACAGGACGTCCACACCAGCACAGCGGCCTCCTTCGAGCACTGGAGGCACCTCGTCGCGGAGTCCTTCGTTCCGCTGGCTGCCTCGTGCGCCGATGCGGACCATTTCCGTGGCCGCATGCGGGCCCGCAAGCTGGACCGGGTGGCGATCGTGGAAGTCTCGTCGACAAGCCATGAAGTGCACCGCACGCCGGCGCTGATCGCCCAGTCCAACCAGCGCTATTTCAAGCTCAATCTCCAGCTCCAGGGCACCGGTCTCCTCATCCAGGACAACCGCGAGGCCGTCCTGCGCCCGGGCGACCTCTCCATCTACGACACCAGCCGCCCGTACACGCTTGCCTTCGAGGAGGACGCCCGGCTCATGGTGGTGATGTTCCCCTGGGACGCCCTGTCCCTGCCGCCGGACTGCATCGCCCAGCTCTCGGCCGTGCGGATGGCCGCCGACGGCGGCCTCGCCGCGATCGTCGGGCCTTTCATCGCGCATCTTGCCGAGAACCTGGACGCGCTGGGCGGCCCGAGCGGGTCCCGTCTGGCCACGAATGCCCTCGATCTCGTCTCCACGATGCTGCATTCGGAGCTGGACATGTCCGCGGACCGGATGCGGCCGCAGGCGCTCCTGGCGGCCTCTGTCCGCGAGTACATCGACGCCCACCTGGCCGATCCGCTGCTCTCGCCAGCCTCCATCGCGGCGGCCCATTTCATCTCCACCCGGCACCTGCACAACGTCTTCCACGAGTCCGGGACCACCGTGGCGAGCTGGATCCGGACCCAGCGGCTGGAAGGGGCCCGACGCGAGCTGCGGGATCCGCTCCTGGCCGGGATGCCGGTGGGGGCCGTGGCCGGGCGCTGGGGCTTCCTGGATGCCGCCCACTTCAGCCGGTCCTTCCGCGATGCCTTCGGCGAATCCCCCAGCGACTGGCGCCGCGGCGCCTGAGCAGGACCTTCGTTGCCGGCCGTCGCCGGCGGCCAAATGCACCGGCCGTCGACGGCGGCCGAATGCACCCGCCGTCGCCAGGGCCAGCGGGACGTCAGCTGGTGATCAGATCCGCGTGGTGGTCTGCGGCAACGTTCGGGTGGGCCCGGAGCCGGTAGCGAAGGGCGTTATCGCCGTAGGTTTCCAGAATCGGGCTGTTGGTCGGGTCAACGGAGAGCCCACGGGCTTTGGCCTGAAACTCCGGGCTCACCGCAAGCCTGGGCATGGTCGCGTCCAGCGCGGGGTTGTAGAAAAACGGCAGCGAGATCCTGTCCGTGCCGCGCAGGGGCGAGATCACGCGGTGCAGGGTGGCCTTGAGGTAGCCGTTCGTGGCCAGCTCGAGCATCTCGCCGATGTTGACCACGAATGTTCCGGGCACCTGGGGTGCGTCGATCCATTTCCCCTGGTACTCGACCTGGAGGCCGCCCTTTCCGGGTTCCACCAGGAGGAGCGTCAGGACGCCGCCGTCGCGGTGGGAACCGACGCCCTGCTTCGGCTCCGGGTTGGATTCCCCGGGATAGCGCACAATCTTGAGCAGCGGGAAAGCCCGTGCGGCAAAGGCCGCGTCGAAGGTGTCCTCGGGGGCTCCGAGGGACACGGCCAGGGCCCGCAGGAGGGTGAGGGAGATGGCGCTCAGCCGCTCGGTCCATTCAGAGACAATCGCCCGCATTTCGGGCAGCGCCTCCGGCCACAGGTTGGGCCCTTCCAGGCGCCAGTAGTCGGCGACACCGGCGCCCGGCTTCACCGCGTCACGCTCGACGCCGATGTCAATCTGCTCGCGCCAGTCAACAGCTCCGTCCGTGAGTTCGCCGCCGACGCGGGTATAGCCGCGGAACTGCGGGCTGTGGACGTTCTCGATGGCGAGTTTCTGTTCCTCGGGCAGTTCGAAGAAGCGGCGTGAGACCTCGAGCATGGCGTCAGTGAGCTCCTGCGGAATGCCATGGCCGGCCAGATAGAGGAACCCGACTTCATGCATGGCGTTACGCAGGTCGTCCCGAAACTGGGAGGCCTCCTCCGGTCCTGCAGTCAATCGGGAGAAGTCCAGGACGGGCAGTGATTCGAGTGACAATGCATTAGTCCTTTAGCGCTAGCTTGGCAAGCCGAGGCCTGTATTTGCTCCAATGTTACGGAACGAGTTCCAGCTACGAGGATAAACGTGTCGAAATAAGACATCCAGAGCGGGCCGAGGGGCCCTGCCCTAGGGCAGGGCCCCTCGCTACGCCGCTATCCCGGCCCGCGCTGCCCGGCGTTCCACGCCGATTTCCACCAGCACGCCGGCCGCAAACACAACGGGGACTGTCATCAGCAGGCCCACGGCCGTTTCAGCACTGCCGCCGATCAGCGCGGTGAAGTTGCTGATCACGAGGAACAGGACCCAGCCAAGCAGCAGGGTGGCGAGCACGGGCGCCACCGCAGTCTGCCAGAGCTGGCCGGCTTCCCGTTCGCGCCGAAAGTACGCGACGACGGCCAGGGAGCAGAGCATGTACAGCACCAGCAGCGCCGCCACGGCCAGCCCGCTGAACCAGGAAAAGAGTGTCAGGACAGGATCCAGGGACAGCACCGCGAACGGCGCAACGAGCAGTAAAGCAACCACGGTCTGGATCCGGGCAGCGACGGCGGGGGCCTTGTGCCGGTTGGTCCGGGCCAAGGCGGCGGGCATCGATCCACGCAGCGCCAGCGAGTGGAGGTAGCGGTTGATGCCGTTGTGGAAGGCGATGATGCCGGCGAGCAGGGACGTCACCAGCAGGATGCCGGTGACGGTTCCGGCCCATGGCCCGAACAGTTCCACCATCGGTGTCAGCACAAAGGCGGTGGAATCGCCCGATTCGAGAGCCGCGCCCGCGGCATCAATGACGTGCGAGGGGCCGTAGTAGCTGACCAGCATCCAGGAAATGAAGGAGAAGAACACCGAGATCACCCCCACCGACAGATACGTGGCGCGGGCCACCGTGCGGTGCGCATCCTTGGCTTCGGCCGAGTAGATGGCCGTGGATTCAAAGCCGAACATCGAGGCGACAGCGAACATGATGGCCACCCCCGGGGCCCCGGCGCCGATCGCCGCGGGAGAGAAGGATGCCGCCACACTGATTCCTTCCGGCCCACCGCCGCGCAACAGCACTGTCAACCCGAACATGAGCAGGATGGCGACCTCGAAGCCCACGAGCACCGCCAGGACCCGCGCCCCGAGTTCGATGTTGAGGGATCCCAGCACCTGCACGCCCGCCATGGTGATCACGGCCAGCAGCCACCAGGGGACCTCAATGCCGGCGGTTCCCAGGACGCCCGAGAACGCGGCGCCGTACAGGCCGTACATCGCGGCCTGGACCGTGCTGTACGCGAGGAGAGCCAGCCACGCAGCTCCTGCCCCAATCTTCCGCCCAAATGCGGCGGTGACGTAGGCGTAGAAGGCGCCATTGGCCTGGATCTTGCGGCTCATGGCGACGAATCCGACGGCGAAGATCACGATGACGATTCCCACCACCAGATATGCCCCGGGCGCCCCGGCCCCGTTCCCGAGGGCCGCGGCCAGCGGTGACGCTCCGACGATGCCGGTCAATGGCGCCTGGGCGGACAAGACAAAGAAGAGAATGCCCATGACGCCGACGCTGCCGGCGCGCAGCGCAGTGGAGTGCTCCGCGCGGGGACGGGCCTCCGCGGTCCGGGACTCGGAATTTGAAATACTCATCGGATCCTTCTTAACGGTCATGAGTGCTGGGAAATGTCGATCTGGGACCTGCGGTCTGGGAAAACAGTCTGGGGAAAACAGTCTTGGAAAAGCGCCCGTGAAATGGGAGGTGCCTGGCACCGTGCAAACCCAGCATGGCAGGTGATGCCCGTCACTCTTTTGTCGATCAGTGACCGGTTGTTGTTCCACAGCGCAGTGGCATCCAGAACCGCGGCATCCGGCGCAGCGGCATTTGGGACAGCGGCATCCAGCGCAGTGGCATCCAGCGCAGCGGCATCCGGGACTGCGGTGATCATTCGCACTGGGTCAAGTGCAGTTCGCGCAAAGACAAGACTGCACGTCCGGCGCCGGAGGAGACTCGGACATGACAGAGCTGCCCGTGCACACGCCTCTTAGTGCCTCAACTACTCGATGTGGAGTAACCATGGAAACCTACGACGCCCTTCTGGCCTCGATCACCCCGGCCTCGGGCCCGACCCGGACCATCCTGGACCCGGCCACCGGCGAGGCGGTCGGTGAAGCCCCGGTCCACGGGATCGAGGACCTCGAGCACGCCATCGCCGCCGCTGCCGCCGCGCAGCCGGCCTGGGCCGCGCTGGGCCACGACGCCCGGTCCGCCGCGCTGCTGAAGGCCGCCGACGCCGTCGAACGCTCCGCCGAGGAACTCGCCCGGCTGCTCTCCCGCGAGCAGGGCAAGCCCCTGAACGGCCCCAACGCCCGCTTCGAGGTCGGCGCCTGCGCCGCCTGGCTCCGCACCGCCGCCGCCACACCCCTGGAGGCGGAAACCGTGGTGGACGACGGCGAAACGTACGCCGAACTGCACTACAAGCCCATCGGCGTCGTCGGCGCGATCGGCCCGTGGAACTGGCCCATGATGATCACCGTCTGGCAGCTCGCCCCGGCCCTGCGGATGGGCAACGCCGTGGTGGTCAAACCCTCCGAATACACCCCGCTCTCCGTCCTGGCCCTGGTCGAAATCCTCAACCAGGAACTCCCCGAGGGCCTGTTGACCGTGGTCTCCGGCGGCCGCGAGGTCGGTGCCCGGCTGGCCGAACACCCCGGAATCGGCAAGGTCATGTTCACCGGCTCCACCGCCACCGGCAAGGCCATCATCAAATCCTCCGCGGACACCATCAAGCGCCTCACCCTGGAACTCGGCGGCAACGACGCCGGCATCGTCCTGCCCGACGCCGACCCCAAAGCCATCGCCGAAGGTCTCTTCTGGGGCGCGTTCATCAACACCGGCCAGACCTGCGCGGCCCTCAAACGCCTCTACGTCCACGAGGACATCTACGATGCCGTCTGCGA
The DNA here is from genome assembly GCF_052115605.1 of Arthrobacter sp. 2MCAF15. Lineage (NCBI taxonomy): Bacteria > Bacillati > Actinomycetota > Actinomycetes > Micrococcales > Micrococcaceae > Arthrobacter > Arthrobacter sp. 2MCAF15. The sequence goes on along the minus strand of NZ_JBFRGZ010000009.1, from coordinate 54,456 downwards.
AGAACTCACCAAGGTCGCCGCTGCGATGCCGATGGGCAACGGCCTGGACGAGGCCAACGTCCTGGGCCCGCTGCAGAACCGGGCCCAGTACGAGATCGTCGCCTCCCTGGTCCAGGCGGCCAAGGACTCCGGGGCAAAGATCCTGCTCGGCGGCAACCCGGACCCGGACCAGCCCGGCCACTTCTACCCCGCCACCCTCGTCGCCGACATCGACAACCACAACCCGCTCGTCGCCGAGGAACAGTTCGGCCCCGCCCTGCCGATCATCCGCTACAGCACCATCGATGAGGCCATCGGGTACGCGAACGCGCTCGACGTCGGACTCGGGGCCTCCGTCTGGTCCGCCGACCCCGCCGAAGCCCGCAAGGTCGCTGCCCGGCTCGAGGCAGGCACCGTCTGGATCAACAAGCACGGCGCCGTGGACCCCCGCATCCCCTTCGGCGGAGCCAAGCAATCCGGCTACGGCCTCGAATTCGGCACCGAAGGCCTCAAAGCCCTCGGCGTCCCGCAAGTCATCAACGGCTGACCCTCCCACCATCAGGGGTCATCAGTGCAGCGCCTGCGGCACGGGTTCGTGCCGCAGGTAGCTGCGCCGGAACCGGCCGCTGCCGGCGGTCAGGGCCCGCAGCTCCACCGAGTACCTCAACAGTTCCTGGTCCGGAACCTCGGCAAGGATCTCGGTCCCCTCAGCCCCGGCGGAGGTGGTTCCGGTCAGGCGCGCCCGCCGGGAGGACAGGTCGCTCATCACGGCGCCCACGTGGTCCTCCGAGACGCTGATGGTCACGGCCGAGACGGGTTCCAGGAACTGAATGCGGGTGGCCGCCGCCGCTTCCCGGAGGGCCAGTGCGCCGGCAGCCTGGAACGCAGCGTCGGAGGAATCGACGCTGTGGGTCTTGCCGCCGATCAGCGTGACCTTGATGTCCACCACCGGGAAACCCGCGGAGACGCCCTTCTGCATCTGGGCCCGCACGCCCTTCTCGACCGAGGTGATGAACGGCCCGGGAATCACTCCGCCCACTGTCTTGTCGACGAACTCGAACCCGGTGCCGCGGTCCAGGGGTTCTACCTCGATGTCGCACACGGCGTACTGGCCATGGCCGCCGGATTGTTTGACATACCGTCCATGTCCGGCCGCCGGCGCGGCAAATGTTTCGCGCAGCGGTGTGACCACCGGAACGGTCTGCAGGTTCACGCCCTGGTCGCGCAGCCTGCCCAGGACGACGTCGGCATGGGCCTCGCCCATGCACCACAGGATCAGCTGGTGGGTTTCGCCGTTGCGCTCCACCCGCAACGTCGGGTCTCCGGCGGTAACCTTCCCCAGGTTCCTGGCCAGCGCGTCCTCATCGCCGTGCGTGGCCGCTTCGATGGCAACCGGCATGAGCGGATCCGGCATATCCCAGGGGGCCACCAGCAGCGGGAACTCCTTGGCAGAAATCGTGTCGCCGGTCTCGGCGGTGCCCAGTTTGGTCAGTGCGCAGATATCCCCGGCCACGCAGAACGGCACCGGCCGCAACCCCGATCCCAGCGGCGAGTAGAGGTGGGTGACCCGCTCGTCACTGTCGTGGTCCTCGTGGCCGCGGTCCGCCATTCCGCGGCCACCCACATGGATCGCGGCGTCCTCACGCACTGCGCCGGAGAAGACGCGGACCAGGCAGACCCTGCCGAGGAACGGGTCGATTGTCGTGCGGACCACCTCGCCGAGCAGCGGGCCGTCGGGGTCGCACTCCAGCGGTCCGGCGGGCACGCCGTCGAGATCCGTCGCCGCAGGGACGTCATGCTCCGCGGGCGTGGGAAAGGCGCGCACCAGGACGTCCAGCAGTTCCGCGAGGCCGAGTCCGGACTCGGCTGAGGTTGGCAGCACCGGGTGGAATGAGCCGCGCGCCACGGCCGTCTCCAGATCGGCGATCAGGACCTCGGGAGCGATCTCGTCACCCTCGAGGTAGCGGTCCATCAGGCTCTCGTCCTCGCTCTCGGCGATGATCCCTTCGATCAGCGCGCCCCGCGCGGACTCCGCCGCGGCAAGTTCGCCGTCGGTCGCGGCGCGCGTGGACGGCGCCGATTCGGCCGGGCCGAACTCGGACACCGTCCCGGTCAGCAGCCCCAGCAACCCGGTGATGGCACCGCCAGTGCGGACCGGCAGGTAGAGCGGCAGGATGGAGTCACCGAAAGCCAGATGGCAACGGGCGACGGCGGAGTCGAAATCCGCGCGCGGGTGGTCCAGCCGGCTGATCGCCACGGCCCGCGGCATGCCGAGCCGTTGGCACTCGCTCCAGAGCGCTGTGGTCGCGGCGTCGATGTCGTCGGTGGCCGAGACGACAAACAGCACGGCATCCGCGGCACGCAGCCCGGCACGCAGTTCGCCGATGAAATCCGTGTAGCCCGGAGTGTCCAGCAGGTTGATCTTGATGTCCCCGACCGTCACCGGCACCACCGCCAGCGCCACGGAACGCTGCTGCGCGATGGCCGAGGGATCCGAGTCGCCCACCGTGGTGCCCTCCGCGATCGAACCTTTGCGCGTGATGGCGCCGGTGGCGGCCAGCAGGGCTTCGGCGAGCATCGTTTTTCCGGAACCGGAATGCCCCACCAGCGCCACGTTGCGGATTTTGTCCGGCTGCTTCGGCGGTGGCGCGCCGTTGGCATCTGGCCTCCGGAGGTCAGAGGTGCCCCGGGCCGGGCCCCTGGACTGGCCCCTTGACGGAGTCTTGGCGTCTTTCGACGGCATGGAAACCTCCTGGCGTCGCATCCACTCGAGCCTTGCAGGGCCCTTTGTAAGGATTGGACACCCTGGGACGCCCGGACAGCAAGGGCTTTTTCACGCCGCGGCCGGAGCAACCATGGACCCGGATGCCGCCCGGTCCCGGAGCCATCGGCCAAGGGCCTTGCCTTTGCCCTTCCACCAGTTGTCTTCGTCGGCTCCATGGTGCCAGCGGAAGATGACGGCAACCAGGATGAAGACCCCGGCGCCGACATTCTGCCACGAACCGGCAGCGGCATCGATGAGCACACTGAACGCCATGATCAGGATCGACGGCAGCGCCAGTGTGCGGAACATGGTGTTGGCCACGTACCGCCGGTGGGACCGCGGGACGGACACCGCCCGGAGGAAGTCGAAGCACAGGCAGACGACTACGAGGGCCTGCCCCAGGGACATCAGGATGTGCCCCGGCAGGGAGCCGGCAAACAGCACGGCCGCCTGGAGTCCCGGGCTCACAGCGTGCCCGCCAACATTGCGAGCCGCGAAGAATCGGCAGTGGACGGATCAAACTTGGCTGGATCATGCATGAGATGCCCCCCGGCGTCTACGCTGCTTCGCTGGCTCCGCGCCCAGGCTTCCTATGGGAGCCGTGAGCGTGTCCTGCCAGCCTTTTCTGACATTCCAATTCAACGCGCGGCACGGGCCTGAAGTCACGCAAATCAGGTACCCGACTATCGGATGGCCGGTTACCTGCCGGCGTTCCGGTGTACTCAGTTTGTTCCGGCGGCTACTTGCCGCGGCGGAGGAAACGAAAGCCAAGGCGAACTCGTCAAGAACCCGCTGCTGACCGTCATCGAGAATGACTGGCGCACCATTCTGCGGGTCATCGGTCTTCGGCTGGCGGACGCCGCAAGCTCTACCTCGTGGGCACCGCCGCCATTATCCTGTTCGGCTTCCCGATGGCGTGGCAATCGTGTACATGGCGTGCGGTGCGATCGGGCTCATCGCGGCCCTCGTCACGCGGGAAACCTGGGGCCGGCGCGAACGCACCGCCGTCGACAAGGTCATCGCAGCCGGCAAGTAGGCACAAAGGCAGCACCCCCACCGCACGTAACAACAGTGCCCGGGACCGTTGGTCCCGGGCACTGTTGCTTGTCCTAGTGTTTTCCCAGAACCCGTCCTAGTCGATGCCCCGCGGCCGCCATATGACCAGCGCCTGCGACCTCGCCTGGGGGCGCTTGCCGCGGGCCAGGCTGACGACGTCGCCGGCCGTTCCGGCGGCGAAGATCCGCGAGTCGGCGCCTTGGCGGCGCCGTCCCAGCTCCTCAGTCAGTTCGCCGACCCGGCGCTGCAGGGCGGCCACCTGGTTCTCCAACTGCAGGATCCGCTTGATGCCCTCCAGCGAGACCCCCTCCTGGGAGAGCCGCTGGACTTCGCGGAGCATGTTCACATCCCGCTGCGAATAGCGCCTCGACTTGCCCGGGGCACGGCTGGGCGAAACGATGCCCATCCGGTCGTACTGGCGTAGGGTCTGCGGGTGCATGTCCGCGAGTTCCGCGGCAACGGAGATGACGAAGATCGGCTGATCGAAGTCGATGGCCATGGCTGGATTCCGTTCCTAGAGCCGGGCCTTGGCTGCCAGGCCCGCGCGGACGTCCTCATCCGCAGTTGCGGTGGCGAAGGCCTTCACGGCCTCCTCCGCTTCCTTGCTCAGCCTCCGGGGAACGGCGACGTCGATTGTCACCAGCAGATCGCCGGTGGCCTTCGCGTGCTTGACGCCGCGGCCCTTGACGCGCAGCGTCCGGCCCGAGGGCGTGCCAGCGGGAACCCTGACTTTGACCTTGTCGCCGTCGATGGTGGGGACCTCGATATCCGCTCCCAGTGCCGCCTCCGGGAAGGAGACCGGGACGTGGATCCGGAGGTTGTCGCCGTCGCGGACGTAGAAATCGTGGGGCTTCACGGAGACGGTGACCATGAGGTCGCCGTTGCCGGCGGGGCCGTACTGGCCCTTGCCCCGGACGCGGACTTTTTGTCCGTCCTTGATTCCGGCCGGGATACGGACATCGATCACCTCGCCGTCCGGTTCGCGCAGGCCGATCGTGGTGCCGCGGATTGACCCGGCAAATGAAATCGAGGTGGACGCGGTGCGGTCCGTGCCCTTCTGCGGAGTCCGCTGGAAGGTCTGGCCCCCGCCACCGAATCCGCCGCCGCCTCCGAAGAGGTCTGCGAACTCGGGCGGAATGCCGCCGGATGTGCTGTAACCGCCGGAATGGCGGCCTCCGCCGCCGGTAAAGAGCCCGCCGAAGAGGTCCTCGAATCCGGCGCCGCCGGCAGCCCCGCCGCCACCGCCGGGGGCAAAGCGTGCGCCGCCGCCCATGGCACGGATGGCGTCGTACTGCTGGCGCTCGTCCGGATCGGAGAGCACCGAATAGGCCTCGGAGATGTCCTTGAACTTCCTCTCCGCCGCCGCGTCACCGGCATTCGTGTCCGGGTGGTGCTGTCGAGCAAGCTTTCGGTAAGCCTTCTTGATATCGGCGTCGGAAGCGTCCTTGGCGACACCAAGGATCTTATAGAAGTCCTTGTCCACCCAGTCCTGGCTAGCCAATGGCGTTTCCTCTCTCGTTCTGATCTTGCGGGGCTCGAAGCGATACATGGGCCCCCGCCCCTTCGCGTGGTGGCTAGGTCCTGACGGACCAAGCCACCACGCTCCGGCAGGCCCGATGCCACTCCCGGGGCCCATGTATCGCTCCGAGCCTGTAGTCAACTCACCTTAGGCGAGATTACTGCAGAACGCCGTAGCGGATGAGGGGGCCCGAGAGTGGCATCTAAGGATCTGGCCGAGGGCCCCGGCACGAGCTTGCGAGTGTTGGGAAGGCCAATATCCGCTGTCGGAGCCGGGTGGCCGAGGATCGTAGATCCTTGGCCACCCGGCGGAGGGGCGGGGCCCCTCATCCGCGAAGGCGTGGAGGCGCAGCGCCGAAGGTGACTACGCCGGAACAGCCACAATCACCTGGGCCGCGCGGAGAACGCGGTCGCCGGTCTTGTAGCCCGAGCGCAGGACCTGGCTGACCGTGTCGAGCTCGACTTCGCCGGGCTGCTGGATGAGGGCCTCGTGGATGGTCGGATCGAACTCCACGCCGGTCTCATCGATACGGACCAGTCCGTACGTCTTCAGTGCGGCCTCCAGCTTGGCGGCGATCGCGGCGAACGGGCCGTCCGCGAGGTCGCCGTGCTGGCGGGCGGCGTCGACGTCGTCCAGCACCGGGAGCAGGGAGTTCAGGACGCCGATGACGGCCATCTCCCCTGCCACGGCGCGGTCGCGTTCGACCCGCTTGCGGTAGTTGACGTACTCGGCCTGCAGCCGGCGGAGGTCATTCCTGAGCTCCTCCGCCGCGGCCGCGTCGACGCCCTGCGCCACTGATTCCTCGGCCGGCACCTCGACGCTGTTGAGGATGTCCTCTGCCTGGGACAGGGCGTCCCCGGAACCGGAGTCCCGGGACCCGGTGTGCTCCTGGTCCGGGTGGCGGGCCTGGCCGGTCTTCGGATCAACCTTGCGGTTGTCGTGGATAACCGGCTTCTGCGGATCGTTCTCCTGCCCGTCGTCCTGGCTCCGGTCCGCGGAAGAACCGTGCTCTTCTTCGTTACCGTGGTGCGGCATGATTACTTCTTCTCGTCTTCGTCAACGATTTCGGCGTCGACGATGTCCTCATCGGAGCCGGCTGCCTGCTCGCCTTCGGGGGCACCGTGCGCGCCGGTGGCGCCGTCGGGCGATCCTGCGTGGGCGTAGATGGCCTCGCCAAGCTTGGACTGGGACGCCTGCAGCTTCTCGAACGCGGTCTTCACGGCCGCGTCATCGGTGCCTTCGAGCGCCTTCTTGAGGGCGTCGACGTCGGCCTTGACCTCGGTCTTGACCTCTTCGGGCAGCTTGTCGGCGTTGTCGGCGATCAGCTTGTCCACGGAGTACGCGAGCTGCTCGGCCGTGTTGCGGGTGTCGGCGGCCTCGCGGCGGGCCTTGTCCTCGGCTGCGTGCTCCTCGGCGTCGTGGACCATGCGGTCGATGTCTTCCTTGGACAGCGCGGTGCCGCCGGTGATGGTCATGGACTGTTCCTTGCCGGTGCCCTTGTCCTTCGCCGAGACGTGCACGATGCCGTTGGCGTCGATGTCGAAGGTGACCTCGACCTGCGGGACGCCGCGGGGTGCCGGAGCGATGCCGGTCAGTTCGAACGTGCCCAGCGGCTTGTTGTCGCGGGTGAACTCACGCTCGCCCTGGAAGACCTGGATGGCCACGGACGGCTGGTTGTCATCCGCGGTGGTGAAGGTCTCGCTGCGCTTGGTGGGGATGGCGGTGTTGCGTTCGATCAGGTGCGTCATGATGCCGCCCTTGGTTTCGATGCCAAGGGACAACGGGGTGACGTCGATCAGCAGCACGTCCTTGCGTTCGCCCTTGAGGACGCCGGCCTGCAGGGCGGCGCCGACGGCGACGACCTCATCGGGGTTGACGCCCTTGTTGGGCTCCTTGCCGCCGGCCAGTTCCTTGACGAGGTCGTAGACGGCCGGCATGCGGGTGGAACCGCCGACGAGCACGATGTGGTCGATCTCGGAGAGCTTGATGCCGGCTTCCTTGATGACGTCCTGGAACGGCTTCTTGGTGCGGTCCAGCAGGTCCTTGGTGAGGTCCTGGAACTTGGCGCGGGTCAGCTGCTCGTCCAGGTGGACCGGGCCGTCGGGGGTGACGGAGAGGTACTGGAGGGAAACGTTGGTGCTGGAGGAGGAGGAGAGTTCCTTCTTGGCCTGCTCCGCGGCTTCGCGGAGGCGCTGCAGGGCGATCTTGTCCTTGGTCAGGTCGATGCCCTTGACCTTGAGCTGGTTCAGCAGGTACTCCACGACGCGCTGGTCCCAGTCGTCGCCGCCGAGGTGGTTGTCACCAGCGGTGGCGCGGACCTGGATGGTGGAGAAGTTGTCCTCGTCCTTGCCGACTTCCAGGAGCGAGACGTCGAAGGTTCCGCCGCCGAGGTCGAAGACCAGGATGAGTTCGTCTTCCTTGCCCTTGTCCAGGCCGTAGGCCAGGGCGGCTGCGGTGGGCTCGTTGACGATGCGCAGGACGTTCAGGCCGGCGATTTCGCCGGCTTCCTTGGTGGCCTGGCGCTGGGCGTCATTGAAGTAGGCCGGGACGGTGACGACGGCGTCGGTGACCTTTTCGCCCAGGTAGGACTCGGCGTCGTTCTTGAGCTTCATGAGGATACGGGCGGAAATTTCCTGCGCCGTGTACTTCTTGTCGTCGATCGCGACGGACCAGTCAGTGCCCATGTGGCGCTTGACGGAAGCGATGGTGCGGTCAATGTTGTTGACGGCCTGGCGCTTGGCGATCTCGCCGACGAGGACCTCGCCGGACTTGGAGAAGGCAACAACCGACGGCGTGGTGCGGCCACCCTCGGCGTTGGCAATGACGGTGGGCTCGCCACCTTCGAGAACGGAGACGACGGAGTTGGTGGTTCCGAGGTCAATACCTACTGCACGTGACATGGATTGCTTCCTTACTTTCCTTGGAATCTTGCGGAGATGGCCGCGGACCACAGCGGCTCTAGCCGCCGGGCCGACCGTTATTGAGCGATCTACACTCAACTTTACCCAGACCCGGAAATTAGTCAATCCAAGTTGAGCGCACTCGACTCAACTTTGGCCTCAAGTTCAGCCCTCGGTCGGCCCAGTCCACGGAAATTCCCCGGATTTCAGCCCCTCCAGCGACTCGCGGGCAGCGTTTCGCCCTGCGCGAACCTGTCACCAGGCCCGTGCAGATGGGTCCGCGCCGCCATGTCGGCGTCGCGGGGGTTATTCGGGACGGGACGTCCCGGCGGTCCCGTAGTCGCCCTCGGGATACTCGGCCTCCTCGACGACGGCGGCCGGCTCGGCGGCAACTCCTCCCTCGCCGTAGTCACCTTCGGGATAGTCGCCTTCAACCTCTCCGACGGCGGCCGCTCCGGCCAGGCCGGCCTCGCCGTAGTCCCCGGTCGCGTACTCCCCCTCGACGGCCGTGGGCGGGACCTCGCCCGTCTCGCCGGCGGAGCCGTAGTCGCCCTCGACGTACTGCCCCTCAGCCTCACCGGCTTCCGGCTCGCTTTCCGCGGGGACGGCGTCGACGTTCTCGGGCGCCGCGTTTCCGGGCTGGTCCCGGTCGGCCCTGTTTTCCGCAGGGATATTCGCTTCAGGCCTGTTTTCTTCGGACATTGGATGGATCCTTCCTTGGACGCATCGGGTACGCCCGTGCGGGCGCAGGGGCAGTCTATCGACCGCCGCGGCGGGGCGACAGAGGGGCCTGGATCAGGAGGCAGCGCCCGCCGCCGGAAGCCCGGCGACGTCGGCGAGCACCGCGAGGTGGTGGGCAAAGAGCTCCTCGCGCGCACTGAACGTTTCGGCGCCGTACTGGCCGAACACTTCGAAACTGACGGCTCCGAACAGCGAGGTCCAGGCCAGCGTGCCGCGGGCCAAGAGGCCATCCGGTACCGCCAGGCCGAACTCCGCCCGGATTTTCGCCAGGTCCCCGGCCAGGCCGGCGGCGACGGCGGGACCCGGCCGGCCGGCCGCGGAAAGCTTGCCCGCCCGGAAGGCGCCGTCGAGGATTCCTATCAGCTTGGTGATCACCCTGGTCCCGGGGCCGGTGGTCCGCTCGGCCGGGGCCTGGTAGCCGGGCACCGGGCTGCCGAACAGCAGGGCGTAGCGGGCGGGTTCGCGCAGCGCCCAGTCCCGCACCGCGCGGCCCAGCGCCGCGAAGCGGCCAGCGAAGTCGGCTTCCGGCAGCGCCCCGACGGCGGCATCCACCTCGTCGCCAAGCTCGTTGTAGGCATCGATCAGCAGAAGGGTCAGCAGCTCCTCGCGGCTCTCCACGTAGCGGTAGACCGCGGAGGAGACCACGCCGAGATCGCGGGCCACCGCCCGGAGGGACAGCGCGGCGGCGCCGTGCAGCGCCAGGTGCTCCCGGCCCAGCCGGACAATATCGGTGACGGTCTGGGCCCGGGCACGCTCGCGCGGGGTGCGGGGCCGGGCAGTCGAGGCATCCGGAAGAGCATCACCGTCAGTATCAACGTCAGCTTCAGTCCCGGCTTCAATCCTGTCTTCTGGCATGAGTCCAGCATTTCACAAACAAGAGCACTGTCAACAAATGTGAGCACCGCTCTTGACTAATGCGCCCGAGGGGCACATCCTGAGTTGAGAGAGCACTGCTCTTGCATTGTTACGGCGATTCTAAGGAGATCGGAATGTCCCAGCCAGAAGCCTCCGGGCAGCAATCGCGCGGGCTCTATGTCGTGACAGGGGCCGGCCCCGTGGGCTGGACTGTCGCTGAACAGCTGGCCGCGGCGGGCCACCGCGTGCGCATTCTGACGAGGTCCGGAGGCGGGCCGACCCACCCGCTGGTCGAAAGACTGTCGATTGACGTTTCGGAGCCCGCCCAGCTCGGCGAGGCCTTCCATGGCGCCGCGGCCGTCTTCCACTGCATCCACGGCTCGCGGTACAACGCCGAAGTCTGGGCAAGGGAACTCCCTTCAGCCGAGCACAGCGTGCTCGCTGCGGCGGGCGAGGCGGGCGCCGTCGTCGTCTTCCCGGAAAGCCTGTACTCGTACAGCGAACCGGAGAAGATCATGGCCGAGGATAGCCCCCGGCTGGCCCAGGGCGGCAAACGAGGTGTCCGCACGGCGCTTCTAAAGGCCCGCGCGGCATCTGCCACCGCTACAGTCAGCATGGTGGCCGGCGATTTCTTCGGCCCGCGGGTCCGCAATTCGCACGCGGGCGAGCGCATGGTCCGCCCCGTCGCGGCCGGCAAGCCAATGCAGGTGGTCGGGCGGGCGGACCAGCCGCATTCCTTCACCTATGTTCCCGACCTCGCGGCCGCCATGATTGCCGCGGCGGACAAGCCGAACGTGTGGAACCGGGTGTGGCATGCGCCGACCGGGCCTGCACTGAGCCAGCGCGAGCTTGCTGGGGCATTCGCCAAGGCAGCCGGCGCCCGGGCCCCGCGTGTCACGGCGGTACCCGGCTGAGTACTGAAGGCGATGGGGGTGTTTTCCCCCGATATGCGCGAAATCGCCGAGACGCTGTACCAGTTCCAGCGTCCGTTCGTGATGAAGTCCGCAGCAAGCCAGGCCGCCCTGGGGCTGACGCCGACCCCGCTGCAGGAGGCAGCCGCCGCCACCGTCGCCTGGTGGGGGGACCAGGGATAAGTGACGGCGGCTGCGGCCTTTGGTTCCGCCTAGCGGACGCCGGCCTCCTCGTTTTCCGCCGGCCGGGCGGCCGCCACGCGGGCCGCGGCGTCGTTGCCTGGCCGGCCGGCCTTGCCGGGCCACCAGAGCCGCGGTCCGATGTCGTAGGCCAGCGCGGGCACCAGCAGCGAGCGGACCAGCACCGTGTCCAGCAGGACACCGAACGCGACGATGAAGGCGAGCTGCACCAGGAACATGATCGGAATGACCCCCAGGGCAGCGAAGGTGGCGGCGAGGACCACCCCGGCGGAGGTAATGACCCCGCCCGTCACACTCAGGCCGCGCAGGATGCCGGGCCGCGTGCCGTGTTTGAGGGATTCCTCCCGGACCCGGCTCATCAGGAAGATGTTGTAGTCAACGCCCAGGGCAACAAGGAAGACGAAGCCGAACAGCGGCACGGTTGCATCCGCTCCGGGGAAGCCGAAAACGTCGTTGAACACGACGGCGGAGACGCCCATCGCCGCCCCGTAGGACAGGACCACCGAGGCGACCAGCAGGACCGGCGCGAGGACCGAGCGCAGCAGCAGCATGAGGATCACCAGGATCACACCCAGGACCACCGGGATGATGGTGACCAGGTCGCGCTGGGCGGTGGTGTTGGTATCCAGCGCCGTTGCCGTCACGCCGCCGACGAGTGCGCCGTCGTCGATCTTCTTCAGGTCCTGCCGGAGGGCCACCACGACGTTTTCGGCTTCACCGGAGTCCGCGGCGTAGTCCAGCGTCGCGTTGATCAGGACTTTCCCGTCCCGGACGGCGGGGGCGGCCGCCGGGAGCGCCGGAGCGGCAGGGGCGCCCGGGGTGGCCGGGTTGGCCGCGGCGCCGGCCCTGATCGGGACGCCGCCGTCGGCCAGCAGGTAGGCGTCCCCGACGCCGCTGCCCGCCTTGACCCGCTCCAGCACCTCTTCGGCCTTTGCCGCGCTGGCCACGATCACCGCCGGGCTGCCGGAGCCGGCGTCGAAGTGCCGGCCCAGGGCATCCTGGCCGTCGACGGCGTTGGAGGCGGTGAGGATGACATCCGTCTGGGCAACGCCGTTGGCCCTGAGCTGCAGAATGCCGGAACCGGCTACAAGGAGCAACAGGACCGAGGCGACCCAGACGGTCCGCGGCCGGCGGGCAACGAGGGAACCGGTGGCCCGCCACAGTCCCTTCTGGCCTTCCAGCCCGGTCACCATTTCCGGTTCCCGCTGGGATTCGGGGAGCAGCCTGGGCCGGAACGGCCAGAACGCCGCCCGGCCCAGCAGCGCCATCAGGGCAGGCAGCAGGGTCAGTGCCGCGAAGAGCGCGCAGAGGATGCCCGCTGCCGCAACGGGGCCGAGGGCCTTGTTGGAGTTCAGATCGGAGAAGAGCAGGCAGAGCAGTGCGATGATCACGGTGGCGCCGGAGGCCAGGATCGGTTCCCAGGCCGCCTTCCACGCGGTGAGCGCGGCGGCCGTCCGGTCTGTGGTGTGGGTCAGGGCTTCGCGGAACCGGGCCACGTAAAGCAGGGCGTAGTCGGTGGCGGCGCCGATCACCAGGATGGACAGGATGCCCTGGCTTTGGCCGTTCAGCTGGATCCAGCCGGCCTTGGCCATGCCGAATACCAGCAGGATCGCGGCGCACAGCGCGAACACGGAGGTGAACAGGACCATGACGGGCAGCAGCAGGGAACGGTAGACAATCAGCAGGATCAGGAACACGGCGCCGAGGGCCACAAGCAGCAGGATGCCATCAATTCCCGCAAAGGCACCTGCCAGGTCCGCCGCCAGCCCGGCCGGTCCGGTCACGAAGGTCCGCATCCCCTCCGGTGCAGACGCCTGGACCTCGCTGCGCAGTTCCTTGACTACCTCCTTCACCTCCGCCGAGGAAGGAATAGGCACCACGAACTGGACTGCCTTCTCGTCCTGTGAGGGGATGGGGCCAATCACGGTGACCCCGGCCTGCAGGGCCTCCAGCTTGGCCTTGAGAGCCGCGGCCTCGCCGAGCTGGACCGGAGTGAAAGCGGAGCCGCTCTCCACCACGATCACGGCGGGGATCTCCCTGGAGTCCCGGAACTTGGCCTGCCAGTCCTGGACCTTGGTGGCCTCCGCCCCGGCGGGAAGGAACGATGCCTGGTCATTGGATGACACCTCACCCAAGCGGCCGAATGTCGGACCGCCGACGCCGGCGATCGTCAGCCAGGCCACGACAAGTACAGCGGGAATCAGCCAGCGCAGCCAGTACGGCACGCGCGCAGAGGTTGGCGAAGTCGTTTTCATGTGTCCTTCTCGGGTGCGCTTCGGGATGGGATCAAGAATCAGCTCCATAGTAGACTATCTCCATCATGGAGATAAGCCTCTTGTGGGGCCATCGGAGGAGAATGGAAAGACACCCGACGGCAAGGCCGCCGCAGTAGGCACTGAAGTAAACTCCCCAAGGAGCCGTCGACGTCGGCGCCGACCGGCCGCCGTCGTTGCGTTGCGGCCGAACCAAGGGATAAAGGAGGTCCGCCGTGTCAGCCGAATCCCCCGGCCCGGCCGAGAACGCAGGCCCGCCGCCCCTCGTCCGGCTCCTTCAGGAATTCACCCTCGAAGCCAACCGCTACGTGGATTCCGCCGGCGGCCGCAATGACATGCACCGCACGGACCTCAATGCCCTGGCCCTCATCATGCGGCACGCGGCGCGGGATGAGATTGTCACCCCGGGGGTCCTCCGGAAAGAACTGAACCTCAGTTCTCCCGCCACCACCGCCCTGATCGACCGGCTCCACCGTTCCGGCCACGTGGTCCGCGAGCGCGAGGGCGCGGACCGCCGCCAGGTGCAGCTGCGCATGACCCCCAAGGCCTACCGGGACGGGGGCGCCATGTTCCTCCCGCTGGCCCGCCACATGGGCACGGCAATGGACGGCTTCACACCGGAGGAACTTCAGATTGTTACCCGGTTCATGACATCCATGATCGATGCCACCGTCCGGGCCGGCGAAGAAGCGGCCGCAGGTCCCAACTAATTCGGCGGCACGGCACCCAGCATGGTATCCGGCACCGTCACTGGCGCCGTTTCCGGCGCGGCGCTGCGCCCGGAGCGTGTGCCCACCACGACGGCGGCCGCTGCCAGCACCAGCGGGACCCCGAGCGCCCAGCCGCTGAAGAGCAGCACCCCGACCATGACGACGGCGGCAACGATCACGCCGTACCAGGCGGCGGTCCGCGGCCGCAGCAGCCGGATGCCGGCGGCCAGGCCAAAGGCAGTGACGGCCGTGAAGCACGCCGAGGCGGCCCCGATCTGGAACTGCATGTCGGTGAGGCCAGCGATGGCCGCGGCGAAGGACAGCAGCGTCAGGACGGCCAGGGTTGCCAGGCTTCCGGCGGGCACCTGTCCCCGCCCGGCGCCGCGGGCAAGGGCCGGCGGCAGCACGCCGTCGGACGCCAGCGCGGCCCCGAGCCGGCTGGCGCCGGCCACGAAGGTGTTGATGGGGCCGAACGTGAGTACGGCGGCGGCGACGGCGGTGAGCGGGGCCGCCAGCGAACCCAAGCCCTTCTCCAGCAATGCCGCGACGGGCACCGGTGTATCGGGCAGCTGCGGGCCGAGGACGGCCACCGAGGCGGCGACGACGCCGATGTAGACCGCGCCCACCACAACCAGGGTCAGCCAGGTGGCCCGCCGGAGATCGCGCCCGGGGTTCCGGAACTCCCCGGCCAGGTGCGAGACGGCTTCCCAGCCGGCGAAGCAGAAGAACAACAGGCTCGCGGCGCCGCCGACCGCCCAGTAGCCGTGCGGGGCGAAGGGCTGGAAATTTTCCGCCTTTGCCTGGGGCGCCGCGAGCACCACAGCGAGCGCAAGCAGTCCCACCAGCAGCACCATGAGGGCCAGTTGCACGCGGCTGGAGACCATGATGCCGACGGCGTTGCTCGCGAAGGCGGCCAGCAGGATCACAGCCGCCGCGAGGACGGCGGTTTCCCGGCCGCCGCCGACGGCATGGGCGATGTAGTTGCCGCCAATCACGGCCGTTGCCGGGGCGCCGAACGGGATCGAAAAGTAGAAGAGGTAGCCGGCCACCGCCGAGGCGCGCCGCCCGAAGGCGCGCTTGACGAAGTGGGCGATCCCGCCGGCGTCGGGCTGCTGGCGGCTCATTTCGGCGAAGCTGAACGCGACCGGAATGCAGAACACGAGCAGGACCGCCCAGGCCAGCAGCGACGCCGGGCCGGCCTCCTTGGCCGCGATGGCGGGGAGCACCAGGACACCGGAGCCCAGGATGGCCCCGACGTAGATCCCGGTGGCCCGGAACAGGCCCAGTCCCTTGCCGCTGGCACTGCTACCGGCGCTGTTGCCGTTGTTGTTTTCCACTTCTCCATTCAGCCGCAGAGCCCCCGGCACCGGAAGCGGCAAAACTGACGGCCAGCCGCTAAATACTGCCCAACTGGGTGGGTCCGCCCATTTCCGATCCCGGGAGGGTAGCGTTCCATTATGAGTGCGCAGCAGCCTGACGATGTGTACACGCACGGCCACCACGAGTCGGTGGTCCGCGCCCACGCCTCCCGCACGGCGGAAAACTCGGCGGCGTTCGTGATCCCGCATCTCATGCCCGGGGCATCAGTGCTCGACGTCGGCTGCGGGCCCGGCAGCATCACGTGCGACTTCGCGGAGCTGGTGGCGCCGGGCAGGGTCACAGGACTGGACCGCTCCCCCGACATCATCACCCAGGCCGCGGCCCTTGCCGCTGAGCGCGGCGTGGGCAATGTCGATTTTGCGGCCGGCAACGTCTACGACCTTGACTTTGAAGACGAGTCGTTCGACGTCGTCCACGCCCATCAGGTTCTCCAGCACCTCACGGATCCCGTCGCAGCCCTCCGGGAGATGCGGCGCGTGGCCAGGGCCGGCGGGATCGTGGCGGTGCGCGACGCCGATTTCCACGGTATGAGCTGGTACCCGGCCATCCCGGAGCTCGACGACTGGATGGAGCTGTACCAGCGGATCGGCCGCCGCAACGGTGCCGAGCCGGATGCCGGACGCCGGCTGGTGTCCTGGGCGCAGGCCGCCGGGTTCACGGACGTGGCGCCGTCCAGCAGCAACTGGCTCTACGCGACCGGACAGCAGCGGCGGTGGCAGGCGCGGGTGTGGGGCGAGCGGGTGGTGCATTCATCCTTCGCCGACCAGGCGCTTGAGTACGGCTTTGCCAGCGAGGCGGACCTGGCCCGGATCTCCGCCGGCTGGCACCGGTGGGGCTCGACCGAAGACGGCTGGTTCCTGATTCCCAACGGCGAGGTCATCGCCCGGGCGTGAGGCACTCCGTCTGGGCTCCGGTCACAGCGCCGGCACAGCCGCCCGAAAGTCCAGCCATAACTCCGCGTCCGAGGCTGGTTCCAGGCCGAATCTTCGGCCGGCCCAATCCGGGCCCCAGCAAAGGAGTTTCACAATGGCAAAGATCAACAAGGCCACTGCGGGCATCATGCTCGCCGCGGTGATCGGCGGCGGCGCCATCGGCGCGACGGCCATCCCCGCGATGGCTGCCGATTCCACCGGCAGCTCATCCTCGACCCAGTCCACCGACGGCTATGGCACGGGCGGCCAGCGCGGCCCGCACCAGGCCAACGGGAAGACCGAGGAGATCCTCACCGGCGACACCGCCACAAAGGTTGAAGCGGCGGTGAAGGCCGCCCAGCCGGATGCGACGATCGAACGGATGGAGACCGACGCCGACGGCGCCACCTACGAAGCCCACATCACCAAGGCGGACGGAACGCGCGCCACCGTCCTGCTGGATGCGAACTTCACCGTGACCGGAACCCAGGACGGCCAGGGCGGACCGGGCGGCGGCCCGGGCGACGCGGCCGCGGACGGCTACACCTCCAACGGCTAACCCCGAGCGGGCCTTGGGCATGCCCGGCGTGCCCAAGGCCCGCGAACGAGGCGGTCGCTCCCGAATTTTCATCAGGCATTCCCTGCCTCCCGATCTCCCGATAGGGTGCACGCAGGACACCCTTGAGTAAGGAGAACCCCATGCGCAAAGTGACGGCCGGCCTGTTCTGCTCCGTGGACGGCGTAGTTGAAGATCCGTTTCTGTGGCAGTTCGACAGCTTCGATGATGAGCTGGGCGCCGGGATGGGCGAGATGATGGGCCGGATCGACACCGGGCTCCTGGGCCGCGTCGGATACCAGCAGTGGGCGGAATACTGGCCCAATGCCGAAGCCGACGCTGACTTCGGCGGGTTCATCAACCCGCTGCCCAAGTTCGTGGCGTCCCGGACGCTGGCCGGAAGCCTCGAGTGGCAGAACTCGACCCTGATCGAGGGGCCGCTGGAAGACTTCGTGGCGGACCTGAAGAACGGCGACGGCGGCGAAATCGGCGTCTTCAGCAGCATCTCGCTGGTCCGCCAACTGCTGTTCGCGGGCCTGCTCGACTCGCTGATGCTGATTGTCCACCCGGTCATTGCCGGCAGTGGCCGGCGGCTCTTCAACGACGGCGACCCCCAGACGCGGCTGGAACTGCAGTCCTCCCAGCAGACCAGCAAGGGCAACATGATTCTCAGCTACGGCCTCCGCGGCAACTGACCCCCGTCAGCTGTCCCGGCGTCCCGCCAGGTTGGCCACCGCCCTGACAGTAAACTTGGTTCGTGCAACCCTCCCTTTGGCTGGCCCTGGCCGGCGCCGGCGTCCTGATCAGCTTCACTCCCGGCGCGGGCGCCATCAACACCATGAGCAACTCCCTGAACTCGGGATTCCGCCGTTCCCTGTGGGGCATCCTGGGCCAGCAGGCCGCCCTGGTGGTGCACATCCTGATCGTCGCCCTCGGCGTCGGGGTGCTGGTGGCAAGCTCGCCGATCGCTTTCAACGTGATCCGCTACGCAGGGGCCGCCTATCTGGTGTACCTGGGCATCCGGCAGTTCCTGAGCAAACCGGACCTGGACCAGGAGAAGGCCGCCGCCCTGCGCAACGAGCCGGCCCTGTCCATGTTCCGCCGCGGACTCTGGGTCAATCTGCTCAATCCCAAGGCCGTGGTCTTCTTCCTGGCCTTCGTGCCCCAGTTCATTCGGCCTGAGCAGCCGCTGCTCCCGCAGTACGCGGTCCTGTCCGCCACCGTGATCGTGATCGACATCCTGGTCATGTGGTTCTTCTTCGCGGCAGCGGCCCGGTCGTTCCAGCGCTTCACTCATGACGCCGCCGGGCAGAAGGTCCTGAACCGGACGTTCGGCGGGCTCTTCGTCGGCGTCGGCGTCCTGCTGGCCTCAATCCACTGACATGACCGTTCGGAGCGCCGGCATTCTGCTGTACCGGCTGGGCACTACATCCCAACAGACCGGCGCACCCCAACTGGAAGTCTGGATAGCCCACATGGGCGGACCCTTCTGGGCCCGCAAGGAAAATCAGTCCTGGTCCATCCCCAAGGGTGAATACCTGTCCGACGAAGACCCGCTGATTGCCGCGCACCGCGAGTTTGCGGAGGAAATCGGCACGCCGGCACCTGAGGGCGACTACCACCGGCTTGGCGACTTCAGGCAGCCCTCCGGCAAGGTCATCACGGTCTTCACCGCGGAATCGGACTTCCAGCCCGACCAGGTAGTGAGCAACACCTTCACGCTGGAGTGGCCGAGGGGATCCGGCACCGTCAGCAGCTTCCCGGAGATCGACCGCGCCGAATGGACCACGGAGCAAGATGCCCGGTCCAGGCTGGTCAAGGGACAACTGCCGGTCCTCGACGCGTTGGTCCGGTACCTTGGTCCCGGCCCGGCCGCACAGGACGAATCCGGCCATGACAATGAGTAAATATCGGTTGACACGTTTTGTAACACTTGGCGGGCGCCCGCTAGCCAAGACGTCCGGGATCGTTCATGCTTAGCTATGACCTCAATGTCGAGCCAGTACCGGATCATCGCGGTCTGCACCGGAAACATCTGCCGGTCTCCGATGGCCGAACTCATGCTGGCGGAGGCATTCCGGGCCGAGCACCTTGCCGAGGTCGTCATCGATTCCGCCGGCACCACCGCGTATGAGGCCGGCCGGCCCATCGACCCCCGGGCCGCACGCAAACTCACAGCCCAGAACATCGTTTCGGACCGCCACATGGCACGCGAATGGCGCCGCGAATGGTTCGCCAGCCGGGACCTGATCCTGGCCCTCGACGTCGACCACTACGGCTGGCTCCGTCAGGCGGCACCGGACCGGGACGCCCTGGCCAAAATCCGCATGCTCCGCAGCTTCGACCCCGCCGTGGCGGACAAGGACCCGCTGGAGCAGGGCATCGAGGACCCCTGGTACGGCGGCCACGCCGACTTCGAGGCCACCTGGGACCTCATCCGGGCCTCCGTTCCGGGGATTGTGCAGCACGTCCGCACCCAACTTGAACGGCGGGACGGGCAACATCACGGCAATGAAGGGCAACGGGTACGCTCTATTTCATGAGCCCAGCACCCGTCATCATCGCAATCGACGGGCGGTCCGGCTCCGGCAAGACCACCCTGGCCATCGAACTGGCGGCGCGGCTCAGGGAACACCACAAGGTCTCGCTCTTCCACCTGGAGGACATCTATCCCGGCTGGAACGGGCTTGCGGCCGGGATCGAACGCTACGTCACCACCGTCCTTGCGCCCCTGCGACGCGGGGAGAACGCGGAATGGGTCAGCTGGGACTGGGAGCGGCACTACGACGGCGAGGCCCGCACCACGCGACCGGCAGAAATTGTCCTGGTGGAGGGCGTCGGCGCCGCCGCGGCGGCGGCGCACCCGATGCTGGACGCCGTGATCTGGGCGGATTCCTCCGACTCCGAACGCCGGGCCCGGGCGCTGGCCCGGGACGGCGACACCTATGAACCGTACTGGGACCAATGGGCCGCCCAGGAAGCCGAGTGGCTGGCCGGCGACGACGTCCCGGCCCGCGCGGATGTGCACGTGCTCAACCGGGCCGACGGCACCGCCCCGGACGACGTCCTGCAGGCCCTGCAGTACCTTCCCGCCGTCGCCCCCGCCCTGCTGCCCGAGCTCGCCGCCCGGCGCGGCCTGCAGTTGCGCGCAGAACGGATCGACGCCGAACCGGAGGCCGCCCAGCTGTTCGCGGCGCTCTTCGGCGGATCGCCCAACGCCGTGTGGCTCGACTCCTCGCTGGACCCGGCAGGCCTCGCCCCGGAGGCCGCGGAGCGGAGCCGCTTCAGCATCCTGGCCGACGACGGCGGCCGCTTCGGCCAGACCGTCCGGCACAGTTCCGGACAGACCCTCATCAGTACGGGCCAGGCCACCGTGACCACCGACGGCCCGTTCTTCCGGTGGCTGGACGGCGCGTGGGGGCGCCGTGCGCTCCGTGCACCGGAAGCGTACCCGTGCGAATTCGCCCTGGGCTGGCTCGGGTACCTGGGCTATGAGCTCAAGCGTGAAACCGGCGGCACTGACGTGGCCGCCAGCACGCCGGACGCGTGCCTGATCTTCGCCGGCCGCGCCGTGGTCCTTGACCATGCCGAGGGCACGGCATGGCTGCTGACCCTGGAATCCCCCGACGCCGACGGCTGGCTCGAGGCGGCCCGTGCGGCCGTCGCCGCGGCCGCCCCGGCGTCTCGGGCGCAGGCCTCCCCCGCACCGGACTCCCCGGCGCCGGACGTCACCGGCCGCCACGCCGCACCGCCGGCCGCCCCTCTCTTCACCGGCCGGGACACGGAAACCGGCTACAAGGCCAAGGTCGCCGAGGCACAGCGCGAGATTGCCGAAGGCAACACGTATGAGGTCTGCCTGACCACGGCGCTCACCGCGGCCTCGCCCGAAGGCTCGCAGGGCCCGGAGCCGTGGCAGACCTACCTGGACCTGCGGAGCCGCAACCCGGCCCCTTTCGCCAGCTACCTGCGGTTCGGCGGGCTCGCCGTGGCGAGCACCTCGCCGGAGCGTTTCCTGCAGATCGCCGCGGACGGCAGGATGCGGGCCGAACCGATCAAGGGCACGCGCCGTCGGGATGCCGATCCAGGCACGGACGCCGCCCTGCGCCGGGAACTGGCGTCTTCGGCCAAGGACCGCGCGGAAAACATCATGATCGTGGACCTGCTGCGCAACGACCTCAGCCACTTCGCCGTCCCGGGGTCGGTGTCCGTCAGCCGGCTGTGTGCGATCGAGAGCTACGCCACCGTGCACCAGATGGTGAGCACCATCGATGCCCAGTTGCGGCCTGGGCTGCCGCGGGCCGAGGCTGTCGCCGCCTGCTTCCCCGCCGGTTCCATGACCGGCGCCCCGAAGGTCAGCACCATGGCCATCCTGGACCGGCTGGAGGCCGCGCCGCGGGGCGTGTACTCCGGCGCGATCGGCTACTTCTCCCTCAGCGGCGCCGCGGACCTTTCCGTGGCGATCCGGACCCTGGTGATCACCGCGCGCGGCGACGGCACGGCGGAGCTGAGTCTCGGCGTCGGCGGCGCCGTCACCGCCGACTCCTCCCCGCAGGAGGAGTATGAGGAAGTCCGGACCAAGGCCTTCGGCGTGCTCTCGGCGCTGGGCGCCGAGTTCCCCCAAGGCTGAGTGCCGCGTTTGCCCTGTAGGGCCCGTCCGGATCGGCGCGGGCAAGGAAAAGGTCCCACCGGTTCGGACCGGTGGGACCTTTTTGCGGCGCCCATGCCGCCTGGTGCGGAAGGACTATCCGACCTTGCCGGCCAAGGCCACCAGCACACCGGCGGTTGCGAAATGTTTGTTGCTGCCCAGGTCGCGAACGGTCTTGATTCCCATGCTCGCGAGCATTTCGTCGTGCTTTTCGGTGAGTCCGGCAAGCGCTGAGGGCGGTGCGTCGAGAACTTCATCGAGGGTTGCGTTCTCGTAGGCCTTATCGAGTGCCTTGCCCAATTCAATGGAAACAGCCATGTTGATTTCCTTTCATCGATGCGGAACAACAGCACACCCGAGACGGCCCCCGCATATGCAGGAATGGGCATGCACGGACGCCGAATCCTCCCCGCGCCCCTGCCAGATACGCTATCGCAGAGCCACCAACAAAACATCTAAATTCATCATCAGATTTACCGCGCTAAACGGCCAGAATGGGACTTCGCGTTCCGGGGGGCTAGTGGCGCCGCTCCTGTTGCAGGGAGTCGCGCTGCAGAGAGTCGCGGATTTCGGTGAGCAAAGCGATCTGCGGATCTTCCGCCGCCTCTTCCTTGACCTCCGGGTTGATTCCCAGGCGCCTGTTGCGTCGTTCCACCATGTGGTTCATCGGCACAACAATGACGAAGTAGATGGCCGCGGCCACCAGAACGAAGTTGACGATCGCGGTGAGCAGCACACCGAATTTGATGTCGTTTCCGTTCAGGGTCACGACGGCGAAACTGTCGAAGTTAGGCGAGCCGACCAGGGCAGCAATGAACGGCATGAGGACACTCTGGACTAGGGCCGTGACGACGGTGCCGAAAGCCGCACCAATCACGACGGCGACGGCAAGGTCTACGACGTTGCCCTTCATTATGAAATTCTTGAATCCGGTCAACATAACGCTCAAGCTACCCCATGCTGACGCGGCATCGATGACCTGGAGCTAAATATCCGGTGACGCCGTTATGGCTGGAATTCCTGCACCCCGGATTTTCCCGGGAATCGGTTGCCCGACCGAATCTCGATTACCAGACTCACGCGAACGCTTTGGCTACTGCAGGGTTGCGCTCAGCCGGGCCACATTGTCCACATATTTGACCTTCATGGGACGTTTCATCCAGTCCTCCAGCAAAAGTTCGTGCGAGATGCTGCGGTAGGTGTCCTCCACGGCGCGGATCCGCTGCACAATGTCCTCGCCGAGGAGCATCACAGAGACCTCGAGGTTCAGCGAGAAGGAACGCATGTCCATGTTGCTGGAGCCGAGCACGGCCACCTCGTTGTCGATGGTGAAGTGCTTGGCGTGCAGCACGAAGGGCGCCTTGTACAGGTAGATCCGCACGCCTGCCTCGAGCAGGGCCTGGTAGTACGACTGCTGCGCGTGGTGGACAAGGAACTGGTCTCCCTTTTCCGAAACGAAAAGCTCCACCTCGACGCCGCGCTGCGCCGCCGTCGTCACTGCGTAGAGCAGCGAGTCGTCCGGGACGAAGTACGGGCTGCAGAGCGAGACCTTATGCTGAGCCGAGTAGATCAGGGTGTTGAAGAGCCGCAGGTTGTTCTCGGTGATGAACCCGGGGCCGCTGGGGACCACCTGGGCCGTGATGTTTCCGGGGTGGGACTCCGGCTGGTGTTCGAGCTGCTCCTCAAGGGATTCGTCGGTTTCGCTGAGCCAGTCGGTCGCGAAGACCACGTTCAAGGTGGTGACAATGGGCCCGCGCAGGCACGCCATGAGCTCCACCCATTCGCGGCCGACCTTGCGGTGCTTGGGATTGTTGTAGGACGGCTCGATCAGGTTCTGCGATCCGGTGAAGGCGATCTCGCCGTCGATCACCATGATCTTGCGGTGATTGCGCAGATCCGGGCGGCGCCACTGGCCGTGCACCGGGCGCAGCGGCAGCATGGGCCGCCAGCGGATCTTGCTGGCGTTGAGCCGGGCCTTCAGCTGGCGGTAGCCCTTGATCCGGAGCGTGCCGAGGTGGTCGAAGAGGACGCGGACCTCGACGCCGCGCTCCGCCGCCTCCTCCAGTGCGGTGAGCAGGTCGTCGGTGACGTGGTCCGTGCTCATGATGTAGAACTCGGCGTTGACGAAGGACTTGGCGCCGCGGACCGCCTCGGCCATGGCCTTGATCGAGTCGGGGTAGCCGGGCAGCAGCTCCACGCTGTTGCCGTCCACCATGGGCAGGGATCCCAGCGTCTTGTTCAGTTCGGCGGCCGATGCCACCCATTCCGGTCCGCTGTAACGGCTTTCGACAGCCTGCAGTTCCGATGTTCCGGCCCGGATCCGGGTGTTGACCGCGTCCTGCTGGGCGCGGCGGCGGCGGGAGAGCCGGAAATTGCCGAACAGCAGGAACAGGATCAGGCCCAGCGTGGGCCAAATGAAGATGCCCAGCAGCCAGGCCATCGCAGTGGTGGGCCGCCGGTTTCCGGGGATGATGCCCAGGGCAAGCACACGGATGGCGACGTCGATCAGGGTCAGGATCAGAACCGCCCACGACGGTAAAGTTTCCGCCAGCGGAAATGGCCACAGCACAGGCGAACCCCTCAAAGTACAAAGCCCGCGGAACAGTTCCGGAACGGGCAACGAGCAAATCCTATCCCGGGACCACCGCGACTAAGCTGGAGCCATGACCATTCCCGCCTCTGTTCCCGCGCCCGCGACCGTGCTGGTGTTCCTCGACCCGGCGTTCGACGGCGGCCGTGTTGCCGACGCGTCGAAACCGCAACTGATGGCCACGGACCTGGGCGCCACCCGCGGCGACGGCGTTTTCGAATCGCTGCTGGCCGTGGGCGGCAGGCCCCGCAAGATCCAGGCGCACCTGACCCGGCTGGCGAGCTCGGCCCGGCTGCTGGAGCTGAATATCCCTGCCGGGGACCGCTGGCGGCGGGCGGTGGAAACGGCCATCGCTGAGTTCCGGCGGCAGGATCCCGCCGTGGCTGCCGGAGGTGAAAAGGACGAGGTAGTGGTTAAGCTGATCGTCACCCGCGGCCCGGAGGGCGCTTCGGCCCCCACCTGCTGGGTCCAGGCCTCTGCGCCCGCAGCTTCGGGCCGCCGGCAGCGCGAGACCGGAGTTGACGTCATCCTGCTGGATCGGGGCTACGACAGCGAAGTCGGCGAGCGCGCCCCCTGGCTCCTGCTTGGCGCCAAGACCCTCTCCTACGCCGTGAACATGGCAGCGCTGCGCTACGCCCACCAGCAGGGCGCCGACGACGTCATCTTCACGTCCGCGGACGGCCGGGTCCTGGAGGGGCCGACGTCGACCGTTCTGCTGGCCCACCTCGAAACCGAGGACGACGGCGCTGGCGGCGTCCGCACGGTCCGGCGGCTCATCACCCCGCAGCTGGACAGCGGCATCCTGCCGGGCACCTCACAAGGTGCCCTGTTCACCGCCGCCAAGGCCGCCGGCTGGGAGCTGGGCTACGGCCCGCTGGAGCCCAAGGACCTGCTGGACGCCGACGCCGTCTGGCTGATCTCCAGCATCCGGCTGCTGGCGCCGGTGAACCACATCGACGGCCAGGAAATCGGCACCCCGGAACTGCGGCGCCAGCTCACGGCCGAACTCAGCGAGCTGTTCTCCACGATCGAATAGCGAGCGGGGTCAGATACGGGCGCCGCAGCAAGGCCTGAAGACCCTGTCCGGTACAGGGGGCAAGTGGGACGATCCATCCATGAGCTTGAGCCAGGAACAGTCCGCGCGGGAGCAACGCCTGCAGGAGACCCGGCTTAGACGCGAACCGTACATTGGGGCGCGCGAGCCCTCACCGTCCTGTCCGTAGGGCAGACGGTCATTAACCCGGCTGAGCTGGTCCCGTAAAGCGCTTCGGCGCGGGGTTCGGCCTGGCCCAGAGGTGTATGTCCAGAGGTGTATGTACTGCGGAAGTGGCCCCTGACCACGTGCCGCACAGCTGCGGACAGTCATCGGCAGCATTCAGGGAATCGCCCTCTCGCAACGAACGGCAGTCCAATGGATCAGGCAACCCTCGTTGGCTTCGCATTCGGCTATCTGGCAACCCTCATCGTCGTTTTCATCTTGTGTTTGCCCTTCACCACCGGATTGGTGCTGCTCATGCTCCTGGCCGGCGCCGTGCGGCTCATCCTCTTCCTGGCGACCGCCCTGACCGTCGGGCTGATCGGGTTATTCAAGAGCGCCCGCAGCAGCCTGCGCAGGAGCACCCACGGGGCCCGGCACGGTTCCGACCTCATCACGCACTGACCGGAGAATCGGCGACGGGGCGCGCACACTGCGTCCGGGCCGGCCGGTGCCGGCGCCTCAGCCCAGTGCGTCCGCGGGAACAGCCGGGCACCGCCGGAAAGAGGCCGGATTGAACGCCGGGAGCATGAAGGTTGCCAACACGGCGTCGAGCATTTCCGGGGCCCAGGTGCTGTTCTCCCCGAGGGTCGCGCACACGCCCAGGACCACGGGGGTGCCGTCCGCGCGGCGCCGGATCTGGACCTGCGCGGGCCCGGTCAGCCCGAGGGTTCGGACGGCGGCCAGCCCCAGCTTCCGCACGTCCCCGGCCTGGCCCGCCGGTACCCTGCGGCTGACCTCGTCGCTGCCGGCTCGTCCATACGGAGTTTTCGTCTTCTCGAGAACCACGGCCACAGGCGCCATCGCGTTGCGCGCCGGAGTGCCGAACACCAGGCACACGTAGTCGGCGCCCGGGATGAACTCCTGGACAATTTGCCCGGCCGGCATGTTCCTCCAGCTCACGGTGGCGGTTCCGGCCAGCACGTGGACACCGTGGGAGCCTTTGAAGACCCTCGGCTTGATGACCACGGGGCCGCTGAGGCCGGCGAGCGATGCCGGCGCGGCGGCGAGGTCGCCCGGGACCCCGAACCGGGGCACCGGAATGCCGGCTGCCTGCAGCGCCCAGGTGGTGAACAGTTGATCATTGGCCAGGGCCACCGCCGCAGGGTCGCCCACGATGATCCGCACGTCCTGGGCGAATCCGCCACGGGCCGCGGCCAGGACCGGAAGCTCCACGGTGAGCGTCGGAATGATGAGGTTGATGGCTTCCCGGTCAACCAGCCGGCGCAGGTCCAGGATCATGTCCGGGTCCGTCGCCGGCAGGAGCCTCACCGCCGCGGTGGCGGGAACGTCTCCGTCCTGGCGGGTGTCGGCACGGGCGTCGGAGCCCAGATACGGAAGGCCGCGGGCTTCGAGCTGGGCCGCGACGGTCCGGCCGGCAGCGCTTGCTATCCCGGTAACCAGTATTCGCGGGCCCACGATCGCTCCATTCCGGCGTCCCCGGCAGGGCCGCGGCTGCGGCTCCGGCGGTTCCAGCCACCGATTTGCTGACAACTTATGAGTAGAAAGACGGTTCGATTGGGGGACGGCTTGATTCACGGACTGGGCGAATCAGCTGCTCCGGCCGACGCGTCAGACCTGTCCTCCTAGTAGACGGCGAATGGTCCCGGCCAGCACGAGTGGGCGGTACCCGAAACTGGAGCCCGCTACTACTTGTCCGGGTGGTCCGGAGTGCCCCATTTGATCCACCAGCCGGAGCCGGCCGGCGCTTCCCCGTGGTCAGGGTCCGGTTACGGAACATGACGACGGCGGCGGTGCGGGCCGGCGTCGCAGGTGTTACGTTTTTGGGGAGTAATGAGAACCGGCGCCAAGCCCTGACTGGCCGGTCGGCAACCCTCCCTTTCGCGGCGGGGTGCCTCAGGTGAATACTCGGCATATCGACCATTCGAGCTGCAAGCGTGAAGAGGAGATCCGTCGTGCCCGACACGTCCACCCCTGCCATACCCAGTACTACCGCTGCCCCCAATGCAGCCCCCAGCGCCCCCAGCGCCGGCGAGGAAAAGCTCGCCTACCGCCTCTTCACGGGGGCCGATGACCGCGCCTTCTGCGAGCGGGTGTCGGCAGCCCTGGCCGAGGGCTATGTGCTGCACGGAAGCCCGGCCGCCAGCTTCAACGGCAGCACCGTGATCGTGGCGCAGGCGGTGGTCCTGCCGGCCGCGATTGCGAGCGCGGACGCCGCCGTGGCCAATGCAGTCGATGAGCTCGACGCCGACGAGTTTGGCGCCGATGAAGCATTCGAGGGCCACGCGTGAGCTACGCCGGAGACCTCAGCCCGCAGGAGGCGTGGGCGAAGCTGGAGGCCGGAGCCATTCTGGTGGATGTCCGGACCGAGGACGAATGGGCCCACATCGGCATCCCGGACACTGCGTCCGCAGGCGAAAAGCCGAACGATCCGCTCTTCATCCAGTGGAATGTCGCCGGGGGCGCCCCGAACCCGCTCTTCGTGGAGCAGCTGAGGCGGCAGGCACCGGAGGACACCGGCGTCGAACTGGTGTTCCTGTGCCGCTCCGGCGCCCGGTCGATCGCCGCCGCGACGGCCGCGACGGCCGCCGGCTACACCGCGTACAACGTTCTTGAGGGCTTCGAAGGCGAGACCGACCGCTTTGGCGAACGCACCGTCAACGGCTGGAAGAACCGCGGCCTGCCCACCAACCTTGGAAAGATTTAAGTGACTTTCAACCCCGACGCCGCCAGCTGGGCCGCCGACACGCAGGCTGTCCGCGGCGGCCTTGACCGCACCGGATTCCAGGAAACCACCGAGCCGATCTTCCTCAACTCGGGGTTCGTCTACGAGTCCGCCGCCGCCGCCGAGCGCGCCTTCACCGGCGAGGACGAGCGATTCGTCTACTCCCGCTACGGCAACCCGTCCGTCGCCACCTTCCAGGAGCGGCTCCGGCTGCTCGAGGGAACGGAGGCATGTTTTGCGACGGCGTCCGGCATGTCCGCCGTCTTCACCGCTCTCGGTGCGCTGTTGGCGGCCGGCGACCGCGTGGTCGCCGCCCGCTCGCTGTTCGGCTCGTGCTTTGTGATCCTCAACGAGATCCTGCCGCGCTGGGGTGTCGAGACGGTCTTCGTGGACGGCCCGGACCTGGAGCAGTGGGAATCTGCTCTGTCAGAGCCGACTACGGCGGTGTTCTTCGAGTCGCCGTCGAACCCCATGCAGGAACTCGTAGACATCGCCGCCGTGAGCCAGCTGGCGCACGCGGCGGGCGCCACGGTGGTGGTCGACAACGTCTTCGCCACACCGCTGCTGCAGCGTTGCGGGGACCTCGGCGCTGACGTGATCGTCTACTCGGGCACCAAACACATCGACGGCCAGGGACGCGTGCTCGGCGGGGCGATCCTGGGGACCAAGGAATTTATTGACGGTCCCGTCAAGCAGCTCATGCGGCACACCGGCCCTGCGCTCTCCGCGTTCAACGCCTGGGTGCTCACCAAGGGCCTGGAGACCATGGCCCTGCGCGTCAACCATTCCTCGGCCTCGGCACTGCGGCTGGCCGAATGGCTCGAGGGGCAGCCCGCGGTAAGTTGGGTGAAGTACCCGCTGCTGCGCTCCCACCCGCAGCACAAGCTCGCGGTGAAGCAGATGAAGGCCGGCGGCACCGTGCTCACGCTGGAGCTTTCGCCTTCCCAGGGACGCACCGCGAAAGAGGCAGCCTTTGCGCTGCTGGACGCGCTGCGGATCATCGACATCTCCAACAACCTTGGCGACGCGAAGTCCCTGATCACGCACCCGGCCACGACGACGCACCGCGCGATGGGCCCCGAAGGCCGCGCGGCAATCGGGCTCAGCGACGGCGTGGTCAGGCTTTCGGTGGGCCTGGAGGACGTGGAGGACCTGATCCGGGACCTCGGCCAGGCGCTCAAGCAGGTCTAGCGCTCATACGGGTATCTCACCGCCGGGTTGCCGGCGCCGTCAGCCCCGGCGCACCGGGCCCAGGGACGAACCCTCGTCCACCCGGGGCTCGGGAATGGCGCCCTGCGCGGTCATTTCGACGGCCCGTTCGACGACGGCGGGCAGCCCGCCTACCCGGAACGGCCCGCGCTGCAGTTGCGAACCGGTGCCCTCCGCCAGGATCCGGGCGACCCCGTCCCGGACCAGGTCCAGCTCGCCCTGCTCCTGGAGCACGGGGGCCACAAAGTCCACGAGGGCCCAGACCACGTCCGTGGCCGGGGCCGGGGTGAAGGTGCCGAAGTCCAGCAGCTCCCCGCGGAGCCCGCAGTTGCTGGCCTGCCAGGCGGCCATCCGCAGCAGCAGCGTGGGCACCGGGGCCGGATCGACGCCGTCGTTCCATTCCCGCGACGCCGACTCCACGAGGGCGCGCACCAGCACGGCGATCAGCGCCGCGTCCTCGGCCCGCAGGCAGACATCGGCGACCCGGACCTCCACGGTGGGATGCTGGCGGGCCAGCCGAGCGTCGAAATAGACCATCCCCTCGTCCATCAGAACGCCGCTTTCCACCAGCCGGGTCACCACCCGCCGGTAGACCGGCAGGCTCCCGAAAATCATCGTGGGGCCGGACCCGGGCCAGCGGTTCCACGCCTGGGTGCGGTAGCTTTCGAATCCTGTCTCGGCGCCGTTCCAGTACGGGGAATTGGCGCTGAGGGCTATCAGCACGGCCAGCTTGTCCCGGATCCGGTCCATGACGGCCACGCCCTCCTCCGGGGAATCCACGAAGGTGTGGACGTGCAGGCCGCAGGTCAGCTGGTTTCGGACTGTGAGCCCGAAGCGTTCCTGCATGGTCATGTAGCGCGGCTTGGGCGTCAGGTGGGTCGCGGCGCCCTGGGGCGAGGTGGCCAGGGCTGCGACGCGGCCGCCGTGGACCCGCGCGGCGCGGTCCGCAAGCGCACGGCCGTGCCTGAGCTGCCGGAGCAGTTCGGTGTAGTCCAGGCACGGATGCGTCTGGGTCTCGATCTGTTCGAGCTTGAGCTCGTAGCTGAAGTCGGCGCCGCCCTCGTATACCGGTCTGTGTGGCGGGAGAACCTTGGCGACCTCCTCATGCGGCAGCTGCGGAAGTAGCGTGGGCAGCATGAGATCGGCGAGTGCGAGCAGCATCCCCGACTCGGGATCCACTATCAGCAGTTCTTCCTCCACGCCGAACGTGCGCATGAATCTATTGTGCGTCAGGATCGGCCGAAACGCCCCTAGACCAACGCGGGGTCACTAGTCCTGGAAGTAGTCGATCTTCGCGCCGATGGTGTTGAGCCGCTCGGCCAGGTCCTCGTAGCCGCGCTCAATGACATAGATGTTCCGCAGCTCCGAGACGCCGCGTGCCGCCAGCATGGCCAGCAGCAGGCAGGCGGCGGGGCGGAGGGCCGGCGGGCAGCCCACCTCGGCGGCACGCCACTTGGTGGGCCCGTTGACGTAGATACGGTGGGGATCGAGCAGCTGCACCTGGGCGCCCAGCTTGTTCAGCTCGGTCAGGTAGATGGCCCGGTTCTCGTAGACCCAGTCGTGGATCATGGTCTGGCCGTGGGCGTTGGCAGCGATCACCGCGAAGAAGGGCAGGTTGTCGATGTTCAGGCCGGGGAACGGCATGGGGTGGATCTTGTCCTCCGGTGCCCGCAGCTCCGAGGGCTTGGTGGTGACATCCACCAGGCGGGTGCGGCCGTTGCGGGCAACGTATTCCCCGGAGACCTCGAGCCGCTGGCCCATCTGTTCGAGCGTCGCGAGTTCGATTTCCATGAACTCGATCGGCACCCGGCGGATGGTGACTTCCGAGTTCGTCACGATGCCGGCGGTGATGAGGCTCATCGCCTCGATCGGGTCCTCGGACGGGAAGTATTCGATGTCGGCGTCGATCGACGGGCGGCCGGTGATCTGCAGCGTGGTGGTGCCGACCCCCGCGATTTCCACGCCGAGCATCTGCAGGTAGAAGCAGAGATCCTGCACCATGTAGTTGGGGCTGGCGTTGCGGATGACGGTGGTGCCGCGGCGGTGGGCTGCGGCCATGATGGCGTTCTCGGTGACGGTGTCGCCGCGTTCGCTCAGCACGAAGGAGCGGTCATGGCCGTCCGACGGCGGGGCCTGGACCGCGTAGAACCCGGACTTCGCCTCCACGCTCAGGCCGAACTGGCGCAGCGCCTGCATGTGCGGCTGCACGGTGCGGGTGCCGAGGTCGCAGCCGCCGGCGTAGGGCAGCTGGTAGGTTTCGGCCTCGTCCAGCAGCGGGCCCAGGAGCATGATGACGCTGCGGGTCCGGCGGGCGGCCTCCACGTCCATGGATGCCAGGTCCAGGACCGCGGGGCGGCGGATCTGGAGGTCGTTGGCGTTGAGCCAGGTGCATTCGACGCCGATGCTGGTCAGCACCTCCACGATCCGGTTGACTTCCTCAATCCGGGCGAGCCGCCGCAGCGTGGTGGTGCCGCGGTTAATGAGGCTGGCGCACAAGAGCGCGACGCCGGCATTCTTGCTGCTGTTGACGTCCACCGCGCCGGAGAGGGTGCGGCCGCCCTCGACACGCAGGTGCGTCATCTGGGGCCGGCCCACCTTGACGATGCTGTGCCCGACGATCGCCTCCAGGCGCTGGATCATCTTCAGGCTCAGGTTCTGCTTGCCCTGTTCCATCCGGGCGATGGCGCTCTGGCTCGTGCCGAGCTCGGCGGCGAGTTGTCCCTGGGTCCAGCCCTTGGCCCCGCGGGCTTCGCGGAGCAGGAGGCCTACGTGTTCAGCAGTCGGTTGAGTCATTTCCCGAAAATATCACGCATGAGCTACGCCTTGCCGCAATTGCGGCCGGAATGGCGCCAATCTCACACAAATACCCGAACCATGCGATAACCGCCGACCTGCACAGCAAAAACCGCTGATCTGCGGCGGGCCGTGCCGGCTGGGCCGGCTACTGGCGGGCGAGGAAAACGAGGTTCCAAGTGCCCGCGCCGAGGGCCGCTGCGACGGCGGCTGCCGCGATACCGAGCCCGCCCAGGAGCACCCACGCGTCGAGCCCGCTGAACGTGGACGGCCTGGCCCAGGTGCGGGCGGCGCCGCCGAACCCGCGCGCCTCCATGGTCACCGCAAGCCGGGACGCGCTCCGGATCGCCTGCACCAGCAGGCCGAAACTCTGGCCCAGGGCTGCGCGGAACCGCTGGTAGGGGTTCCCGCTCGAGCCCACGCCCCGGGCCCGCCGGGCCATGCCGATCGTCTGCCACTGCTCGGCCATGATCCCGACCAGCCGCATGGCGGCCAGGGTGCCCAGCACGAACCGGTGCGGCAGTTTTGCGTTCTGGGCCAGGGCGTCGGCGAGGTCGGTGGGGTCGGTGCAGCTCATCAGCAGCACCGCCGGCAGTGCGATCGCGAGCCCGCGGAGCATGAACCCGATCCCCAGCTGCAGGGAGCCGGCGCTGATGGACCAGATCCCGGCGTCGACGAGGATGGACCCTGCGTCGGGCGCAAGGATGGCGGTGCTCCAGCCGCCCAGCGCCGCCGCGAGGATCAGCGGCCAGCCGCGCTGCCACAGCAAGGCCAGGGTGAGGCCGGCCAGCGGCAGGAGCAGCAGTTCGAAGGCCAGGGCCACCGACGCCGAGACCCAGTCGATGGACAGCGCCAGGACAAGGGTGATCAGGAAGACCGCAGCGAACTTGGCGAGCGGGTTGGCTCGGGTCAGCATCGCGTGGTTGCCGCGAATGCTCAGCGTGTCCCTCATGGCGAGGCCCCCTCCGGGAGTTCAAGGTCCGGGCCGGGAGCGTCTGCGGCGGCAGTTTCCCGCGGCCGGAGGCGGAGTTCCGTGCCGCCAAGTACGGCGCTGAATTCGGCGTCGTGCGTCACGGACACGACGGCGGTGCCGGCGTCGAGGAGTTCGGACAGGAATGAGGCGAGCTCGGCCCAGGTGTTGGCGTCCTGGCCGAAAGTGGGCTCGTCCAGGACCAGCACCCGCGGATGCGCCGCGAGCACGGTGGCGACCGACAGGCGCCGCTTCTCGCCGCCGGAGAGCGTGTAGGGGTTGGCGTCGACGAGTTCCGTCAGCCGCAGCCGTTCCAGCAGCTCAGCGACGCGGTCTTCGCCGTAGCCGAGGTGGCGGGGACCGAACATGAGCTCATCGAGGACCCTGCCGGTGACGAATTGGTGCTCGGGCTCCTGGAACACGGTACCTATCCTGGCGATCAGCTGCTGGGCCTTCCRCCGGTACGGGTCAGTTCCGGCGCCGCCCGCGCCGCCCGCGGCACCCGCGCCGGCGCCGCCGCTGGGGCCCGCGCTGAGACCGCCGCTGAGCGCAGGCGCGGCCGAGACCGTCCCCGCAACGGGCCGCAGGAGACCGGCGAGCGTCAGCGCCAGGGTGGACTTCCCCGAGCCGTTCGGCCCCGTGATGGTCAGGGCCTCCCCGGCACGGACCTGGGCACATACCCCGGACTGGACCGGACGCGGCGCAATCGTGCGGAAGCGCTCGCGCAGCCCGGCCCGCCGCGGCCGCTCGCGGGACACCGCGAGGCCTTCCGCCTCCAGCAGGAGCTGACCTGTGCCGGGCGCCTGCCGTCGCGCCCGCGTTGCCGGCACGTGGCCCGGGACCCACACGCCGGCACCGATGAGCATGTCCCGCGCCTGGGCCAGGACCCGGTCCGGCGGCCCGTCGATCAGGACCGCGGAGTCCGTGGCGG
The DNA here is from genome assembly GCF_052115605.1 of Arthrobacter sp. 2MCAF15. NCBI lineage: Bacteria > Bacillati > Actinomycetota > Actinomycetes > Micrococcales > Micrococcaceae > Arthrobacter > Arthrobacter sp. 2MCAF15. The sequence continues at coordinate 20,621 of NZ_JBFRGZ010000009.1, read as the reverse complement.
AGCCGGGCTGGAGCACCACGATCCGGTCAACCAGGTCCTTCCAGACTGCCACCCGGTGCTCCACGACCACCAGGGTGGCGCCGGTCTTGTCCAGGCAGCGGCCCACGGCGTCGCGGACCTCCAGGACGCCCGCGGGGTCCAGGTTGGCCGTCGGCTCGTCAAGCAGCAGCAGCCCTGGCCGCATCGCGAGGATCCCGGCTAGCGCCAACCRCTGCTTTTGTCCGCCGGAGAGCGCCGACGTGGGATGGTCCAGCGGCAGCCTGCCCAGGCCGACGTCCTCGAGCGCCTCGCCCACCCGCGGCCAGATCTCCTCCGCCGGGACGGCGAGGTTCTCAGCCCCGAAGGCGACGTCGTCGCCGAGGCGGGACAGCACCACCTGCGTTTCCGGGTCCTGCTGCACCAGCCCGGCGCGGCCGCGCTGCGCCCGCGGCGGGGCCCCGTCGATCAGCAGGCTTCCCGTCTCGTCGGAATCTTCGGCGTCGCCGGAGTCGCCGGAAGGCCCGGCTGCGCCGTCCCCCAGCACGCCGGCCAGGGCGTGGAGCAGCGTCGATTTGCCGGCGCCGGAGGGGCCCAGCAGGAGCACGCGCTCCCCCGGCCGGATGTCCAGGTCAAGGCCGCTGACCGCGGGCCGGGGCCTTCCGGCGTGCCGCCAGCCCCAGCCGCGGGCCGTGACGGCGGCCGGCCTGACTTCCGGTGAAGGTCTCATGAGTCGTCTGCAGGTTTCAGATGTAGGTTCAGCAGTCGGCTCAGGAGAAAACGGGCTCCGTGGCGGCCTTGCGGGAGGCAAAGGAGCCCAGCACGCCTGTCTTGGCCAGGCCTCGGGTGGCGAGCCAGGACAGTCCGCCGGCAATCACAGCACCGGAGATGGTGGTGAAGACGATGTAGGCGAGCTTGTCGCCGGCTTCGTAGGCGATGTTCCAGCCCCACGGCAGGAAGGAATCGTTCAGGCCGCAGAAGAGGCCCGCACCCGCCCCGGCCAGCAGCGATACAGGCAGGTTGAACTTCGTGTAGAGGAAGGCCGCGAAGACCAGCTCCGCGCCAAGGCCCTGCAGCACACCGGAGATCAGCACCGTGGTGCCGTACTGGGAACCCATGATGAGCTCGCCCGTGGCCGCCACGCTCTCGCAGAAGAGCGCCGCACCCGGCTTGCGGATGATGAGCATGCCCAATACGGCCGGAATCATCCAGCCGCCGGCGTAGAGTCCGCTGAGCGGCGGGTAGATGGCGTTGACCGGGGTTGAAATCAGGTTCGCACCCTGGGACCAGGCCCAGAAGATGACGCCGCCGGCAACGGCGATCAAGGCGGCCACCACAATGTCCACCACACGCCAGGTGTAGTTGCGGCGGGCGGCTGGGCGGCTGGTGGAACCATGCTGTGCTGAAATATCTGTCATGTCGTCCTCCTGAGGAACAGGAGGGGAGGATGCTCCGGCCGGGTTCGGCTTCCGCCGCCCTCCGCGCATCCTGAGATCTCGACTCCCTTGCGCCGGTACTAACCGGATCAGGTTCGAGGGTCTGCGGCTGTCCGCACTCTCAGCGCCCACCAGCGGTTTTCCCCGGATTTTTCCGGCGATGCCCGACGGCGGCGCTCCCCTGTCGTAAATTATTCTGCCCTTGTGGGCTGGCTCAGTTTACACCCGGACGGCCGGGTTTTCAGTGGCGTGCCGTCACAATCCGGGGCCGGGCAAAGCCGGTCACCGCGGCCGGGAATTGCCGCTTGGTAGAGTCGACGTGTCGGACACCCGGACCCGCCTGCGGGCGGCCTAGTCACGCACCGGAAAGCTGGACTATTTTGACGCTCACACCAGATCCCTCCGGGGAATACGACCCCGATTCGAGCGAGCCGCAGCCGCAGGGATCCCTCGCGGCGCTCATCGGCCGCGTGCTGGCCGAGATGGAGGCCCTCCAGTTCGCCTCGTTCAGCAAGGACGATGCCCTGGACCTAGGACTCCTCCTCGTCGAGCTGGGCAGGCAACGCTCGCTGCCCATCGCCGTCGACATCACCAAAGGCGAGCAGGTGCTCTTCCACGCCGCGCTGGACGGCGCCACGCCGGATAACGAACGCTGGATCAACGCCAAGAAGCGCACGGCCATGCGGTACGAGGTCCCGTCCCTGCTGGTGGGCCTCCGCGCCCGCGCTGCCGGCGGCAGGATCGAGGACAACGCCTGGTTCGACCAGATGGAGTTCGCCGCGCACGGCGGAGCGTTTCCCATTTACGTCCGCGGCACGGGCGCCGTCGCGGTCGTCACCGTCTCCGGCCTGCCCCAGAAGGCGGACCACGATCTTGTTGTCGAGGCCCTGCGGAACGTCCTCACACCGGAACGCTAGGCTGGGGGTAGCCCCTGTTCCCGCCCCAAGGAGACCGAAGAATGACCATCCTCATCAAGCTGCTCGGCACCGGCGTCAGCCTCGCGGCCGGCTTTGCCGGCACCAAGCTGGTGGACACCATCTGGGAAAAGTCCACGGGCAACAAGCCGCCCAAGGGCCACGACGACGACGTCCCCACCACGCTGCGCACGGCATTGACGTTCGCCCTGATCTCCGCATCGGTCAGCGCCATCATCCAGGTGCTCGCCAACCGCGGCACGCAGCGGGCGATCACCCGCTTCTCCAAAACCCAGGACATCGTCTAGCCGGCCCTGGCTGGACGGACCTGGCTGGGCGGACATCGTCGCGACGGACCTGGCTGGCCCGCCTCCGGATTGGACGCTACGGATTAGGCGCTTCGGTTAGCCGTTTCGGTTAGCCGGCGTCGACGTCGTCCGCTCCGTGCTTGGCGGCCGCCTGCTGAACCACTGCCTCGAGCTCGTCGGAGGTCAGCAGCTCCGGGTGCAGGTGCTTGGTCCGGTAACCGGCCCGGCCCACCATGTGGGCCGATACGGGGACGGTCAGCAGCTGGAAGAGCCACGCCACCACCAGCACGGGCCACACCCACCAGGTGCGCATCTGCAGGCCAAGGGCCGCCAGCAGCAGGAACAGTCCCAGGACCTGCGGTTTGGTGGCGGCATGCATCCTGCTCATGAGGTCCGGGAAGCGCAACAGCCCGACTGCGGCGCCGAGGGACATGAGGGCGCCGGTCACCATGAACACGGCCGAGACGGAGTCGATCACTGTGTCAGGATTCACGGACGCTCTCCCTCCGGTCGGCCACGAACCGGGCGAAGGTGACCGAGCCGACGAAGCCGATCAGGGAGATCGCCACGAGCAGCATCAGGTTGTTCAGGTGCCGGTTGGCGGCCATGTCGATGCACAGGGCCGCGCCGAAGATGGCCAGCAGCACGTCGGCGGCGAGGACACGGTCCAGCAGTGAGGGGCCCCGCGCGATCCGGATGATCGCCCCCAGTGCGGCGAGGGAAAGTACGACGGCGGTCACCGTCAGGACGATCTGCATCATGCGGTGACCTCCTGGGTAAGGGCGGAGAGTTCGTCTTTGGAGCCCATGATCCTGATCAGCCCGGCCTCGGTGTCCCGGACCTCCTTGCGCAGCTTGGCCGCGTCCTGGGCGTTGCGGACGTTGATGCCGTGGATGTAGAGCGTGGACGTGGACCTGTCCACCTCCACCACAAGGGATCCCGGAATCAGGGAGATCACGTGCCCGGTGGCCGTGACCAGGAGGTCGGAATGGCTCCGCAGCGGCACGGCGACGATTGCGCTGACGACTTTGGGGCCACGGACCACGGCGAGGTACAGGACCTGGAAACTGGCCGCGACGACTTTTGCCAGGAAGATGAGGACGAAGGGGACGGCGCGGAGCACGTTGAAGCGGCCGCCGAGCTCCACCGGGGGCAGGTAGAAGATGCGTGCCACGAGCACGGCGATGAGGGCCCCGAAGAGGAGATTGCCGGGGCTGAAGTTCTGCCATAGTGCGCCCCAGACGAAAACCAGCCACACCAGCAGCGGCAGTTCCTGGCGCAGCGAGATCCTTTTCCGGCTCATTTCCCGCCGCCCTGCTCCTGGACCTGGCCGGGCTGGGCCTGCCCCGGCTGGACCGGGCCCGGCACCGGCGGCACCGGTGCGTCCTGGCCCAGCACGGCATGGATGTAGGGGGACCTGTCCAGCATCTCCGCGGCGGACTGGTCTGCCACCCTGAACAGCGGTCCGGCAAAGACCGTCAGGGCCACGCCAAAGACCACCAGGCCCAGGGTGGAGCCCACCATGGTGCGCGGCAGCAGGGTCACATTCGCCCGGCCGGCCCGGTCCCCGGTGGCGGAGTCCGCCGGGGCCGCCAGGAGCACCGGATCGGGGTGTTCGGCGTCCTCGGGCTTGCGCCAGAACGCCCGGTTCCAGACCCTCGCGATCGCCAGCAGGGTCAGCAGGCTGGTCAGCACGCCGCCGATCACCAGGGCGTAGGCCAGCGGAGTGCCCAGCTCGACGCCCGCCTGAAGGAGCCCCAGCTTGCCCAGGAAGCCCGAGAACGGCGGGATGCCGGCCAGGTTCATGGCGGGGATGAAGAACAGGACTCCCAAAACCGGGGAGAGTTTGGCCAGTCCGGCCACGCGGTCCATGGACGAGCTGCCGCCGCGGCGTTCAATCAGGCCGGTCACCAGGAACAGGCTGGTCTGGATGGTGATGTGGTGGGCCACGTAGAAGACCGCGGCGCCCAGGCCGGCCACCGTGGACATGGCCAGGCCAAAGACCATGTAGCCAATGTGGCTGACCAGGGTGAAGGACAGGAGCCTCTTGATGTCACTTTGGGCCAGGGCGCCAAGGATGCCCACCACCATCGTCAGCAGCGCAGCGACCATGAGCGGGGCGTTGAGCGCGTCGCCCGGGAAGAGCAGCGTCTCCGTGCGGACCATCGCATAGACGCCCACCTTGGTCAGCAGCCCGGCAAACACGGCGGTGACCGGGGCCGGGGCCGTGGGGTAGGAGTCAGGGAGCCAGAAGGACAGCGGGAACACGGCGGCCTTGATGCCGAAGGCCACCAGCAGCATGACGTGCAGCAGCGTCCGGGTGCCCTGGTCCAGGTCCCCGAGCTTGATGGCGAGGTCCGCCATGTTGATGGTTCCGGTGGCGCCGTAGACCATGGCGATCGCGATCAGGAACAGGACCGAGGACACGACCGAGACCACCACGTAGGTCACGCCGGCCCGGATGCGCGGGCCCGTTCCGCCGAGGGTGATGAGCACGTAGCTGGCCGTCAGCAGGATCTCAAAGCCGACGTAGAGGTTGAAGAGGTCCCCGGAGAGGAAGGCGTTGGACACCCCGGCCACCAGGATCAGGTACGTCGGGTGGAAGATCGAGACGGGCGCGTCACGGTCGCCGTCGGCCATGCCCTGTCCCGTGGCGTAGATCAGCACCGCAAGGCTCACGGCCGAGGACACCACAAGCATGAGCGAGGAGAACTGGTCCACCACGAGCACGATGCCCCAGGGCGGCAGCCATCCGCCGATGTTCACGGCGGTTGTCCCGCCGTCCCAGACGGAGGCCAGCAGCCAGCATTCCAGCAGCAGGGTCAGCGACAGGAGGGCGATGCTGACCGCACGCTGGGCACGGGGGTAGCGGATCAGCAGGAACGTCAGGGCGGCGCCCAGGATGGGGAGTACGACGGCGAGCGGGGCAAAGCTGGCGATGTTCACTCTCCGCCTCCTTCCTGTCTGGGGTCCGGTCTGTGGCCCGGTCTGGGGTCAACGTTGAGGGAGCCGGGCTGTTCTTCGGAGGCGGCCTTGTCGGCCCGCACGGGGCGGTCGCCGGACATGACCGCGGCGCTGCTCCCTGCCCCGGCACCGGCAGGTGTACCGGCGGCCGTGGCCGCGGGGCCCGTGCCCGTGCCTGCGCCTGTGCCTGTGCCGTCGGAGCCGACCATGGCCAGCGGGAACTCCGAGGTCTCGACCGGGATCACGGAGTCGTCCTCGGCATCGAAGCTCGGCGTTTCCGCGACGCGGCGGTCCTCGGCGTCGTCCTGGATTTCGTCCTGGCGGGCCAGGACCCAGGTCCGGTAGATGATGCCCAGCATGAACGAGGTAACGGCGAAGGAAATGACGATCGAGGTAAGGATCAGGGCCTGCGGCAGGGGATCGTTGTAATCCCCGGCCGGGATGCCCTTCTCGAACATCGGCGCCAGCCCGGAGTAGCCGCCGGTGGCGAGGATCAGCAGGTTGGTGGCGTTGGCCAGCAGCATCAGGCCCAGCAGCACCCTTGTGAGGCTGCGTTCAAGGATCAGGTAGATGCCGCAGGCGTAGAGCGCCCCCATGACCGTCAGCAAGGTCAGATTGACGCTCATGATCTCCCCTTGGCAGCAGTTTCGGTGTCGGTATTTTCCGCGACAGCATCTTCCGCTTCGGCATTTTCCGCTTCGGGTGCCGCATCCGCGAGGCCGCCGGCGGCCTCCCGGTCTTCGGACGGTTCGGGCTGTTCCTCGAAGTGTTCATCGATCTCGGCGCCCAGGCTGCGCAGCACGTCCAGGGCAAGACCCACCACCACGATGTAGACGCCGATGTCGAAGATGGTGGAGGTGACGAACTTGATGTCGCCAAAGACGGGCAGCCACAGCTCCACGATCGCGCTCTGGAACACCTGGCCGCCCAGCAGCAGCGGCGTCATCCCGGCGGCCGCGGCCGTGGCCAGGCCGATCCCCAGCAGCGTGCCGGCGCCGACGGGAGTGGCTTCGCGAAGTTCGAAGCGGCCGCCGGCGAGGTAGCGGATGGTCAGGGCGAGGCCGGCGGTGAGGCCACCGGCGAAGCCGCCACCGGGCAGGTTGTGGCCGGCCAGGAGCAGATAGATGGAGAACACGATCATCGAGTGGAAGATGAGGCGGGTGACCACCTCGAAGATGATCGAGCGGCGTTCCGGCGCGAGGGTCCGGCCGGCCACCAGCCAGGCGTCCCGGGTGGCGGCGGCGAACCGCCGGTTCATCGCCAGGGCGGCGTCATCGCGGGTGCTGCCCCTGGCCCCGGCACGCCGGCCGACAGTGCCTTCCGCGACGGACGCGGACGCCCGGATGCGGTCGCCGCGGCCGCGGACGAAGATGAGGCTGGCCACGCCGGTGGCGGCCAGGGCCAGGACCGAGATCTCGCCAAAGGTGTCCCAGGCCCGGATGTCCACCAGGGTCACGTTGACGACGTTGAGGCCGCCGCCGCCCTCGTAGGCCAGCTGCGGGAACTGCAGGGAAACCGGCGGCACCACCCGGGCGCCGAGGGCGTGGATGGCCACGAAAATCATGGTGACGCCGAAGGCCAGGCCGATCACCACCCGGATGACCCGGTATTTCCCGCCGGTGCGGTCGCGCAAGCCCGCGGGAAGGCTCCGCATGGCCAGCACGAACGCCACCAGGATGATGGTTTCGACCAGCATCTGGGTCAGTGCAAGGTCCGGTGCGCCCTGCAGCGCGAACATCAGGGCAATGCCGTAGCCGGTGACCGAGACCATCAGGACAGCCAGGAAGCGTTTGTTGGCGCGCACCGCGGCGAGCGCCCCGATCACGATACCGGCTCCGGCCACCAGCTGCAGCGGCGAGCCGGGATCAATGAAGTACATATTCGGCGGCAGCGGCTTGTTGGCCAGCAGCAGCGCAGTCAGCGGCAGGACGAACGCCACGGTCAGGATCACGGAGAGGTAGAAGAACAGCGAACCACGCTGGGTCCGTCCGGTGATCCAGACGGCGGTGTCGTCGAGGGCGCCGATCGTTTGCTGGTAAGCACGGTCGGCGTCGATCCAGCCCGGCACCCTCGACTGCACCCTGGACACGGCGTTGCGTCCGTAGAACATGGCCAGGCCCAGGGCGAACGTCAGCGCGGTCAGGCCCAGGGCCGGGGTAATGCCGTGCCACAGCGCCAGGTGCCCGGGCGAGGACGTGGCGCCGCCGGCAGCGGAGCCGTCCACAAAGAGCGCCGCATAGGGCTGGACCCAGCCGTCGACCGGGACGGGCCATAGTCCGTAGAGGATCGTCAGGAAGCTCAGGATCGCCGGCGCGGCCAGGAAAGCCGGGGTGATCGGCTTGAAGGGTGTCGGCTCCACGCCGGGCTTGAGGGCGAAGGCGCCCCACATGAACCGGGCGCTGTAGGCGAAGGTCAGGACGGAACCCACCACCAGGCCTGCCAGCAGCCAGGGCCCGGTTCCGGATTCGGAGCTGTAGTGCACAAAGGCCTCGAACACGGACTCCTTGGCAACGAAGCCGGCCAGCGGGGGGATGCCCGCCATCGAGGCCGTGCCGATCGCCGCCACGATCGCCAGCGCCCGGGCCGAGCCGTAAACGCCGGAGAGCTCGCGGATGTCGCGGGTCCCGGACTGGTGGTCGATGATGCCCACCACCAGGAAGAGGGTGGCCTTGAAGAGTGCGTGGGCCACGAGCAGGGCGAGCCCGGCCAGCGCGGCCTCGGGGGTGCCGAGGCCCATCACCATGGTCAGGAAGCCCAGCTGGCTCACGGTGCCGTAGGCGAGGATGAGCTTGATGTCGGTTTGCCGGAGGGCCCGGTAGCCGCCCACCAGCATGGTGGTCAGGCCCAGGCCGAGCACGATCGGCAGCCACGGCGGGGCGTCGGCGAATCCGGGTGCCAGGCGGGCCACAAGATAGATCCCGGCCTTCACCATGGCGGCGGCGTGCAGGTAGGCGCTTACGGGTGTGGGCGCGGCCATCGCGCCGGGGAGCCAGAAGTGGAAGGGCACCAGGGCGGATTTGGTGATCGCACCGATCAGGATAAGGACGACGGCGGCGCTCACGGCTCCCCCGGCCGGGCCGGCGAGCAGGGCGGGGGCCTCGTCCAGGATGGCCTGGATCCGGTAGGTGCCGGCGGTTGAACCGAGAATGATGAGCCCCACGAGCATGGCCAGCCCGCCGGCGGTGGTCACCACGAGGGCCTGCAGCGCGGAGCGCCGGGCCGAGAGCCGGGTGCGGGCATAGCCGATCAGCAGGTAGGACAGCACCGTGGTGAGTTCCCAGAAGATGAACATCAGGAGGAGGTCATCGGCGGTGACCAGGCCGAACATGGCACCGGCGAAGGCCAGGAGCTGGGCGCCGAACCCGCCGAGGGAGTCGTCCTTGTCACTGAAATACCGGGCGCAGTACACCAGCACCAGCGCGCCCACGCCCAGAATCAGCAGGGACATGACCCAGGCCAGGGCATCCATCCGGAAGGCGAGATCCAGCTGCAGCCCGGGAATCCAGGGCACCACTTCGGTGATCGCCCCGGTGGAATCGCCCGCGTCTGAATAAATTGCGTCGTGCTGCAGGACCAGCCAGATAAAGGAGCCCGCGGGGACCGCGGCGAGGGCGAAGAACGCGTTCCTGCCAAACTTTCGGAACAGCAGCGGGGCCACAGCAGCCACCGCAAACAGCACGGCAAGGACTGTGATCACTGGTGTCTCCGCAACGTCAGAATTTCGATTGTCAGCAAGTTGGAGCAGGCGGTTCATTTGTTAGGTTCGGTGCCGACAGTTTACCAAGCGTGTACAAATTCTTTTGGCCCGGACGCCGTTCACCGGACAATTCGTAGCAAAAACGAGACCGCAGCCAAACAATGCGTCGCAAGTCCCGCCGTTGGCCCGCCCTGCCGCCCCTCGAAGGACACCCCGGGCGGCTACCATTCAGGCTATGAACACTGCCGCCGCCCCAGAGGCCACGCGAGAGTCGGAACTGGAATCGGGAAGTCCTGTCTCGCGCAAGGGCCGGATCCTGGCGTGGGCGGCCTGGGACTGGGGTTCTGCCGCCTTCAACGCCGTCATGACGACGTTCGTTTTCACCGTCTACCTGACCTCCAAAGCCTTCGGCGGGGAAGACCAGGCCTCGGCGGTCCTGGGCGCGGCGCTGGCCGTCGCCGGCGCAGCCGTCGCCCTGCTGGCCCCGGTCACCGGGCAGCGCTCGGACACCGGCGGCCGGCGCAAGCTGTGGCTGGGAGTCAACACGGCCGCCGTCGCGCTCCTGACCGGGCTGTGCTTCTTCGTCTTCCCCCGGCCGGACTTCCTGATCCTCGGCGTCACCCTGATCGCGCTGGGCAACGTCTTCTTCGAATTCGCGGGCGTCAACTACAACGCCATGCTCGCCCAGATCTCCACACCGCGGAACATCGGAAAGGTGAGCGGCTTCGGCTGGGGCATGGGATATCTCGGCGGCATCGTGGCACTGCTGATCGTGCTCCAGCTCTTTGTCCAGCCCAGCTTCGACTGGTTTGGCGCCTCAACCGCGGACAGCCTGAACATCAGGCTCGTGGCGGTGTTCTCGGCCCTGTGGTTCTTCATCTTTGCCTTGCCCGTGCTGTTCGCGGTGCCGGAAGTGCCACGCGCCGAACGGGGCGCCGGCCTGGGATTCCTCGCCTCCTATGGCCTGCTTTTCCGGCGGATCAAGGCCATCTACCGGACCAGCCCGCACACCATCTACTTCCTTCTCGCCAGCGCGATCTTCCGGGACGGGCTGGCCGCCGTCTTCACCTTTGGCGGGGTGATCGCGGCCGGCACCTTCGGCTTCGAGCTCAAGGACGTCATCTTCTTCGCGATCTTCGGAAACGTGGTGGCCGCCGTCGGCGCCATCTTCGGCGGCTTCCTGGACGACAGGGTCGGGCCCAAGGCCGTGATCATCGTGTCCCTCGCCGGCCTGCTGGTCGCGGGCACCGCAATCCTGGTGCTCGGCAACGACACCCACGAGTTCCTGGGCATGACCTGGACCGGGACCACCACGTTCTGGATTTTCGGCCTGTTGCTGTGCCTCTTTGTGGGGCCGGCCCAGTCCTCCTCCCGCGCCTACCTCGCCCGGCTCGCCCCGCACGGCGAATCCGGCGAACTCTTCGGCCTCTACGCCACGACGGGCCGGGCCGTGAGCTTCCTGGCCCCGGCCCTGTTCACCCTGTGCATCGCCGTGGCCACGCCGTTCGTGGCCACCGGGGAGGCCCAGCGCTGGGGCATCATGGGCATCATGGTGGTGCTGCTCGCGGGCCTGCTGGTGCTCCTGCCGGTCAAGGCCCCGGACAAGACCGAAATCGCCGTCGTCCCGGCGGCCTGAGGCGGCCGAAAATCCTGTTCGCACACTAGGCTGATGTTATGAACGTGGATGAGACGGACCTCCCCGGCCTCGGCCGGCGCAAGGACTTCATGACTGCCTCCGGACGCCGGATCGGCGTGGTCGAGTACCGGGAGGGCCAGAGCGAACTCATCGTCTCGACCTGGGACGATCCGGACACATGCCAGGCCTCCATCCCGCTTACCGCGGACGAGGCCGCCACCTTGGGCAACCTCCTGGGCGGCCAGCGCATTGCCATGCAACTTTCAGAGGCCCACCGGGAAATCCCGGGCATCGTGACCCGGCAGTTTTCGATCAGCGCCGAGTCACCCTTCCAGAACCAGCCGATGGGCAAGGCATGCATCCGGACCCGCAGCGGGGTCTCGATCGTGGCCATCATGCGCGAAGGGGAGGTCCTGCCCTCGCCGGGACCCGACGTCGTCCTTCACCCCGGTGACCTCCTCGTTGCGGTGGGAACGCAAGAAGGCCTGGACACGGCGGCCGGCATCCTTCGTAACGGATAAGCGGCATGGATCCGCTCGCCCTGACCCTGATCGAGCTGGGGGCTGTCGTCTTCTGTCTCGGCCTGCTGGCCAGACTGGCCGGGCGGATCGGGATGTCCCCCATCCCGCTTTATCTGGTGGGCGGCCTCTTCTTCGGGGCCGGCGGCCTGGTCAAACTTGAAGGCATGCACGAGTTCGCCCATCTGTCCGGCGAGATCGGCGTGATCCTCCTCCTGCTTATGCTTGGCCTGGAATATACGGCAGCCGAGCTTGTCACCGGCCTGCGGAGGTCCTGGCAGGCCGGGGTCCTGGACCTGCTGCTCAATTTCCTGCCCGGCGCAGGGCTCGCGGTGATGCTGGGCTGGGGCGTCGTGGGAGCCATGGTGATGGGCGGCGTGACCTACATTTCATCCTCCGGGATCGCGGCCAAGGTGATCACCGATCTCGGCCGGATCGGCAACCGGGAAACCCCGGTGGTTCTGGCCATCCTGGTCTTCGAGGACCTGGCCATGGCCGTGTACCTGCCGGTTCTGACCGCCACGCTGGCCGGCGTCAGCTTCCTGATGGGCCTGCAGACCGTCGGCATCTCGCTGGCCGTCGTCACCCTGGTGCTGGTGGTGGCCCTGCGGCACGGCCACCACGTATCCAAGGCCGTGCACAGTGAGAATTCCGAGGTCTTCCTGCTCAACCTGCTGGGAGCGGCGCTGCTCGTGGCAGGGCTCGCCGCCGCCATGCAGGTCTCCGCCGCAGTGGGCGCGTTCATGCTCGGCATCGCGATTTCCGGCGCCACGGCCCACAGCGCCACCCGCGTCCTGGAGCCGCTCCGGGACCTCTTCGCCGCGATCTTCTTTGTTGTCTTTGGCCTCAACACGGACCCCCGGTCCATCCCGCCGGTCCTGGGCTGGGCACTGCTGCTGGCCGTGGTGACGGCGGCCACCAAGGTGCTCACCGGGTTCTGGGCGGCGAAAAAGGCAGGGATTGGCATTCCGGGCCGTTTCCGCGCGGGGGCCGCCCTGATCGCCCGCGGCGAGTTCTCGATTGTGATCGCCGGCCTGGCCGTGGCCTCCGGCGTGGTGGCCTCGGAGCTGGCAGCCCTCGCCACCGCCTATGTCCTGATCATGGCGATTGTGGGGCCGCTGGCCGCCCGCTTCGTGGAGCCGCTCGTCCGGCTCGTGCGCCGTCCCGTGAGACGGCCGGAAGTCCGGACCACCGGGCAGGCATAGGGCTGATTCAGAGGGTCCGAGCCCGCCGAATCAGCGGCCCCGCGCCCTAGATTTTCGTGAGGTGGAAATTCTGGTGGCTGCGGCTCGCAGTGGGGCCGCGCTGGCCCTGGTAGCGGTTGCCGTACTCACCCGAACCGTAGGGGAACTCCGCCGCAGAGGAAAGCCGGAAGAAGCACAGCTGGCCGATCTTCATGCCCGGCCACAGCTTGATGGGCAGGGTGGCCATGTTGGACAGCTCCAGCGTCACGTGGCCGGAAAATCCGGGGTCGATGAAACCCGCCGTGGAGTGGGTCAGGAGACCGAGCCGGCCGAGCGAGGACTTGCCCTCGAGGCGGGCCGCAATGTCGTCCGGCAGCGTCACGGTCTCGTAAGTGGAGCCAAGAACGAACTCCCCCGGGTGCAGGATGAACGGCTCGCCGGACTCCACTTCCACCAGGCGGGTCAGCTCGGGCTGCTCCTCGGCGGGGTCAATGTGGGCGTATTTGTGGTTGTCGAACAGCCGGAAGAATTTGTCGATCCTTACGTCCACCGAGGACGGCTGGACCATGGCGGGCTCGAACGGTTCGAGGACAATCCGCTGGGAGTCAATTTCGGTTCGAATGTCGCGGTCGGAGATCAGCACAAGTTCAAAAATACCGCACGGCGCCCGGCACGGCTTCACGGGCGCTGCACGGACGGGCGCGGCCGCCCAGTGTTACTTTCCCGGCGCCGGCGCCTGCCACTCGGCGCCGACCCTTTTATTCCGCAACGGGCATATCTTCGAGGACGGTTTTGAGCCGCTCGAGCTGGCCCACCTCGGCCTTCATCCGCCGGCGGAACGGGTTGGTCACCCGGACCATGAATCCCTTGGGTTCGTAGTTCAGGGCGAACCGGACCCGCGTGTTGGGACCCTCGGTGCTCAGGTAGTAGCCTCCGTGCGGCCGGGCCGGTCCGACGATGACCTGGTACTGGATCTCGGCCCCCGTCCGGGCCTCGATGATTTCGAAGTCCGCCGCCACGGGGCGCCCGCCGGGCCCGGCAATCGTCTGCCGGTACACGGCACCTTTGGCACCGGCGGCGCCGGAGAGCAGCTGCACGCTCCGCACGCCTTCGCGCCACAGGGGCAGATGGCCCGGGTCCAGGAGGAAGTTGTACACACTCAGGGCGTCACGGTGGATGATGACGTCGTACTCTGCGAATGCCACGAAATTCCTTGCTCGGCGGAGGGCAAAATGGGCGTAGCCCGCTTCCCCCGAACTGCGGCTAACCATTTCAGGATAGACAGCACGGCCTGCCAGTTCCGCAGCGACCCAGGGCCTTTACCGAAGAGTTACGGGGCCGAAGAATCCCCCTCAGATGCCGGCTAACCGAGTTTGGTGACGGCGTACTCGTCAAAGCGCACGATGACGGGAGTGTTCAAGGCTGTGCTCGAAACGTACGTTACGAGGCCCGTGGTGCCAGCTGCCTGCAGCGCCAGTTCCGCATCGGTGGTCGAAATCTGCCATGCGGCCGGCTCGGTTGCGCCCACTTTCCAGACTTTGGCCCTGAACTGCGTCGGAGTGGTTCCCGTGACCTGCACTCTCACCTGCAACTGATCGGCCACCGTATAGGTCAGGCCCGCTATTGCCTTCGACACCAGTGACGAGGTTGCCCCGTTGATCAGTTTGGTGGCCTCGAGGGTCACACTACCGGTTGCCGAGACCTTGACCTTGGCGGCATATTCGCCAACAGTTCCTACGTGGCGCCCGACGACGCTGATTGACGTTCCTCCGCCGTTCGCCACCTTAGTGAGGGATAGCTTGACGGAAGTTTCGGCGGAGCTTGACGACACACCATTCAGGTAGGCAGCCGGACCAGCGGCCGGCTTTGTCAGCGTCACGCTGCCTAGCCCATTGCCCACCGAGAAGTAGGAGGCCGAACCGTTCAAGGTCCATGGGCCGCCCCGATCGGCGCTGCCCCAACCTGCGGCAACGGACCGCCCAAAACCATCCTGGGCCAGAATTTGGTTTCCGGCAGCGGTGACTGTGACGGGATGGGTTGCCGAGGCACTTGCGCCTCTGTTGTCCGTGACGGTCAGTTTCACCTGGTAGGTCCCGGCCGCCGCGTAGTTGTGCGCCGGCTTAACGCCGGTGCCCGCCGTCGACCCGTCACCGAAATCCCAGCCGTACGAAGCCACCGTGCCATCCGGATCCGAGGACCCCGAGCCGTCGAACGACGCCGCCAGGTTCACCGCCGAGGAGGTAAAAGCCGGTGCGGGCGGCTGATTCAAGGATGCCCAGATGCTGGTTATGGGAGTGGCAGACACAGTGTTTCCGTTCGACCCCAGCCCGTAAGCTTCCTGCAGGGTACGCAATACGTTGTAGTGGTCGGTCCGGTCCGGATACTGTCCCTGCCGAACGCGCTGTCCGCTAAAGATGGTCGCAATTTGGTTCGTGGCATCGCCCTCATCCCACGTCAGGATCAACAGGCTGTTGTGCTGCCCGGCCCACGTTGCGTAGGCACCCAAATTGCCCTGCAGCCAGGTGTCCGCCTGGGCGATCGTTCCGTCATGCATATCGTTCTGCAGGTTGGGAATGACAAACGACACGGTGGGCAGAGTTGTGTAGTCGGTCGGGATGGCCGTCAGTGGCTGATTGACTGCCGCTGGCAGCGACGGGAAGTTCGTCCAAGGGCTGTGCTTGCGGGCATACGCACCGCTGGTACAACCCATGAAACCGACGCTTGGCAGGGACTCGGAATACCCGACAAAGCTCAGCTGCTTGGCATTTAGCTGGCCGGCCAGGTTGGTCGCCGAATATGTATTAGGGCAGCTGTCGTCTGTCAGACCTTGAGTGGCACCCGAGAAAAGCGCGAGATAGTTCGGCTCACTCGGATGCGTCACGCCAAATGACTGTGTCATCAAGGCTCCGTTCGAAGCCAGCGAATTGATGTACGGGGCGTCGGGGTTTCCGATTATTGACGCCGCGGATTCATTCTCCATGACCACAACCACCACGTGGTCGGGTCGGGGAACAGTTCCCGCCGCGGCTATCGCGGCGGGGTTCGTCACCGAGGCCGTGGCCCCCTTGTCGTCCGTGACCGTCAGTTTCACCTGATAGGTCCCGGCCGCCGCGTAGTTGTGGGCCGGCTTCACCCCGGCACTCGCCGCTGACCCGTCACCGAAGTCCCAGCTATACGAAGCAACTGAGCCGTCCGGATCCGAGGACCCCGAGCCGTCGAACGACGCCACCAGGTCAGCGGACGACGTCGTGAACGCAGCCGCCGGTGGCTGATTTTGTACGACGATTACCGGATTCGTCACCGAGGCCGTGGCCCCCTTGTCGTCCGTGACCGTCAGTTTCACCTGATAGGTCCCGGCCGCCGCGTAGTTGTGGGCCGGCTTCACCCCGGCACTCGCCGCTGACCCGTCACCGAAATCCCAGCTATACGAAGCAACTGAGCCGTCCGGATCCGAGGACCCCGAGCCGTCGAACGACGCCACCAGGTCAGCGGACGACGTCGTGAACGCAGCCGCCGGTGGCTGGTTGGGAGCAATCCCGCCGCCGCCGATCGCGTGGTGGCTTGCCACAACGTCTGCGGACAATTCAGTCGGGTAAATGGCGACTTCGTCGATCAGGCCGGAGAAGTAAGGCTGGGGACCCCACGTATTATCGCTTCCGACCCTCCAGTAGCCGTCATAGGCCTGCGCCTGGGTCTGGGGGTTGGTGCCGACTAGGGCACCATCAACGTACAGCTTCATGCCGTCCGTGGCTTGTGTCGCCACCAAGTGGTGCCACCGGCCATCGTTGTAGCCGTTCGGCGAAGTGACCGTGTTTGGGTTTCCGGTCCAGACTCCGAAAGTGAGCCGGCCGTCGTTCTCCATGTAGACGTGCCGGTCGTAGCCGCTGGACAGGCCGGTCGCCGCGTTCCCGAATCCGATCAGCTTGCCGCCATTGGTCGTCGTGGTGTTGAACCAGAGCTCCTCCGAATATGTTGTGGGATTGCTGAACTGCGCATTGCTGGAGAGAAGGCCGGAGTTCCCGTCGAAGCTGGCCGCGGTATTGGCGGTTCCTGCTACAGCCCCGGGGGCGCCGAGCGTCACTCCGCTGACGTAGGATCCCGAGTTTCCATTGACGCCGCTGTCGGCCGCGATAGAGCCGTTGGTTTCCCCGAGCCTCCAGTAAAGATCGGGACCTGCGTCGAAGACCGCTTTGCCGTAGGCGTCCGCGGGTGCCACCGGGACGTCCAACGTCCGCCCCGAGGCGGTGAAATGGCCCTGGACTTGCTGAAGGGTGAGGACCGAGGGGTAAAGCGAGACATCGTCGATGCTTCCCTGGAAGTAATTGCTGGCCGGACCATTGGGCCAACCGCCCAGGTTGTCCCCACCAACACGCCAGTACCCCGAGTAGGCCTGTCCCGATGTGACATCGGACCGGTGGCCGACCCGCTTCCCGTCCACGTAGAGGGCCATCCCCGTCGTTCCGAGGCTTGCCACGATTTGGTGCCACTGGCCGTCGTTGTAGGTGCCGCTGCTGTTGAGCGTCTGCACGCCTCCGGGGTAGACGCCAAACCAGATATGCCCTGCATTGTCCATGTAGACGTGGCGGTCATAGCTGCCCGAATCCCCCGTGGCACTTGACCCGAAGCCAACGATCTTGCCGCCACTTGTGGAGGTTGTGTTGATCCACGACTCGACCGTGAACGTGTCCGGCCCGGGGACAGGAGTCTGGGTTGAGGCGAAGCCGGCGCTGGTTCCATCGAAGGTGGAGGCCTTGTCCGAATCACCAAGGATTGCTCCGCCGGCCCCGCCGCTGATGCCGGTTCCCGGGGCGAGGTCGTTCCAGCCTGCCCAATCGACCACGCTGCTGCCGCTGGCCTGGTCCAGCCGCCAAAAGTCCAGCGAGCCGTCGTTGAGAACCTTGGTGGCGTAGTTACTGACGGCGCCCGATGCGGCCACCGTGATGGTCACGCTGTCAGACTTGGCGATGTTTCCGAACGGGTCGCTGGCGAATACGCGGTACGTGTGGGTGGATCCGGGCACCAGTCCGGAGTCTATGTATCCCATGCCCGGACGGCTCCAGAAGGTTGACTCCTGCGTTGTCGTATAGATCGGGGCTGCGGTCTTGTTGTCGCGAATCACCTGATAGGTCAGGTGCTCATTGTCCCGGTCCCAGTCGGCCTGCCAGGAGAGCCGGGCGGTCCCTGCTGCTGTCGAGATCACCGAAGGGTTGAGCTTGGCTCCCGTGACCCGGGGCCCCTCCTTGTTCGGGGCTATTTCCTTCACGGCGAACCGCACCAGCCCCTGCTGTGCCGAACTGTTGACGTTCTTGAACTCGCCTCCCATCACCACGTACTGGGAGTTTCCGCTCACGGCCCACGGACCCTGGTTCTGGCCCGTTACCGTTCCCGTGTCGATGTCGGGAAACCAATTAAGGAGCGACGGTGACGGGTTCCCGGCGAAGTTGTAGTACCCATAGGGATCATCCGTGATGGTCCCCGTCGCGTCCTTGCCAAATGCCAGTCCGCGATGGAACCCCCAGGGGGTTGTCTGGGGGAAGCCGCCGATGTTGCCGCAGTAGTGCGAGTGGCCGACGGCATAGACCGCCGACGCGGCCGCGTAGACCCCATAAGTGTCCCCATGGCAGTCATCCACCCATTTGATGGCGCCGTCGCTCCAGTTCGCGGAAAACACGCCTTCCAGATTTCCTCCGGTGCCGAAGACATAGCCGGAGCCGTAGACGTTGGTGCTGTCCGAGGAAAGGCTAAGGATTGCCGCCTGCGAGCCTCCGTCCCGGATGAGGTTGTTCGCTCCAAACGGGAGCAGTGCGCCGATTGTTGAATCCACCGATCCGAGCCCATACCCAGGATTGGATGATCCGTTCAGGGTTGTGAACGCGCCCCCGATGACCACCTGCGTCTTGTCCGGAGACAGGACCAGGGCGTTGACTTTTCCGCCGGCGACCGGATGCCACGGGAGCAGCGCGCCGTCAGTGGGGCTGGCCGCCGCCAGGTTCTGCCGCGACGCCTGCCCGACCGCACCGAACAACCCGCCCATGTACACCGCGCTTGAGGTGGCGACGATAGCTCGAACAGAGGAAGCAACCTTCGGCAGGAAGCTGGTAATGAGTTGGCCGGTGGCCGCATTGAGGGCGGCCACACGCCACACGGTGGTGCCGTTGACCGCGGTGAAGTCCCCGCCCACATAGATGCGGGACCCATCTGGGGACGCAGCGACGGACAGGGCCTGCGCATTCAGGCTGGGAGCGAAAGAAGTGATCAGTGCGCCCGTGCGGATGTCGTAGGCAAGAATGTTGTTTCGTGGCACGGTGTTGGTGCCTGGGGCAGAACCGGCGGGTCGCGCGGTGCTGAACTTTCCGACCACATAGACCGTGTTGCCCACCACGAGCTGCTGCCACGCCACGCCATCAATCTGGGCGGTGGGCAGCGCATCAGCTGACACGGTCACCGGGGTTGCCGGGCTGGCGGGATCCACGGGAGCCGTATCCGCGGTAGCCGCGGGAACTGGCAGTATTGCGATCGCCACCATCATTGCGGACGACACGATCATCACAAACAATCCCTTGGCGGCCCGCAGCAAGGACGGCCTTGTCCGAGCCTTTGCCCGCTTGGTGGGTGGACAGTTTCCTTCCTGCCGCGGCTGCGCGGGAAAACTGTCGGACCTCTGCTCGATGCTCATGACTTCCCCTCCGACGTTGTGGCGGCACCGACGAAGGCCAAGATGGGTGACGTCGCCTGGTAGTTCAGATAGATGTGAACCTGGTCGCGCTGATCCGGCGGCACCAGGAAGACGTAAACGGCCGAGACGGTGGCCCCGGCCGCTGCGGACGCGGGAAACTTTGTTGCGCCAGGTCCGCTCAGCTGAAGGGCCGGGAGTTTGTCCGCTCCGGCCTCGACGTTGACAAATGCGTCCGCGAGCGGCACGGTCTGACCAGACTGGTTGCGGACTGAAACTGTAAAGCGAATGGCGGGGCCGGCAATCTCGCCGGGTCCTGTGGCCTCCCCGGTCACCGCTTCAATGCCGGCGACTGTGGCGGTCACGCCCGGCTGCAGCGCTGCTGCGCCGCCAAGGGCAACGGGTGCGGAAACGAGCTGCGGGCTGGCGGCAAGCTCCGCCTCGGACCTGCCCGTCAGGTCTGATGTGGCCGGCCCGGGAACCGCAGGTTCTCCGGGTGCCGGCCCGGCAATGGCTGGCGCTGGGTCTGTGGCCGGGGGTGTCGCATCCGCCGGCGGACGCGCAGTCGACGGCGGGGGCGCCGGGACGCCGCCGCGCGTCGTGTCCACCACGCTTGCTGGAGTTCCGGAGGCGGCCAGACCGGACCCCCAGACACCTCCGCCGATCACAATCGCCACCAGGACAAGTCCGATGGCAAACAGCTTCTTCCGTGTTTGCTGCCCGCGCCCGCCGCTCACGAGGTTGATCCACTTTCGCCCGGGATCTGGCCCCGTGCGCCGGCCAAGACAATGCACACTGCTGCACACCCAGGAGCTGCCTTCTTCACTTTTACCCCCACGAGCTACCTGCTTCGATGATCGAGACCGTGCTGAGACCATGCTGTTGATCGAGACCGCGAGACCACGCTGAGACCGAGACCGCGAGACCGTGCGGGAACTTGCCGAGACCTTCCACCGGCTGAGCCGGCTGTGATCTCCCAAGTAAAATCGATGACTGTAGGCCGCACACGAGTGTGCGCTACCCCTCCTTGATTTCCTGACCACTATCACCGGCGGCACGAAGTACGCGGATCTGAGACGTGACTACCTGTTAGACCGCGGATTTGGTCCCCGGCACCGTCTGTCGGCAAAAGTCCGTGCGGCCGGAGGCGGACACGGCACACAGCGCCCGCGGCCCCGTGTTTAACGAGCGTGCCAGACTGGGGTAATGTAAATCTCGTTGTTCACCGGGTTGTTTCACCGGGTTGTTTCACCGGGTTGTTTCACCGGGTTGTTTCACCGGGTTGTTTCACCGGGTTGTTTCACCGGGTTGTTTC